>NZ_JBBMRD010000002.1:0-445583 GCF_038900355.1 Olleya sp. AS48 | reverse complement strand
GGAGAACCTGCTCCAGTTGGAGCTCCTGTTCCAGCTGGTTGAACAACTACTTCCCAAGCAGCTTCTGTCCCTCCTAAGGTCCAAGATAAATCTACAGATGTAGATGTTACTGCATCTAAAGTAAGTCCTGAAGGGTTTGGACATGTAGCGTTGTATATAAGTACGTTGTCAATTAACCAATACCAAGCCCAAGAATCGGCATCATTATATATAAATCTAACTTGCATGTTAGCGTTAGCATAGGCTGTAATATCTATGTGTTGTTGGTCAGGTGCATTAAAATTACCTGCTGATGCTGTTTGATTTAATACTTCGACCCAAGCAGTACCATCAAAAACCTCAACGATAGCATTGTCTGCTCCAATATTTCTGTAATATTGGTCAAAATCTAGAAATAGTGCAGTTGCTGCCGAAGCATCAAAAACAGGAGAGGTTAACGTTTCTAATAATAACGTACCGTTTCCGTTTGCATCACTATCTGCTATAGCTGCATTTGTGCCATCTAAGCTTGAAAAACCTCCTTGAATTCCAGAAATCCATGAATCACCTGTTGCTGCTCCTGCATCTGTTATCGTCCAGGTTGCAGGTATGGAGGCATTAAAATTTTCTTGTAAATAAGTTTGTGAATTAGCTTGCCATCCTGTTAGTAGAAATAGTAAAGCTAAAATGAACGTAGTTTTTTTCATTTTAATGAGATTGGGTGTTAGTTTATTTTTTTTTGAAAACCTTGCGAAAAACACAAGTTGGTTATTTAAAGGTATACTTTTATTAAGAATAATTTAACACAGATAGACGTAATGCGTTTTTTTTCGACGAAAAGAGTATTAATTGTTAAAATTGTAAGATTTATATATCGTGTTTAGAATATTATTTAGAAATTATCACGTTTCTTTTTATTTCATTACCAAATTCGTCGACTACAACAAGTGAATGTTCTCCAATTTCGGGCTTAATTGCGATATCATGAATATCTGTAGTTTGACCAATGTAAGTTTTGTCTATATACCAAAAAAGAGTGCTATTTTTTTTAGAATGTGCAACTTTTAAAACGAGTTCGTTCGTCGTTTCGTTAAAATCCTTAGGTAGATAAATAGTACTTTCATTTTTGGGATAAATAAATTGCATTGTGACTTCATTTTCACCTAAACAATCAAATCTAAAAGTTGGAAGTGATTTATAAAAAGGATTCTTTTTTTTATAATAGTATTCCATTAAAGGAGGAAGTGTGAACCAAGACTGAGTGTTAATGTTATTTAGATCTTCGCAAGAGGTATTAACCTGATAAGTGTTTGTTTTGTCTAGGTGAATTAACTTATGATAAGGACACGGTTTTGTTTTAAGACCACTTAGTTGTACGTATTGAAGCTCTGTATCTAAACAGTTAAGCGAGGCTCTGTAGCCACTAAGTCTACAGATTCTAGTTTCTTGCATTTCATCAAAAGGTTTTTTAAACCATTGACTATTTGGAAGCGCATCAAATACGTCAAATAAAATTGGAGCTGCAGATTGTACACCAACTAATCCTGGTCTACCTTCTCCGTCAGCATTACCTACCCAAACACCTACAACATAATCTTTTGTTGTACCAATTGCCCAAGCATCTCTAAAACCGTAGCTAGTACCTGTTTTCCAGGCGATTTGTTTAGAATTGTCAAAAAACTCCCAATTGTCATCGCCTTCTGGTCTGTTTACCTCCTTTAAACTTTGATACGTTAGATAGATTGAGGCAGCATCAAAAAGTGTTTTTTGATTAGTTTTTTTTCCAAAATCAATGGTTTGCGAGTCGTAGAAAGTAGGTTCGCAAAATTCATTAGAAAAATACTCGCTTGAAGTGTCGTTAAAATGATTTATAGTCGAAGAGAACGCTGCATAACTTTTACATAAATCCCATAAATTACTTTCTGCTCCACCTAAAATTAAGGATAATCCGTAATGATTTGCATTATAGGTTATGTCTTTTAGTTTTAAATCTTTTAGATAATGATGAAATCTATCTAAACCAAACGCTTGTAACATTCTAACTGCAGGAACATTTAAAGAGCGTGATAAAGCGCGTTTTGCAGGAACAGCTCCATCAAATTCTTTATTAAAATTTTCGGGACTATAATTTCCAAATTGAGAAGGTATGTCTGCAACTAATGTGTTAGGAAGTATATCTCCTGCATCAAGCATAGCAGCATATAAAAAAGGTTTTAAGATACTACCAGTACTTCTAGGCTTGTTAATTATGTCTACATTTTTTTGATGTGCTTTATCTGTTGGAGCGTTACCAACATAGGCTAAAACTTTTCTAGTTTTAACGTCTAAAACTAAAACTGCAATGTTATATATTTCATTTTGTTTTAAAATGTTATAATGATTAGAAACAATGCTGTTTACTTGTTCTTGAAGTTGTTTTTGAACTGTTGTTTTAACTCGTTTTCCTTTATTAGTTTTTGAAATAGTTTGTAGTAAATGAGGTGCTGTTTGTGGTAATGGATATGGTTTTTGAGGCAAGATTTCAGCTAAAGAAAGATTATAGGTTAATGAATCAATAGTATTGTTTTCTAATAATTTTTTTAATAACCTGTTGCGTTTTTCTAGTAATTTTTTTTGATTTTTACCTGGGTAAATTAGGCTTGGTGCATTGGGTAAAACAGCTAAAGTTGCGCTTTCTGCCCATGATAAATCATGAGCGTTTCTGTTATAATAACGCCAAGACGCAGCATCTATACCAACAACATTTCCGCCAAAAGGCGCATGACTTGCATAAAGCGATAATATTTTTTCTTTACTATGCCTTAACTCTAATCTAGTGGCTAAAATAATTTCTTTAAACTTTTCTAAATAGGTTCTTGATTTTCCTTTTCTAGATAGCCTAATAACTTGTTGGGTAATTGTACTTCCACCACGTTTGACTTCACCAGAATTTAAGTTTTCTTTTAAGGCTTTAATTATAGAGATAGGATTAAATCCAGGATGTTTATAAAAATAGTCATCCTCAAAAGCGATAACACACGTTTTAAATTTTTCCGGAATACTATCGCTTTCTGGAAAACGCCACTGTCCATCTTTTGCTATTTGAGCACCTAATAATACATTAGTGTTACTAGTAATAACAGTTGCTGTTGGATCTTTAAAAAGTATACTTGGTAAACAAAAAAAATAGGCTACTAATAGTATAAAAAACACTATTGTTTTTTTAAAATGTTTTGAAATAATAGCAATTAACCTATACATGAGTGCTACAAAAAGGCTTTAGTTGTTTTAATAATTGTGAATTTAAAAAAATACATTTATACTTGATGATAATATCTTAATTATAAACGTGAAAAGCTACCGATTTACTGTTAATATCATTTTATTTTTATCTCTATTTTTTGCAACTCAAAATGCAATAGGGCAGTTGGGATTTTGTAATGGTAATTCTGGAGATATTATTTTTAGTGAAACTTTTGGAACTGGAATTGGTCAAAGTGCTTTACCTGCAGGAACAACAACCTATACCTATGCTAATGGGTCTGAGCCAGAAGATGGTTTTTATACGGTAAGTAATACCTCTAACTTTTTTGATTGGTTTATAATTCAAGATCATACTTTAGATGATGTTAATGGTAAAATGTTGGTAATAAACTCTGATTTTACAACAGGTGAGTTTTACCGAACAACTATTAATGGACTTTGTGTGGACACATCTTACGAGTTTTCTTCGTGGTTAGTAAATTTGACACCTTCTACCGGATTTTGCGGTTCAGGAGCTATACCTATAAATGTAAGTTTTGAGATTTGGGATAGTTCTGATACTAATTTATTAGCCTCTGGTAGTACCGGAAACTTGGGTAGTTTGCCTTCACCAGAGTGGTTACAGTATGGATTAGTTTTTCAGACACTTCCTGGTCAGACGTCTGTTATATTAAAGATGAAAAATAATGGTGTTGGAGGATGCGGAAATGATCTTGCAATTGATGATATTGTTTTTAAAAGTTGTGGAGATAATATATCAATAGCAGATGCATCAGCTTCTAATATGATAAGTTTATGTAGTAGCCAAACACCTTTTAGTACGTTTTTGACAGTAACGCCAGATAATAGCGTATTTAGTACTCATTTTTATCAATGGGAAGAGAGTTTAGACGGAACCACATGGACCGATATTATTGGAGAAACAACTCAAAATATAACCATTAATGGTATTATAGATACTAGATATTATAGGAGTAAAGTAGCTGAATCTGTTGCAAACTTAAATAATAATCTATGCAATGTTGTATCAGAAGTTTTTCAGGTAGATGTAACACCACTGCCACCTGCTCCAACACTGGCGTGCTGGGAAACCGCAACTATAAATAATACGACTTGTTCATGGGATGTTGTTGGTGCGCAACCAATTCAGCCTATTGTAGCATGTTGGGAAACTGCGATATTTAATGCTACAACTTGTGCTTGGGAAGTCTCTGGTACGCAACCATTACAACCTTCAGTATTAGAATGTTGGGAAACCACTATATTTAATACTACTACATGTGTTTGGGATATTATTGGTGACCAACCATTTAATGAAGAAACTGAATTTGTAAATTTCTGTCAAAATGAAACGATTACTTTACAAGCCATTACAGATATAATTAGTCCAACATATATTTGGGATACAGGCCAAACGACATCGTTTTTAGAAGTAGATGCTTCTGGTATTTATATCGTAGAAGTAACTGATGGTTGTTTGACTACCATTATAACTTTTATTGTAGCCCAATTAGAAACACCTTTACTTGATAGTATTACCTCCAACGGAAACGATATTGTTGTTAATACAAGCAATACTGGTGATTTTGAATATTCTATAGATGGTGTTAACTATCAGAATTCCAATGTGTTTTTTAATATTGAAGGTGGTTTGTATACAATTTATATTAAAGCTAATGGATGTGATGATGTCGTGACCACATCGTTTTTACACTTTTACATACCGCAATTTTTTACACCAAATAACGATACAAACAATGATACCTTTGATTTAAAAGGAATCCAATATTTTCAGTCCTCAGAGGTTTATATATATGATCGTTTTGGCAAGCTTTTAAAAAGCTCAAAAAATAAATCCTTTTCTTGGGATGGTACATTTAATGGAAGCCCAATGCCTACATCAGATTATTGGTATGTTATAATAATAGATGGTCAGCGTCGTGTTGGACATTTTACTTTAAAACGATAAGGGTTTCTGCGAAAGCAGTATTATAAATTTAAAGTTTTTAATACAGACTTAAGTTCGGTTTCTTTTTGCGTGCCAATAATAAATTTACTTCCATCTTTAAGTGTGATAGATAGTCCTTTATTACCTTTTATGTTATAAACTGTTCCGTATTTAGTCCATAATCTAATTCCCCAACCACCAACAAAACCATAGTTTACAACTTCCATGGTTTTAACATCGTTTAATTTAACCTTCTTTTTTACAAACGGATTAAAAGACATTCTAATTTCGGAATGGTCAATTTCTGTTTTTAAACGAATTAATCCAAAAAGCCCAATAACTAAAAAAAGGATTATTGTAAAAGCAATTAAGCCTTGATTAGATAAAGGTTTATCTCCAAAACTTTGACCAATAATTAATTGTTTATAAATACCATATATTGGTGTCAATCCAATGCCAATTAACAACACCCAAAGCCACCATTGGTTAAATCTTTGCACTTCTTTAAAATTCATAGTTTTAGTATTAAAAAAATACCACTTTCGTGGGAAACTTTTATTTTTCAACTTCAATCCATTGTCCTTTGTTTCTAACAAAAAAGTTGTTATCGTACATTGCTTCAGCTTGTAATCCTGGTAAATAGTATTGTCCTAAATACGAAGCATTAAGCATGACGTTAAACGTGTTGGTTTTTTTAGGTCCTAAGTCAAAATAAAAATTAACACGATCGTCTCTAATATCTGTAAACCTAGCCTGACTTGAAGTTGAAGCTCCAAAGTCTGTAAAACGTGTATTTACTATTTCCCAACCTGATGGAAAAATTTGAGTCAATGCAACGTCATTTATGTTGTAGTCTTTAGTATTAGTAATTTGTACTGTTGCAACAAAATCTTGACCTTGTTGTAGTTTGGAAACATCAATTTTATTACCCTTTAAATCTTTGTAAATTATACTTGTGGTCAGACCTCTTTGTTCTGCTAACTCTTGACCCAATGGTAGTTTTCCAGAATTTAAAACACGTATATAAACTATGTTTTGTTTGTTGTTTTTAACGGTTATGCTGTTGCTTCCATCGTTAATTGCTAAAGTACGTTGTGCAATAGCATTTTTAGTATCGATTGTTTCGGTTTTACCATTAATGGAGTAGCTTAATTTCATGGCTTTTCCGCCATTTGCATTAACCCTTTTAGCCATAGCTAGTAAGCTATATGCAGTGGTTTGTGTACTCATCCAACGTTGACTTGATAAATCATTTGCAATGGTTTCTGATAAATCTTTAACCCGTTTGTCTTTAGTTAAAATCATAGTTTCTAAAGCCATAGCTCTGTTTCTGTCAACAGATCCATAGGTGTAATAATTGTATTTTTGTGGCTTAAAGTTAATATTTGCAGTACTTGACACTTGGATGCTAGCTTCGGTTTGACCAGCTAAAGCATAAGCAGCTGCTAAACGCCATTTGGCTTCGTTAGAAATTTCTGAAAATTCGCGTAAACGATTCATAGCTCCCAAATCTGCACTTCCAGCTAATGCTAAAGTGTATAAGCGATAGGCTTGTGCTAAGTCGGAATTATATGTTCTGTAGCTTGGTCTCCAACTTTGTGCAGCTTGTTTTTGGTATTTAATCCAATTACTTTTAAATGTTAATGGTAGAACAAATCCTTTTTTCTCTGCTTCTAATAAGAAATGTCCAGCATAACTAGTTCCCCAATCATTAGCACTGTTTTCTCCAATCCAATAGCTTAAACCACCATTTGGTCTTTGAAAATGACCTAAACGTTTGATTCCGTTTTCTATGTTTGCTTGGATTTCTTGTTTTTTATTGAAAGGTAAATCAAAGATGTCTTGCAAGAATAACTGAGGAAACACACTTGATGTGGTTTGCTCTACACAGCCATGAGGATATAGTACTAGATATTGTAATCTTCTAGTAAAATCCATTGGAGGCAATGTTGAAAACTCAACGCTTGCACTATTTGTTCCAGTAACACCAAATGTCGAAAAGTCAATAGTTTTAGACCCATTTGAATCTAAAGTAGCATCTAGGCTTTTAGACGAAATTGGATTTACATTTTCAACATCAATCTCTACTTTATAAGTTGAAGATTCTCCATTTCCAGTTGCAATAACTTCAACAGTATTAATGCCTTTTGCCTTGCTAACATCTAATTCAAAATAAGCCATTTGCTCATCTGGACGTGCAAAAGTTAGTGCCTTAGTTTGGTCTCCAACAACTGTAATTCCTTTGCTTAATTTTAATTTAACCGATACGTTTTTTACATTAGGTTCCATAGCAAAAACAGTAACAGGTAGTGTTACCTTTTCTCCTGGACTTAATTTTCTTGGAAGCGTTGCTAAAACCATTAAAGGTTTTTTGACCTGTACAGATTTGTCAGTGCTTCCATAAGCTTCAGTTGTGTTATTACCTGCAACAACCATTGTTCTTACTGCTCCAACGTAATTTGGTATTTTAATTTTATGTGTTTTTCTTTCGCCTGCTTCTAGATTGAATGGCCCAAGGAATTTAACAACAGGTTTAAATCTATTTGCTTTTTTGTTTTTTCCATCAGCAGCATTTCCATCTCCTCCAATAGCAAAAACTTGTTCTATACTTCCGCTATATGCACCAACTACATCATCAAAAACATCCCAAGTTTTTACGCCTAAAGCCTCTCTAGCATAAAAGGATTGCCATGCGTTTGGTGTTTTAAAACGTGTTAAGTCTAATAACCCTTCTTCAACCATAGCAATAGTGTAGGTCATGGCTTTGTTGTTTTTTTCTGAAACAAATACTTCAAATTCTTGTTCAGGTTGCAAGACGCTTGGCATTCTTATTTCTGGTTCTAATTTAGTATTTGGATCTTCTACCAATAACGGAATTACACCAAATAAGCGTAACGGTAAATCATTAGCAGTAGATGCGTGTGGTTGTAGCAATGAGATATTAATAAATACGTTTGGAGCCATGTCTTTTGTGATAGCAATATCTACAGTGGTTTCTCCTTTTTTAGTTTTTACCCATTTAGTTTGTAAGACCTCTGATCCATTTTCTATACTAACTAATGCGCGACCTTCTGTACCTGAGGGGAAAGTAATTTTTGCAGTTTCGCCAACATTATAGTTTTCTTTGTCTGCAGCAAACACTAACATTTTTGCAGCTTCTTTATCTCCAGAAGGTTGACGTTTCCACCAGTCTTTATAAAAGTATGCAGTGCGACCAGTCATGTGACCAGAAACGGGATCTTTTATAGTAATATAATAACGACCACCTTCGTTATCTGGCACTTTAATATTAAACGATGCTTTACCGCTTACATTAGTATTTACTTTGCTGTTTAAAAATGGTTTGTGATAGCTGCTAGAGGTATATTGTGATAGATTGTCGTAAGAGGAGTTCCACCACCAACGCCATTCTATTTTATACACTTTAATCTCTAAATTATTACGTTTTATTGGTTTTCCTTGATCATCCACAGTCACTAAATCAAACGTGTGATTTTCATCTGTAAAAAAAGAACCGTAAGCTTTTGCTTTAGGTGATTTTAAACCAACAAAAGAGTTGTAAGGAGCATATGGCATTGTAAATGCATCCATGGAAAAATCGCCTCCGTTTTCAAAAGCACGTACTAAAAATTGTGCATTTAGCATACCAGGAGCATCTTGTCCAATGTTTAAGTTTTTGGTAATATTTGCTAAACCTTCAGTATCCACATTACCTTCAAATATGGTAACCTCTTCTGTATTAAAGTTTTTGGATGGATCTAAAAATTGATAGTCTTCGTAATTTTTAAAACCAGAATAAGAGGTGCTAAATTTTGCTTTAATTTCGGCTTTTACATTTTTAGCTGGAGCACCATGTAGCCAATTTACAGCTAGTTTTCCGTTTAATGGCGTGTTAGATTTAAGTATATCGTCTTCAAAATCTATTTTAATTTTAAGGCGATTAGGCTTTACAGTTTCGACTTTAAGTCCTTTATAAAATGTTGCTCCTCCAACGCTAATTTTTGCATTCCAGTTTCCTGTTTTGTCTTCAGTAGCAGTTGGGATATTAAATTGATAAAAATTATTTAAGCCTTGATTACTTATATTCTTATAAGCTAATTTACCATTAGCATCAGTTACTTCTAATTTTACTGGATGTCCTTTTGGTAGCTTGTTTGCTATATCATTTAGCATAAAAGTTAAATGAATAGAATCTCCTGGTCGCCAAACGCCTCTTTCAGTATAAATATAGCCTTTAAGTCCACGTTGTAATGTTGCTCCTGAAACATCAAATTTACTCAGTGATAGCGAGTTTCCGTCGCGTAGTTTCACGTAAGTGTTATTATTACCTTTAGACACTATTGCAAAAGCAGCCAACTTATCGGATTTGATTTTTCCTAATCCATCATTATCGGTATTAGTAGTTGCTAATTCTTGTTGTTGGAAGTTGTATAGAACGACCTTAGCAGCTGGTTCTGGATTGGTAGTTAAAATATTGGTCACTGCAAAATGATACGTATTACTAGCGCCTTTTTTTACAATAGCTCCTAAATTAGAACCAATTAAGTTTTGCGAAATCACCTTATTATTATAGTAAGCATCATTGCAAGGGTTATTGCGTTCTCTCCAGTTGTAATTATTGTCGCGATAGCTGTAAGTGATATTGTCCCAATATTCTTCTTCTTTTAAATCTTCGTCTTCTGTATTTGTGTAAGTATAATCTCCACCACCATAATAATAGTCGTCTTCATAATAATAATCGTCCTCATAATATTCTTCTTCATTATCACTGCTATTACTTGCATTCGCGTCACAGTCGTACAACGAATATGCTTTTTTATAATCTAACTCTACACGATAAATTGCACCAGGATCTGATTTGATGTATTTGGATAAGTCAATGCTATAGGTTTTCCATTTTCCATCATTTTCTATAGGGTTTTCAATTAGTTTAATGGTGTGTTTAGCAATACGACGACCAACACGTCTTATTTGGTTTTGATTATTACTTTCAAGAGTATTGTCTTGTAAAAATTGCAAAATATTATCTTCAAAAATTTTGATTACTCTAACATCTACAGCGCTTAAGTTTACAGCTTCAAAATTGAATTTTAACTCTTGAGAGTTAGGTAGTATTACACCACTATTAATTAGTTTAACTTGAGGTTTGACGTCTTCAAAAGCGATAGTTTCACTAAACGGTGTTTTTAGTTTATAGTCGTCTACGTTTTTTATCCCTTGAAAAACATCGACTTGTACATTACCTGTAATTTTTGATTCAGGATAGGCTTTTAACACGTTTCCGTTTACTATAAATTTAGGGTTTTTGCTATTTTGGATAGTGACTAAACCATCAAAATTTTGCTGTTTTTTAATTGGGTCAGAAAAGTTAATTGACAAATATTGTTCTGGTGTCTGAATAACGTTTACAGACATGATTTTAAAGTTGTTTTTTCCAGGAATAGAAAAAGTGTTTTCTCCAGAATTGTCTGCTTTAATTGCTTCGCCATTCCATTTAATTAAGATTTCAGAATCTTCAACTAATCGATTAATACTATCTATTTTAAATTCAAAATATTTTGAAGGCTGGCTTTTTTCGTTCCATTCAATATTTAGGTTTTTGCCTTTTTGAGTTGCACTAATTAACTGTTTAGCCTGTTGTAATGTAATAATATCAGATGCTTTAGCAACGCCTAAAAGGTATTGCCACTCTTTGGAGTAAGATTGTAAATCATTTGTTTCAATATTAAAATTTGGAGTAATAGTTTTAAACTGAAACGTATAGCTACTAAATTGTTTTGGAAGGTCTTTATATAATTCGCCTAAATTAATTGTCGCTGCATACTCTGTATCTGGTTTTAAATTTTCATCCGGAACAAACCTTAAAGAATGATCGTTTATTACAACAATTTTACCTTCCACATAAGGTGAGATTTTAAATACGTTTTTATCAAGCACTTGGTCAGGTTGCCATCCATCTACCACTTTTGCTAAATTGATGTTTATATTATCTGCAACAGACACGCGTCCTGACGTTGTAAAACTAATGTAATCTCTAAATTTAAAAAGGTTATCCGTTTCAGTGACCTCTTTTTTACAAGAATTAGCTAGTATAAACACAAGAAATAAGATTGATAGCGATTTTAATTTCATGGTAAACAGTATTTTATATTTTTATATCTATGTTAAGAGAAGTTGCTGAGAAAAAACTTGATATCTGGTTATTAAAACAAAACTTGATGTTAAAGTTATTGCAAATTTTCAATTTTCAAGTATTAATCATAGACAATTTTTAATCTATTTTTTTGAGTTAAAGCTTAACAGTATTATAAGACAGGACGTATTTTAAAACGAAGAAATATTAGTATATTCGCTAAAAATTAAATAATTCGTAAAAATTAAAGAAATATGCAAGCAGTTTCAACTGATTTCGGAATAAAAGAAGCTTTAAAACAATTAGGCTTAAAAGATATAAATGAAGGGACTTCTACAGGGTCTAATAATTTTGGAAGTGGAGATTTAATCGCTTCATATTCTCCTACTGATGGAAAATTAATAGGAAAAGTATCTACAACTACTAAGGAAGATTACGAAAAAGTAATCACTACAGCTACGGAAGCTTTTAAAAGCTTTAGAGCGATGCCAGCACCACAAAGAGGTGAAATTGTAAGACAATTTGGTAATAAATTAAGAGAATTAAAAGAACCTTTAGGAAAGTTAGTCTCTTACGAGATGGGTAAATCTTTACAAGAAGGATATGGTGAAGTACAAGAAATGATTGACATCTGTGATTTTGCAGTTGGGCTATCAAGACAACTTAATGGGCAAACAATACCATCTGAACGTCCAGGACACGTAATGCGCGAGCAGTGGCACTCTTTAGGTGTTGTTGGTATCATCTCAGCATTTAACTTTCCAGTAGCAGTTTGGGCTTGGAATACAGCTTTAGCATGGGTTTGTGGTGATGTATGTATCTGGAAAGGATCAGAAAAAGCACCATTATGTTCTGTAGCATGTCAAAACATTATTGCTGCAGTTTTAAAAGAAAATAACTTACCAGAAGGTATTTCGGCAATCATAAATGGAGACTACAAAGTAGGAGAGTTTATGACAACAGATCATAGAATCCCATTAATATCTGCAACAGGATCTACTAGAATGGGACGTATTGTTGGAGCAACAGTAGCAGAGCGTTTTGGAAAATCGTTATTAGAATTAGGAGGAAACAACGCCATTATTATTACACCAACAGCAGATTTAAAAGTAGTTGTTCCTGGTGCTGTATTTGGAGCAGTTGGGACTTGTGGTCAACGTTGTACATCAACTAGAAGACTAATCATTCACGAGTCGGTTTACGATAAGGTAAGAGATGCAATTGTAGGTGCTTATGGACAATTAACAATTGGTAATCCATTGGATCAAAAAAATCATATTGGACCATTAATCGATAAGGATTCAGTAAATACGTATTTAGCTGCAATTGAAAAAGCAAAAGCAGAAGGAGGAAATGTACTAGTAGAAGGAGGCGTTTTAGAAGGTGAAGGTTACGAGTCTGGATGTTATGTTAAGCCAGCTATAATTGAAGCAGAAAACAGTTTTGAAATTGTACAGCATGAAACATTTGCACCAATTTTATATTTAATGAAATATTCTGGTGAAGTTGAAAACGCAATTGCTGTTCAAAACGGAGTAGCACAAGGATTATCATCTGCAATCATGACAAACGAAATGAAAGAAGCAGAAAAATTCCTATCCTTTGCAGGATCTGATTGCGGAATAGCAAACGTAAACATTGGAACATCTGGAGCAGAGATTGGTGGTGCTTTTGGAGGAGAAAAAGAAACAGGTGGTGGACGTGAGTCAGGATCTGATGCTTGGAAAGTATACATGAGAAGACAAACAAACACAGTAAATTATTCGGACGAATTACCTTTAGCTCAAGGTATTAAGTTTGATTTATAATAATTATTTTTTCGCTTTCGCGGAAGTTAAGCCACATCGAAAGATGTGGCTTTTTTTGTTTTAAGCTAACTTTTTAGGTCGTTGGTCGATTTTTAAGCGTCTATAATTCATTTAGTTAAGATAAATGTTAAAAGATTTTTAATTTTTTAATAACTTGATAGTCATTAACTTAAAACAAAACCATAATGAGTAAAAAAACCGGTTATCTTCTTGGTATTTTACTGACCATTATCTTAGGTACAATTTTGTACTGGTATTTATGTTGTAAACCATGTCTTGAAGCAGATAAAGTTGCTATAGATAATACAACAAATACTGAAGATGTTTCAGTAAAAACAGATCAAAAAACAGCAACCATTAATGCATTTGCAGTAAAAGATGTTAATGGTGATTTAGATTTTCAAATTAATGATAATTTAAACTTTAAAACTTCTAGCCCTTTAATTATTGATTCTATCACTTCTAGTGTGGGTGAAGGCGCAAATAAGCTGGTCGCGTATTACAATAGTAATCCTAATAAACTATTAAATATTTATGGTCATTATCGTAGTGATGAGGTTAATAACTCAGTCTTTCCGGATTTAGGGTTAGCACGTGCCAATGCTGCAAAAAATTATTTTGTATCAAAAGGTATGGCTTCAAAAAATATTAATACTTACGGTAAATTGGATGATAATTTTAACGCTAATGCAGAAGGTGTATTGCAAGGACCATTAAGTTACGAAGTAAAGACTGTAGCTGCAGGAGACACAAGTATTGAAGAAGACACCAAAAAGTTAGGAGACACCATAAAAGCAGATCCTTTAATTTTATACTTTGATACTGCTCAAGCGACCATTAGTTTGTCGGATAGTCAAAGACTAAAAGTTTCAAATATGGTAAAATATATAGATAAGGTTGATGGTGCATTAATTACTGTTACTGGCTTTACAGATAATACTGGTAGTCGACCAACTAACATAAAATTAGGGCAAGGACGCGCTGATTTTACAAAACAATATTTAATCCAAAATGGAATAGACAGTAGTAAAATACAATCATTTTCCAAAGGTCCAGATTTACCTATTGCAGATAATGCTACAGAAGAGGGTCGCGCAAAAAATAGAAGAGTAGAAGTAACCATTAACTAACAAAAAATAAAAATTATGAATGTATTATTAACTATAAGTATTCCATGCTGGTTAATCCCATTATTAGTAGGAGCAATATGTGCAATATTAGGCTATTTATTAGGTCGTTTATTTGGAGGTAGCAATCAGGATAATAACAATAACATAGATTTAAATGTTTATAAAAATAGAATTAGCAAATTAGAAACCGATTTAGCTGCCTGTAAAGCAAGTAAAGATAGCGTGTCACGATCCTCTGGAGCTGGTAATACCGCAACTTCATTTACTTCAAATGTAACACCAACATCAACTTCAGCAATTAAAAAAGATGTTGTAGCTAGTGCTGCTCCTATAACTCCTAAGGTAACCGAAGCAACTGTGATTGCTTTTGATGCAACAGCAGCTAAAACAGCATTGGGTAAAAAAATAAAACAAGACGATTTAACTGTAGTTGAAGGTATAGGACCAAAAATTAAAGAGTTATTTCATAATCATAATATTACAACTTGGACAGCATTGGCAGGTTGTACAGTCCAAAAATGTCAAGAGATACTTAAAAGTGGAGGGAAACGATTTGAAATGCATAAACCTGGAACTTGGCCTAAGCAAGCAGATTTAGCAGCTAAAGGATCGTGGCAAGAGTTAAAAGATTGGCAAGACCAATTAGATGGAGGAAAATAATATTTAACTCTTTAAACAAAAAAGCCAATATTTACAATTGTAAATATTGGCTTTTTAAGTTATTTAAAACCTTATTCAATGCCGAAACTTTGTCGGGAGAATCAAGGTTTTCTGTTAATTAATAGGTTTGCTATTGTTTAATAGCTGTATTAATTAACTATTTATAGTTGTTGTTTAAGTATACTTTAAACAACAACTTTAATCTTAATTGTATTTTACTTTTCGTAAAATACGCAAGACGTCTTTGTACTTTCTGTATACTTCAGGAAGCGGTTTTAAATATGGTTTTGCCTCATTTAATTTGTCCAAAGCTTCATGAAATAAATTCAGATAACATATAAGATACGTATCAGGTAGGTTGTTTAGATCTTTTATTTCGTTATTATTTAAAATTTGTCTTTTTTTTAGTTTTTCTAAAATCACATTATTACTATTGTATATGTGGTGTAATACTTTTTTGTCAAATTGTGGAGGATTAAAAACTAAGGTAGACTCTATGTTATAGCTAGCATTGTCAGTAAAATTAATAACTGTTTTTTCTAATGGATAATATTTATAAGAATTTTGAAGTCCTAGTTTTAAGTATTCAATAATCGTAAAAGAATCTTCATTAAAAGTAATTGCAACTTCATCTAAAGTTGAAAAAAATAAACGGACTTGCTCATTAATAAGCTCAATGTCTACTCTAGAGTAAAACGTTTCATCTTTAACTTGCTTTTTTTCGCCAGACCAACACAGGACAAAATATTCTTTAAAAACAATATAATTAGGATTGTAGTCTTGGCGTTTTTTCATAAAATCAAAAACACCATCTAATGTATATTGTATATTGTTTTGTGCATGGTTCTCAATAGCTTCAACGATTTTGGAGTTTACATCTTGTATTTCGCTATTAAAAACTTTAGGCATGCTAATGCTTCCATCTCTAAAAAAGACTGATCCTCCATAATATTTCCAAATGTTTTTTCTAAGAGAAGTCAAACCATTATTAGCGCGTATAGTAACTAATCCAACGACTTTGTGGTCTGGTAAGTGTGGAAAAGGAATATTCTCGTATTGTACAATTGGTGGATTTGATAAATAAGCGTTGATTAAGTTTTGGATTTTAGAATCGTCAAAAAAATCAACGCCAATTATGGTGTTATCTTCATCCTCTACGCCTATAACTATAAACGAGTTGTTTTTAGGATTGGAATTGGATAAAGCGCAAACATGTTTTAAAAATTTAGCTTTACCTTCTTTTTGATTAATATCAATTTTTCGCTTTTTATCATAAAAACTATTCTCGTCGTTATGTGCAAGTAAGTTTTTAATAAGTAAGCGTTTATTAATCATGGATTACTCTTTTTTTACAATAGTTGAGGTTGCTTGGGCTGTGCAAAACATTAAAACATCAGCAATATTAACATGTGCTGGACGTGATACTGCAAAATAAATAACCTCTGCTAAATCCTCTGGCTGTAGCGCTTTGTAGCCTTTGTATACGTTATCTGCTTTGGCGTCTCCTTTAAATCTAACCTGAGAAAATTCTGTCTCTACCAAACCAGGATTTATGGCTGTGACTTTAATGCCAAAAGGATTAAGATCAATACGCATCCCTTCTGTAAGTGCCACAACAGCATGTTTACTTGCACAATACACATTACCTTTAGGGTAGACTTCTTTTCCTGCAGAAGAGCCTATGTTAATAATATGTCCAGATTGGCGAGCAGTCATTTGTGGTATAATGGCTTTGCTAACGTATAACAACCCTTTGACATTAATGTCCATCATAGCATCCCAATCGTCTAAATCGCCATCTTGTATTGGGTCTAATCCATGTGCATTTCCTGCGTTATTAACTAATATGTCAATATGTTTAAATGTTTCTGGTAAACTATTAATTGCCTCAAATACTTCTTTTTTGTCTCTAACGTCAAAATTTAACGTGTAGACATTAGTTTGTTTTTCTAAAGCTTTTTCAATGGTGTCTAATCTTTCTTGACGACGTCCACAAAGAATTAAGTTAATGCCTTGTTTTGCAAATTCATGAGCTGTTGCACGACCTATTCCGCTAGTTGCTCCTGTTATTAATGCTGTTTTATTCATTTAATTATGTCTTGTTTAAGCAATTATTTGTTTTTAGTTTTTGACCTTGTTTTTAAGGTACTTTATGTCCTTGACTAGCTACCAAAATTAAAAACCAATCTTCTAATTCTAAATTTATCTTTGTTGCTGCAATTGCGCCAGATAACCTGTTGCTATTTGTGGTGCCAACTACAGGTGTGATGTTGGCAGGATGTTTTAATATCCAAGATAAAAGTAATTGATCTTCAGTAGCATTGTATTTTTGCGATAATACTCCTAATTGCTTATGAATTCTTCTTGTTTGTTCTGTGTCTTCTTTAAAAGTTATACCTAAAGGGGACCAACACATAGGTTTGATATTATTTAATAAAAGGTCATCCAATGTGCCATCATGCATTGCTGTATGATGAGTGAGAGAAAATTCGATTTGATTTACAGAAACCTCAATTTTTTGAGTTAATAAATTGGTTTGAGAAGGTGTAAAATTAGAGACACCAAACTCTTTTATTTTACCTTGTTGTTTTAGTGTTGTAACAGCTTCAGCTACTTCGTCAACTTGTAATAAAGGACTAGGTCTGTGCAGTAATAATAAATCTAAATAGTCCGTTTTTAAGTTTTTTAGGGATTGCTCTGCAGACCAAATTATATAATCCTTGCTATAATTATAATGTTTAACTTTTAATTGCGGACGTGCATTGCCAATATACTCTATTCCACATTTAGAAATTAGTTGTATCTGGTCTCTGTCTATATTGCTTTCCGCGAAAGCGTTACCAAACTCTGCTTCAGTTGTATAATCGCCATAAATGTCTGCGTGGTCAAATGTAGTAATCTGATTATTAATACAATGGTGCATTAGGTTTATGTATTCTTTTTGGTCTAATTGTTTGCCCCATTTTCCCCAAGTCATGGTTCCGGCAATTACTTGAGAGTACTTATTTTTTGTCATAGTTTAAAATCTTCAATAAAAGTAAAACATAAATTACTCTTAAAAGTCTAATAAACACCCTATTTTTAACCAATTATTAACACGATTGCAATAAAAAAATTAACAATTTGCACAACTTGAATTAGAATAGATAGTTCATTGCCTTTAAAAATATTACATAATGGAACAAACAAGTACAATTGATATTAAATCGATTAACGAGAAAATTGAAAAGGAAAGTGCATTTGTAGATTTACTAATGCTTGAAATGAATAAAGTTATCGTTGGACAAAAACACATGGTCGAGCGATTATTAATTGGACTATTAGGACAGGGACACATTTTGTTAGAAGGTGTACCTGGATTAGCAAAAACATTAGCTATTAATACGTTGTCTCAAGCTATTGATGCTAGTTTTAGTCGTATACAATTTACACCAGATTTATTACCATCTGATGTTGTTGGTACCTTAATTTTTAATATGAAAGAGAACGATTTTTCTATTAAAAAAGGACCGATTTTTGCAAATTTTGTGTTAGCGGATGAGATTAACAGAGCACCTGCAAAAGTACAATCTGCTTTGTTAGAAGCCATGCAAGAAAAGCAAGTGACTATTGGAGATGAAACGTTTAAATTAGATAAGCCATTTTTAGTAATGGCAACTCAAAACCCAGTAGAACAAGAAGGAACGTATACTTTGCCAGAAGCACAAGTGGATCGTTTTATGCTAAAAACGGTTATAGATTATCCTAAACAAGCCGAAGAGCAACTAATTATGCGTGCTAATTTAAAAGGTAATTGGGACAAGGTAAATCCTGTCGTGTCTGTAGCGCAAATATTAAAAGCGCAGGAAGCAGTTAGAGAAGTCTACATGGATGAGAAAATTGAAAAATATATCTTAGATATTATTTTTGCGACACGTTATCCAGAAAACTATAAACTAGCCGATTTAAAACCATTAATTAGCTTTGGTGCTTCACCACGTGGAAGTATTAATCTAGCAACAGCAGCAAAATGTTATGCATTTATAAAGCGTCGTGGTTATGTAATACCAGAAGATGTGCGCGCTGTAGTGCATGATGTGTTGCGCCACAGAGTTGGAATTACCTATGAGGCTGAAGCCGAAAATGTAACGTCTGTAGATATTATTAATAAAATAGTTAACGAAATTGAAGTTCCATAATTGAGTTATTACAAATTGTTAATTGTAAACTCAAGACTGCACACTGCATACTTAAAAAATGGATACTAAAGAATTACTAAAAAAAGTACGAAAAATAGAGATTAAGACACGTCGTTTGTCTGATCATATATTTGGAGGAGAGTACCACTCAACCTTTAAGGGTCGAGGTATGACTTTTTCTGAAGTAAGACAATACCAATATGGTGATGATGTTAGAAACATAGATTGGAATGTTACTGCACGTACCAATCAACCACATATTAAAGTTTTTGAAGAAGAAAGAGAATTGACCATGATGTTAATGGTTGATGTCTCTGGATCAGAATTATTTGGTACAGAAAACCAATTTAAAAGTGAAATTGTTACTGAAATTGCTGCAACATTAGCCTTTTCTGCAACGCAAAATAACGATAAAATTGGATTGATTTTATTTTCCGATCAAGTCGAATTATATATACCTCCCAAAAAAGGGCGTTCTCACGTTTTACGAATCATAAGAGACTTAATAGAATTTGAGCCTAAAAGCAAACAAACCAATATTGTCGAAGCTTTAAAGTTTTTACGTAGTGTGATGAAAAAGAAGGCGATTGTTTTTGTAATGAGTGATTTTATTGCAGACGATTACCAACAAACCCTTAAAATAGCTGCAGGAAAGCATGACATTACAGGGATTAGGGTTTTTGATAAACACGAGGCTAGTATTCCTAATTTAGGAATGGTGCAGATGGAAGATGAAGAAACTGGCGAATTAATGTTAGTCAATACAGGATCAAAATCAGTAAGACATAATTACGCTAAGTTTTATAACCAGAAAGTAGCCTATTATAAAGATAGTTTTGCTAAATCTGGAGCAGGTAGTTTAGCTTGCAGAACAGATGAGAGTTACGTAAAAAAACTATTAGGTTATTTTAAAACTAGAGGATAATTAATTAGAGTAAAGTAAAAACTTAACAGTGAATACAAAAATAAATTATAATAGGTTGGGTACAATTAAGACTATAAGCATAGGTCTTATTGCTTTTACCTTTTTGCTTTTACCATTCATTTCTTTTTCACAAGTTAAAGCTACAATAGATTCTACTTCCATTAAAATTGGACAACAAATTACTTATAAGATTGAGGTAGAAACTGATACTGTAAATAGCGTTGTGTTTCCGGTTGGTCAAACTTTTATGCCTTTAGAAATGATTGAGGCCTATAAAACAGATACAACAAAGCAACAAGCTAAATATAAACTGATTAAAAAATATGGACTAACCCAATTTGATTCTGGTCAATACGTTATTCCTAAACAAAAAATAATTATTGCAGGTAAGCAATATATAACAGACTCGTTATTAGTTAAAGTCAACAACATAGTTGTAGACACAACAAAACAAAAATTATACAACATCAAACCTATGATAGCGGTTGAAAAACCAGCTAGTGATTGGTGGAAGTATGTTTTATTAGCATTAGTAATAGTAAGTCTAATTGGATTTCTAATTTACTGGTTTGTATGGCGTAAAAAACCTTTAACAGAAGAGGAGCAAATAGCTTTACTACCACCTTATGATAGAGCAAAATTAGCATTACAAAAATTAGACGAGAGCAATTACCTAGCTTATGATAAGTATAAAGAGTATTACTCAGAGTTGACCTTAGCAATCCGTAAATATTTAGACGAAAAAGTTTACGACAGAGCGTTAGAAAGTACCACAGACGAGCTAATTACGCGCTTAGAAGTATTAAGTGATGGTAATCAAATTGAATTAACAAAAGACCATATTAAAAAAATTGAATCGGTTTTAAAACGTGCCGATTTAGTAAAGTTTGCAAAGTCTGCTCCAGATGTAGAGTTAGCAAAAATTGATAGAACAGTAATTGATCAAGAAATTGATTATGTAAAAGAAGCGTTACCAGAAGCTTCAGAAGAAGAAAAACTTTTAGATTTAGAATATAAAAAACAACAAGAAAAAAAGGAGTTTCGTCAAAAAGTATGGGTGACTATCGCTGCCATTATTTTTATGTTGGGACTAACATTTGCAGCTTTTAGTTACAGGTATGGTTTTAATTATGTCGTAGACACTATTTTTCAAAAGGACACAAAACAATTATTAGAAGGTGGTTGGGTTGACAGTGATTACGGTTTTCCGCCAATAACTATATCTACTCCAGAAGTTTTAAAGCGTGAAGAAGTAGCAATACCAGACGATTTAATCGATAAAATAAAAATTTCTAGTTTTAAATATGAACTAGAAGATAAGTTTACGGTAGATATTACATCTACAGTAGTTAAAAGCTCACCAGATCAAGAAGATGCACCTTCTCCAGAAACTAATGTATTAAAAACTATTGAAGATAATTTAAAAGCTATTGAAGCAGATGGTGGAAGAAATATAATTTCTAACAAAGACAAGTTTAAAACTCCAAATGGAGCAGAAGGTGTTAAAACATCCGGAACATTTGATTATCCAGTAGATGACGATAAAGAGGATTATGTAAATGGACAATTTGTAATTTTAAGTTTTGCTAATAAAGATGTAACTCAGCAAATATTAATTACATATTTGAAGGATGATATTTATTTAGACCAAGTTGTAGAGCGTGTTTTAGCGTCTGTAGAACTTAATCAAAAAGAAGACTAATGTTAGACGGGATTACATTTTTAAATAAAGAATTTTTCTGGCTGTTACTGGCATTACCATTAGCAATAGTTTGGTATGTTTTTAAGCACAAACAGCAAAACGCAGAACTAAAAATATCTAGCCTTAAAGGGTTTAAAATTACTAATTCTTGGCTGCCAAATTTAAAACATTTATTATTTGCTTTGCGCCTTTTGGCTTTAGGTGTTTTAATAGTTGCATTAGCAAGACCACGCACATCAGAGACTAACACAAAAACCAAAACAACTAGAGGTATAGATATTGTTATGGCAATTGACGTATCTGCAAGTATGTTAGCAAAAGATTTAAAACCTAATAGGTTAGAAGCGCTAAAAAATGTGGCTTCAAAATTTATAAAAGGAAGACCAAATGATAGAATAGGTTTGGTGGAATATGCAGGAGAAAGTTACACAAAAACACCAATTACTAGTGATAAGTCAATAGTTTTAAATTCACTTGAGGATATTAAATACAATACCATTATAGAAGGTGGTACAGCAATTGGAATGGGCTTAGCAACAGCTGTTAACAGATTAAAAGATAGTAAAGCTAAAAGTAAAGTCATTATACTATTAACAGATGGAGTCAATAATTCTGGTGTGTTAAATCCAAAAATTGCTAGTGAGCTGGCTGTAGAGTTTAATATAAAAGTATATACTATTGGTCTTGGTACTAACGGTATGGCTTTGTCACCAGTGTCTGCGTTGTCAAATGGTAGGTTTCAGTATGATAGAGTCCAAGTAGAAATTGATGAAGATTTACTAAAAGATATTGCTAAAGTTACTGGAGGACAATATTTTAGAGCCACTAATAATCAAAAATTAGAGCAAATCTATACTGAGATTAATAAGCTTGAAAAAACAGAAATTGATGAAATTAAATTTACAACTTACCAAGAGCATTTTAGACCCTTTGTTTGGATTGCAGGACTGTTATTGTTAATTGAGTTTTTAATCAGAATAACACTATTTAGAAGCTTTGTATAAATGATTAATATAAAGCAATTGTAAAAAGTTTAAAATAAAAAGATAGTTAGCATAAATAGTAATGTTGGTTAGCTTAAAATAAAAAATAAATGTTTCAATTAGAAGAAAAAATATGGTTTTGGACACTACTGGTAATTCCAGTATTAGTGCTCTTCTTTTTATTGCTACTATTATGGAAAAAGCAAACACAAAAAAGATTTGCAAACGCAGCGCTTTTAAAGCGACTTAGTCCTAATAAATCAATATTTAAATCGGTATTAAAATTAGTTGTTTTATGCTTAGCTTTTGCTAGTTTAACCTTAGCTTTAGTAAACCCAAAAGTTGGTACAAGTCTAGAGACTGTAAAACGAGAAGGTGTAGATATTGTGTTTGCGGTAGATGTTTCTAAAAGTATGTTGGCAGAAGACATTAAGCCAAACAGATTAGAAAAATCACAACAATTAGTCTCTAAAATTATTGATAAACTAGGTAGCGATC
This sequence comes from Olleya sp. AS48, assembly GCF_038900355.1. Lineage (NCBI taxonomy): Bacteria > Pseudomonadati > Bacteroidota > Flavobacteriia > Flavobacteriales > Flavobacteriaceae > Olleya > Olleya sp. AS48. The sequence goes on along the minus strand of NZ_JBBMRD010000002.1, from coordinate 422,396 downwards.
GTGTGGGTATTATCGCTTACGCAGGAAAAGCATTTCCGCAATTACCAATAACAACAGACTATTCTGCAGCAAAAATGTTTTTGCAAAACCTAAATACTGATATGCTATCCTCTCAAGGTACTGCAATTAATGAGGCAATTAACCTTGCAAAAACCTATTATGACGATGATCAACAGACAAATCGTGTTTTAGTAATTTTGTCTGATGGAGAAGACCATAGTGAAGCTGCAGTCCAAGTTGCAGAAGAAGCAAGTAAAGAAGGCATAAAGATTTTTACCATTGGTGTTGGAGACGTTAATGGAGGACCAATACCTTTAAAACGTAACGGAGTCCTGCTTAACTATAAAAAAGATAAACAAGGCGAAACCGTTATTACTAAACTAGACGAGGACACATTAAAAAACATAGCTAATCAGGCAAATGGTACTTACATAAATGGTGCGATAACAGACAAAGTTGTAAATCAAATGACGGACATTTTAAATAAAATGGATAAAACAGAATTTGAAGCTAAGCAAGTCGCTAATTTTGAAAGTAGATTTCAATGGTTTTTAGGTTTAGCTATCTTACTACTTTTTATAGATATTTTCTTGTTAGAAAGAAAAACAGCTTGGCTGAAAAAATTAAATCTATTTAACGAGAATTTATAAAACCCTTAACATCAACAATTGCAAGCCTTTAGTATATTTGCGAGTTATTTAATTTAAATGAAACACTTTTTAACATACATATTTTTATTGGTATCCTTATCAATCTTAGCTCAAGATAATACGGAAGATAAAGCTATAATTAAACAAAAGTTAGAAGCTCAAGGTTATACTGCTCAAGCTAATGCTTTAGCAAATAATGACGATTTTGTTGAAGCCGAAATGGAATACCGTAAAGCACTATCTTTACAACCAAAGCAAGCAGCAGGTGCCTATAATTTGGGGACTCAGTATTTTAAAAAAGGAGATTTTGAAGAGTCATTATACAGACACCAGCAAGCAGCTAAAAATGCCACCTCTAAAGAAGAAAAACATAAAGCCTTCCATAATATAGGAAACATACTAATGGAAGAAAAAAAGTGCAAAGAAGCGGTTGAAGCTTACAAAAGCGCTTTAAGAAACAATCCGTCAGATGATGAAACGCGCTATAATTTTGCATTAGCAAAGGAGTGTGCAAAACAGCAAGAGGACGACAAGCCTCAGGAAGACGATAAAGACGGAGAAAACGATAAAGATAAAGATCAAAATAAAGACGAAGATCAAAAAGAAAATAACGAGAAAGAGCAAGAAGATAAAAATAAAGACGATCAAGGAGAGCAAGACAAAAAAGAAGGTGATCAAGATAAGGATGAAGATGGTAATCCTAAAGATGATCAAAAAAACGATCCCAAAGAAGGTGACCAAAAAAACGAACAAAATCAACCACAACCAGGTCAAATGTCACCACAGCAAATAAAAAACTTGCTAGAAGCCATGAATAACCAAGAGCAAAAAGTACAAGAAAAAATAAATGCAGAAAAGGTTAAAGGCGTAAAACAACAAACAGATAAAGATTGGTAACTAACATTTTATATTGTATTAATTAGATGAAATTACTGAAACACATATGTATCCTTTTATTAGCCTGTACAACAAGTTTTACTTTTGCACAAGATGAAGATGCGGTTCAGTTTCAAGCAAAAGTTAGTAAAAAAAGATTAGGCTTAAATGAGCGTTTGCGTGTTGATTTTCAAATGAATAAAGATGGTGACAACTTTGTGCCACCTAGTTTTTCAGATTTTATTGTAGTTGGTGGACCAAATCAATCGGTTAGCAACTCTTGGAATGGTAAAACAAGACGTTTTACTAAAATTTACAGTTACTTTTTAGCGCCTAAACAAATGGGTACGTTTTCTATAAATCAAGCTAAAATCGAGATTGATGGTCAAGAGTATAAAACATCACCAATAAGTATAACCGTTACAAAAGCTATTGAGAAGCCTGAAGATCCAAACGATCCAGATTATTTATTACAAGAACATATCCATTTAGTTGCAGAAGTATCTAATGCTAATCCTTATCTAAACCAGCCCATAAGTGTTGTTTATAAGTTATACGTTTCGCCAACCGTTGGAATTAGTAATTACAGAGAAATTGAAAGTCCAGTTTATAATGGTTTTTGGAGCCAGAGCATGGATGATCAGAGAATAAAAGCTCAAAACGGAACTTATAAAGGTGAAGATTATAGATTTGTAACACTACGTAAAACCGTTTTATACCCTCAAAAAACCGGGAAATTAGTCTTAGAGCCATTAAGTTTGGATCTTACTATAGACGTGCCAACCAATAGACGAGACATTTTTGGTAATCGTATAAAAACTCAAGCACACAGAACAATTACTGCAAGCGTTAGAACAATTAATGTAAAACCTTTACCAGAAGAGGGTAAACCAGATAATTTTACAGGAGCAGTTGGTGATTTTGTGTTTAGTTTGACAACAACAAAAAACAGTCTTAATGCAACGGAATCTCTACAAGCTAAAATTGAGGTTTCTGGTCAAGGAAATTTAAAATTGTTTGAGTTGCCAAAGTTAACAACGCCAAGTACTTTAGAGGTTTATGAGCCGGAACACCAGGAAAATGTTAGGACCAACATGGCAGGTATGCAAGGTAATATTTCAGACCTATATACGGTTGTGCCTCAATATAAAGGTAAGTTTCCGATTCCTCCAGTTAGTTTTTCTTATTTCGACTTAAAAACCGAAACATATAAGCAAATTAGCTCTGACGAAATAGTAATAAATGTATTAGAAGGACCAGTTTATGCAGAAGCGGATAATAAATTACCTGTGTCTAGTAATGGTAAACAACCTGTTGTTTTAAATGAAAATCAATTCGCATTTATTAAAACAGATTCAAACTTTACAGCTATTCAAAACGATACTTTTTTAAACTCGACTATATTTTGGACTAGTCTTTTAGGACCTTTATTAGCAATTCCATTAGCCTTATTTTACAGAAGAAAACGAGAAGAGCGATCGGCAGATGTAACAGGGAACAAAAAACGTAAAGCAGATAAGTTGGCTAAAAAGTATTTAACTGAAGCTAAAAAAGCACTAGGCCAAAAAGAAGCATTTTATGTTGCGCTAGAAAAAGCTTTGCATAATTATCTTAAAGGTAGACTTAATATAGAAACCTCAGATTTAAGCAAAGAAAAGATTGCAAAATTATTATCTGATAGACAAGTAGATAGTCAGGTGATTGTAGCTTTTGAAGCGATTTTAGAAAATTGCGAATTAGCAAGGTATACGCCAATTACTAACGTTACAATGCAGCAAGATTATGACAAAGCAGCAACAACAATTAATTTAATAGACAAACAGATTAAGTAGTGTTAATACATACTGAAAGCTAGATTTGACTCATTATTAGGTAAAATATATTAAGGCAGAAAGCGGATTACATGAAACATTTACTTTACATATTATTTTTTTTCATAGGAAACTTGGTGGCTCAAAACCAATCCGTTTTTGAGCAAGCCAATGCGTTATATACAGAAGGTAAATTTGAAGATGCTATTACAAAGTACCAAGCAATATTAGACACCAAACAGCACTCTGCAGAGTTGTATTACAATCTAGCTAATGCACATTATAAGTTAAATAATATAGCACCTAGCATTTATTATTATGAAAAAGCTTTGCAGTTAAAACCCAACGACACTGAGATACTTAATAACATCGCATATGCTAAAAATATGACTGTGGATGCCATACAAGAGGTTCCGCAATTAGGTATGTCTAGATTTTTTAATAAGTTAACCAATGCCTTTGCTTTTGATGATTGGGCTAAAATAGCTATAGGCTTTATTTTAGCATTTGTAGTGTTATTTTTGGTATACTATTTTACAGATAGTACGACTCGTAAAAGAGCAGCTTTTAGCTCTAGTGTCGTATTTTTATTTTTATCTTTAATAAGTTTAGGTTTAGCGTTTCAAAAACAGACACTAGACAAAAAAGATAATCCAGCAATAGTATTTGCTCAAAAAAGCGAAGTTAAAACTGAGCCAAATAGCGTAGGGACTGACGCTTTTGTATTACATGAAGGTACTAAAGTACAAGTATTAGACACTATTAATGATTGGAAAAAAATTAAAATAGCAGACGGTAAAATAGGTTGGATATTATCCAACGACATAAAGCTGTTAAATAATTTTTAATTATTCCTTAACACTAAAATCGTACTTTAGTTATATATTTGCCTTTCTTATTTAGACAAATATGCATAAAAAGATAGTTTCCATCTTCTTTACAATTTTATTTTTGGCGCTTATAACAGCTCCATCTATAATTATTGTTATGGATGATACTGTGGATGTATCTGTGTTTTATAGTTTGTCAGAAGAAGAGGAAGAGCACAAAAATGTAAACTTGACTTTTGTATTAGAAGACACAGAAGATGCCTTTTATGAAGCCTCTAGTATTAATAAGTATTTAGGTTACCACTTCAAAACCTATCCTAAACCACACCTTAATTTAATTTCCCCACCTCCCGAATTCATTTAATAATAAATTAGTCGGACTATTAGTCCATTTAAAATAATTATTAAAATATTACCAATAACAACTGTTATTGGTACAAATGAATTTATATATGTTTAAAACATTAAAAAATGACTTACCAGCGAGTATAGTCGTGTTTTTTGTAGCACTACCTTTATGTTTAGGTATTGCTTTAGCAAGTGGTGCGCCACTTTTTTCTGGTCTAATTGCCGGAATAATTGGTGGAGTTGTAGTAGGAGCTTTAAGTGGTTCTAAAATTGGAGTAAGTGGTCCTGCAGCAGGATTAGCAGCAATAGTATTAACAGCAATTGGATCATTAGGAGGTTATGAAAACTTTTTAGTAGCAGTTGTATTAGGAGGAATTATTCAAATAGTATTTGGTATTTTAAAAGCTGGTATTATTGGATATTACTTTCCGTCATCAGTAATTAAAGGGATGTTAACAGGTATTGGAATCATTATCATTTTAAAACAAATCCCTCACTTTTTTGGCTACGATGCAGAGCCTGAAGGTGCTGATAGTTTTATTGAAACTTCAGGAGAAAACACCTTTTCTGCAATATTAAATATTACAGATAACATTACTATGGGATCAATGACTATTGGTTTAATAGGTTTAGCAATTTTATTATTATGGGATAAAGTATTGTCTAAAAAAGGTAAAGTGTTTCAAATTGTTCAAGGACCTTTAGTAGCAGTGGTATTAGGTATTGTATTTTTTGTTGTAACACAAGGCTCTAGTTTAGGTATAGCAAACACACATTTAGTTAGTGTTCCAATTCCAGAAGATTTAGACTCGTTTATAGGACAGTTTAGTTTTCCTAATTTTACAGCAATAACAAATCCTCAGGTTTGGATAGTTGCTTTTACAATTGCATTGGTAGCAAGTTTAGAAACGTTACTATGCGTTGAGGCAACAGATAAAATTGATCCAGAAAAAAACGTAACGCCAACTAACAGAGAGTTGTTAGCTCAAGGAACAGGAAACATCATTTCAGGTTTAATTGGTGGTCTGCCAATTACACAAGTAATCGTACGTAGTTCTGCAAACATCCAATCAGGAGGTCGTAGTAAAATGTCTGCTATTATTCATGGTTTTTTATTATTAATTTCAGTAGTATTAATTCCTAAATTGTTAAACATGATTCCTTTATCTGTTTTAGCAGCAATCTTATTAATTGTAGGATATAAGCTAGCAAAACCAGGTTTATTCAAAAAAATGTATGACATGGGTTGGAAGCAATTTGTACCATTTGTAGTAACAGTTGCAGGTATTGTCTTTATTGATTTATTATGGGGAATTGGTTTAGGGTTGTTAGTCGGAATTGTAGTAATATTAATTAAAAGCTACCAAAACTCACACTTTCTACACATCGAAGATAATAGTAACGGAAAGCATAAAATTAAAATGACGTTTGCTGAAGAAGTTACTTTTTTCAATAAAGGTGCTATTTTAAAAGAATTAGATAGCTTACCAAAAGACACGTATTTAGAGCTTGACGTTAGAAAAACTAGATATTTAGATAACGATATTATCGAAATATTAGAAGATTTTGCATTTAAAGCTAAAGAAAGAAATATTGATATTCAGTTAATATCAGAACGTGGTATAGTTGAAAATCCAGATAGTTTTATCGAGTTTTTTAAACTAAGACCAAAATCAGCATAAATTTTAAATCATGAAAAACAATAAATATAAAATATTGTTGCTTTCAGATTTAAATAAGTCGGCAACATCAGAACTGATAAGTACGGTAAGTTTAGCAAGAATGTTAGATGGAGACATCACTTTATTTCATGTTAAAAAACCGACTGACATTGTAGAAAGAGAAAGCCAATTATCTGCTATGCGTTCCATTAATGAGGAGCATATTTCAACTAATAAAATAATTGAAAACCTGATTAAACCTGTTTGTCAGGAATATCAATTAAATATTGGATATGATGTTGCTATTGGTAATATAAAATTCGAAATTGAAGCATATATCAAAAACTATCAACCTGATATTATTGTTTTAGGTAAAAGAAAATCTAAAACCATTAACTTTATGGGAGATAATATTACAGATTATGTTTTAAAAACACATAAAGGATCAATTATGATTGCAGCACCAAACCAATCGTTGCAACCAAATCAAGAAGCAATGTTGGGTGTTTTAAATACAAACGATCAAGCATCAGACACTAATTTTATTGAAAGATTGATTAGTAAAACTAATCAGCCTATTAAAGCATTTAAAATAGTGTCTAAGTTAGAACAATCAAATACAACAGCTAATAATAAAACGGTAGAGTATGTATTTGATAAAGGAGATGGTGCAGTAGATAATGTTTCAAAATATGCTTTAAAAAGCAAAATTAACCTAATGTGTTTTGATAATGCGCAGCAGCAAAAGTCTAACACTAACATTAAAAGTGTAATAAGTAAACTAAATGTTTCATTATTACTAACAGGACAACAATCAAAAATGCTACATAAGTAGTCATTTAATAATATTAAAATACACAAAAATGAAAGCACATACAAAAGAAACTCAGGCAACATTAACACCTGATAAAGCAATACAGTTTTTAGTAGAAGGAAATGAGAGATTTCAAAACAACCTTAAAGCAAATCGTAACCTTTTAGAGCAAGTTAACGATACTAGTGAAGGACAATTTCCTTTTGCAACAATATTAAGTTGTATAGATTCTCGTGTTTCTGCCGAGTTGGTTTTTGATCAAGGTCTTGGAGATATTTTTAGTGTACGTATCGCAGGTAATTTTGTAAACGAAGACATCTTAGGGAGTATGGAGTTTGCATGTAAGTTAGCTGGTACAAAAGTTATCGTCGTATTAGGTCACACTAGTTGCGGAGCTGTTAAAGGTGCTTGTGATCATGCAGAGATGGGTAACCTAACAAAGTTAATCCAAAAAATTACACCAGCTGTAAATGCAGTAACAGAACCTAAAGACGAAAGTTTACGTACCTCTAAAAACTTAGAGTTTGTAGATGAGGTATCAAAGAAAAACGTGCATTTAACAATAGATAGAATACACGCAGAAAGCCCAATTTTAACAGAAATGGAAAAAAATGGCGAAATAAAAATCGTTGGTGCTATGTATGATATTAATACAGGAGCAGTAGATTTTTACTAGAAATAGATAATTTTTATGAGGATTTTGAAAATGAAAATGAAAAGGAATAAAATAATAGCAACACTAACATTTATGTTAGTGTTGCCTTTTTATGGACTAAGCCAAGATAGTAATTTAGGTAATTGGCTAATCTATATTGGAAGTAAAGAGCTTAAAAATGGATGGAATATTCATAACGAAGTGCAATACCGTAATTACGATGCTGTAGGAGATTTAGAGCAATTATTGTTAAGGACAGGTTTAGGGTATAATCTTACCGAGAATAACAACAATTTACTATTAGGTTATGGTTATATATTATCAGAAAACTATGTTGGAGATACAGATCAAAAAGTATCAGTAAACGAACATCGAATTTTTCAGCAGTTTACAACAAAGCAAAATGTGGGTGTGCTTGATTTAAGTCATCGTTATCGCTTTGAACAACGTTTTGTTGAAGATGATTTTAAAATGCGATTTAGATACTTTTTAGGCTTAAAGATTCCGTTACAAAATAAGGCTGATGGTAATAATCCATTGTATCTTTCAGCTTATAATGAGATTTTTTTAAATACTAAAAGTGAAATCTTTGACAGAAACCGTTTATATGGAGGATTAGGGTACCAATTTTCTAAACAACTAAGGTTAGAATTAGGATACATGAATCAGTTTTTTGAAACCTCAAGCAGAGATCAAATCAATATTATGGCGTTTGTTAATTTTTAAAACTCACAAACTCATAATTTACTGTTAATTAAGACTGATAGAGCAGGCTAAACTTTTATTCTTCAAAAAAAATGTTAATTTAGTATAAACCCAACTATTAAACTATGAAGAAATTTTTCGCCAATTTCAAAGGAGATGCATTTGGAGGTATCACAGCAGGTATTGTGGCTTTACCATTAGCATTAGCTTTTGGTGTTTCCTCTGGTTTAGGACCTAGTGCAGGTTTATATGGAGCTATATTTATTAGTTTTTTTGCAGCCTTTTTTGGTGGCACACCAACTCAAATTTCTGGTCCTACTGCGCCAATGACAGCAGTAAGTATGGTTGTAATTGCTAGTATAATTGCAACGCATGATGGTGACGTTACTAAGGCATTACCATATATCTTAACTGTATTTTTATTAGCAGGTTTAGTACAAGTTGGATTAGGCGTTTTAGGTTTTGGTAAATACATTAAATATATACCATATCCAGTTGTATCTGGTTTTATGACTGCAATTGGTGTTATAATATTAGTGACACAAATCCTGCCATCCATTGGTTATTATCCAAAAGAGGATATAGAATACGTCAACAAATTTAAGCCACAAGCTGAAGAGTTAATTTTAGAAAACATTCTTAGAGAAGAAGCAGGAGAAGGGATTTTAGTCTTAGAAGATTTTAAAGAAACTATTAAAAGAGCTGGAGAGTTACAACCGGAAGATATTGCTAAAGAGTCTAAAACACTTGCAAAAACTGAGGCATCAGGCGTTTTAGGGACACTAAAAGTGTTACCAAGAGCCATTCAAAATATAAATTGGTTAGAGCTTGCCTTAGCGTTAGCTACCATATTTATAGTATATGGTTTTAAGCGTATAACAACCAAAATACCAAGTGCTTTAGTGGCATTAGTTGTGGTTTCTGGTGTAGCCTATGGTTTTGGTTTAGGCTATCGTCCCATTGAAGAAATTCCATCAGGATTACCAATACCTAATTTTGAAATAATAACAGGTTTTAGTTTCGCTAGTATTTCGCCTTATATCTTTACAGCAATAACATTAGCATTATTAGGTGCAATTGACTCATTGTTAACAAGTGTTGTAGCAGATAATATGACCAAGACTAAGCACAACCCTAATAAAGAATTAATAGGACAAGGTATAGGTAACAGTATCGCGTCAATTTTTGGTGGTATTCCAGGAGCTGGTGCAACCATTAGAACTGTAGTAAACATTAATGCAGGTGGACGTACTAGACTATCTGGTATGATCGCAGGTGTAATGTTACTATTTATCTTATTAGCATTAGGACCAGTTGCGTCAAAAATTCCAGCAGCAGTATTAGCAGGTATTTTAATTACAGTAGGTATTGGTGTTATGGATTATAAAGGTCTAAAAGCAATTCCTGCATTACCAAAGGACATGAAGATTGGACCATTAAAAGTCAGCTCTGAAGTATTGATAATGCTTGTTGTATTAGTACTGTCTAGCGTATGGGATTTAATTTATGCAGTGGGTATTGGTTTGGTTATCGCATCCTTATTATTCATGAAAAAAATTGGAGACCTTACAGCGCAACGTTCAGACGTGAAACCGTTAAAGGAAGAAGCTTGGTCGGACGAGTCAAATTTCCCTATAGCCTTAAAAGAGGAAGTATTTATAAAACACATCAAAGGACCATTATTTTTTGGTTCAACTTCAGACTTTCAGCAATTAGCAAAACAAATTCCAAGTACAGCAAAAACAGTAGTAATTAGATTGGGTCGTATGCAGTATATGGATCAATCTGGATTATATGCGATGGAAGACGTTTTGGTAGATTTAAAAAAACAAAACATAAATGTGTTGTTTGTTAATCTATTAAAACAACCACGATACATGATGGAACGTATTGGTATTATTCCAGAATTAATACCAACACAACATATTTTTAAAGACTTTAATTCATGTTTACATTGGATTAAAACTAATGTAGAGGATAAATTTTAAGGTAGTCGATAATGGATATCAAAAAAGTATTTGAGAATAATCAAAAGTTTGTACAAGATAAATTAGCCACAGATAAAGACTATTTCGAGAATTTAGGTAAAGGACAAAGTCCAGAATTACTATATATAGGTTGTAGTGATAGTCGTGTAACTGCCGAGGATTTAATGGGTTTAGGTCCAGGAGAAGCTTTTGTACATCGTAATATTGCAAATATGGTATCAGGTAACGACCTAAGTGCCATGTCAGTTGTAGAGTATGCAGTGGTACACTTAAAAGTTAACCACGTTGTAGTTTGTGGTCACTATGCGTGTGGAGGCGTAAAAGCAGCAATGCAATCCGCAGATTTGGGCGTATTAAACTCCTGGTTGCGTAACATACGTGATGTATATCGTATACATAAAGACGAGTTAAACGCAATCCAAGACGACGAAAAAAAATACGACCGTTTAGTAGAGCTAAACGTAAAAGAACAATGTGTTAATCTATTAAAAACAGCTGCAGTACAAAAAGCATACAGAGATCGAGACCTAAAAGTACATGGTTGGGTGTTTGATGTGCATACAGGTAAGCTAATTGACCTAAAAATAGATTTTGATCATTACCTAGAAGACATAATGGAAATTTATCACTTAGATTAAACCTTAAACTTCAGATTCAGTAGTCGGTTCCTCAGGATCAATTATAGGCTCTTGCAATAAAGTATCATCAGACTTAATAATACTAGGAAAAATCATTGGAGCTAATGATTTTACAGGAGCATATAAAATAGAATCTTCAATATCCTCCTCCTGCACAAAAGGGATAGTATTATTCATTTTATCAAAAACAATCAATAAAACACTCAAAATTAAACCAATTTTAAGCGCACCAAAAGCAGCACCTAAAAGTTTGTTTAAAATCCCTAAAGACGCAAAATCAGCTAACTTAGTTAACGCTTTACCAGCTAAGCTAATGACTAAAATTATAATCACAAACGTAATAGCAAACGCAGTAGTATTAATTGTTTTTTCATTCCAAGACGTTTTATCCATTAAAAATTCGGCAACAAAATAGCTAAAATGAATAGCACCATAAACACCAGCAATTAAAGCAACAATGGATGCAAGTTCTACAAAAAGACCCTTAAACAAACCACGTACCAAACCAAATAATAGTAAAGCACCTAAAACAATATCAATTACAGCCATAAAGTTAGATTTTAGACAAATATAAATTAACTTTGCGACTTTAAAATTAATATGGCAAGAGACGAACAGTTAAAAGAGAGATGGCAAGAGGTTGTAACCAAATTATCTAACCAGTTTGCAGATGGAGACACACTAGATTTAGATGCAATAATTTATTTAATAGGCGTACAAGAGTTAGGACAATTAGACCGTAAATTTAAAAAAGATCATAAGTTAGACCTTATGCATATTGCAATCTGTAAACTGCTAACACCTTATGGGTATTATGAATTTGATTTTGTAGACGAAGACGGTTGGCCACACTACATAGCAAAAGAAGAATTACCAAATTTAAAAGCAGGAGAACAAAGCATCTTAATGAAAGAAGCCATAGTAAACTACTTTATAGAGACCGATTATATTAAATAAATTTTGGGCGTTACCCAAGGGTCGCGCTCTCGGCAGTCGCTTTTAATTTGCTTTAAGGCAAATAAAAGAGCTTCAACAAATGCCTCCATCGCTAACGCAAATCACGATAAAATTCATAAATTTGCCAATCATTTAGAAGATCATGATAGACAAGATAAAAGAACTTATAGCAGAAGCAGAAGCCTTTAAGGCACAAACCAAAGAAGAGGTTGAAGCGTTTCGTATAAAGTATTTAGGAAAAAAAGGATTACTTAATGACTATTTTGCCGAATTTAAAAACGTGGCAAACGACCAGAAAAAAGAATTTGGTCAAGTAATTAACACCCTTAAAACTACTGCTCAAAATAAAGTTAATGCTTTAAAAGAAGAGCTAGATAACAATACACAAGACGCAGGTATAAGTGGAGATTTATCAAGACCAGGAGAACCAATAACCATTGGCTCACGTCACCCAATATCTATAGTAAAAAATCAAATTATCGACATCTTTTCAAACATTGGATTTAATGTTAGCGAAGGTCCAGAAATAGAAGACGATTGGCACAACTTTACAGCACTTAACTTGCCAGAATACCATCCAGCAAGAGACATGCAAGACACGTTTTTTGTGCAAACCAATCCAGATATCCTATTACGTACCCATACAAGTTCTGTACAAGTGCGATATATGGAAAACAATAAACCACCAATACGTACAATATCTCCAGGACGTGTATATCGTAACGAAGCAATATCAGCACGTTCACACTGTTTTTTCCATCAAGTAGAAGGGTTGTACATAGATAAAGACGTCAGTTTTGCAGACTTAAAGCAAACCTTACAATACTTTACCACAGAGCTTTTTGGTAAATCTAAAATTAGATTGCGTCCATCATACTTTCCGTTTACAGAGCCAAGTGCAGAAATAGATGTGTATTGGGGACTTGAAACAGAAACAGATTATAAAATCACCAAAGGAACCGGTTGGTTGGAAATAGGTGGTTGTGGTATGGTAGATCCTAATGTGTTAACCAATTGCGGTATAGATGCAGAAGAATATTCTGGATTTGCTTTTGGTGTAGGTATAGACCGTATAGCCATGTTATTACATCAAATAGGAGATATAAGGTTGTTAAGTGAAAACGATGTAAGATTTTTAGAACAATTCAAATCTTCTCTATAACGCTAATAATCAAGCAAATAAAAATTTAAAGCCAACTGTTAATAGTTGGCTTTTTTATTTAACAACACTTTAACTTCGTTTTGTTCGGTTTGTTCCGAACTAGAATGTAAATTTGCACAGATTTTAATAGCAATAGGTATTAATTTCTATAAAATTAAAAGTAGTTAAATAATGAAACAAGATATCTGCAAAGAAAAAATGGGGCTAGTTGAAAAATTAGGTGTGCATTTAGAAACCAGAGAGCAATTAGCTCCTGTTGCTGCTCGTATATTGGCTTATATAATTCTTACTGGTAAAAAAGGCACCACGTTTGAAGATATGGTTACCGTACTGTGTGCTAGTAAAAGTACAATATCAACCCATCTAAATCATTTACAAGATCTAAACAAAATTCAATATTTTACCAAAACAGGTGATCGTAAAAAGTATTTTATAATTAAAAAAGATACTATTATTCAACACATAGATAATATGGTAAAACACTGGAGAGAAGAACGCATAATTCATTTAGAAATCAAAGATTATAAAGAGACTATTAATAAAACTAAAATAGAAAATGATGATGAGAAATTTGATTTACAATTTCATGATGATTACATCAAATTTATAGACGAAGCTAGTGCTTCAATTAAAGATTTAAGAGAAAAAATAACAGACAATCAATTCCATATTTAAACTAAGTAAAAATGAAACATAATAGATTATTAACAATACTATCACTAGGCGTCTTCTTAGTCATTGTAAGTTGTGGTAACAAAGACCAAAATCAACCAGTAGCTGAGGCTCCACCTTCACCTTTTCCAGTAACACAATTACAGACTAAAACGGTAACAGGATTTACAGAATATCCTACAACAATAGAAGGTAAAGTTAATAGTGATGTAAGAGCAAAAACCTCTGGCTATGTTGAGAAAGTATATGTAGACGAAGGACAAAAAGTACGTAAAGGACAAGTCTTATTTAAACTAGAAACACAATCGTTAAGTCAAGATGCAGGTGCAGCAAAAGCACGTGTTAATGTGGCACAAGTTGAGGTTGATAAACTAATTCCTTTAGTAGAAAAAAACATTATTAGTCCAGTACAATTAGAAACTGCAAAAGCTAATTTAGCACAAGCAAAAGCTAATTATAGTGGTGTGTCTGCCAATATTGGTTATGCCACAATTAAAAGTCCAATAGATGGTTTTGTAGGCGCCATTAACTTTAGAGAAGGTGCATTAATTAGTCCTAGTGATGCAACACCATTAACAACTGTTAGTCAAATAGACGAAGTTTATGCTTTTTTTAGTTTTAACGAAGCGCAATATATAGATCATTTACAACGCTCAGAAGGTCAAAATAAAGCAGAGCGCATCAAGAATTCGCCAGACTTAACTTTAGTTTTAGCTAACGGAAAAGAATATTCTGAAAAAGGACGTATTCAAACCAGTACAGGACAGATTAACCAAAGTACAGGTACAATACAAATTAGAGCTGCTTTTGATAATCCAAACGAAATTTTAACTAACGGAAACAGTGGAAAAATTAAATTTCCAATAGAGTATAAAGACGCTATCGTTGTGCCACAAACTGCAACTTTTGAGCAGCAAGGTAATATTATGATTTTTAAATTAGGAGCAGACAATAAAGTAGAAACTTCTATTTTAAAAGTTAAAGGGACAGTAGATAATTTATATGTAGTAGATTCTGGTTTAGAGGCTAACGATAAGATTATTATTTCAGGAGTAGGAAAGTTAAGAAACGGTATGGCAATTGCACCTCAGGACACGTCTTTTGACGAAGCAATTAAACCAGTTCCAACTTTATTTAGAAATTAGATAACCAACAAACATATTTATCATGTTAAAAACATTCATTGAAAGACCAGTGCTTTCAACAGTAATCTCTATTATCATAGTTTTACTAGGAGTTATTAGTATAACTAGCTTACCTATAGAGGAATATCCAGATATTGCACCTCCAACCATTAAAGTAGTTGCAAATTATACAGGAGCAAATGCCGAAACCGTTTTAGAGAGTGTTATAATACCTATCGAAGAGCAAATTAATGGTGTAGAAGGGATGACATACATTACATCTACAGCTTCTAACACAGGTGCAGCCGAAATTACCGTGTATTTTGATCAAGAAATTGATGCAGATATTGCAGCTGTAAACGTACAAAACCGTGTGTCTAGAGCAACACCTTTATTACCACAAGAGGTAATACAAACAGGTATTACCACTCAAAAGCAAGAAACAAGTGCATTAATGTTTATCTCAATGTATTCTGAGAGTGAGGATTACGATGCTACTTTTATTCAGAATTACTTAAAAATAAACGTTATTCCAGCAATGCAACGTATTAGCGGTGTTGGAGATGTTAGTGTATTCTCGCAACAAGATTACGCGATGCGTATTTGGTTAAACCCAGAAAAATTAGCGTCTTATAATTTAATACCTTCAGATATTTCTGCAGCTTTAGCTGAACAAAACTTAGAAGCAGCAGCTGGATCGTTAGGAGAAAATAATGGTGAATCATTTTCATACACTTTAACTTATAGTGGTCGTTTTAAAGACGAAGCACAATACAGTGATATTGTTATTAAAGCCTTAGGAAACGGAGAGTTTTTACGTTTAAAAGATGTGGCAACTATAGAGTTGGATGCACAATCTTACGCATCAAACGCCATGAGTAAAGGTAATCCTGCTGTTTTTATGGGGATTTTCCAAACTAAAGGATCTAATGCACAAGAAATTATTGAAAACATAAAAGTAACCTTAGAGCAAGTAAAAGCAGACCTTCCAGAAGGTTTAGATGTATTTGTTCCTTACGATACTAGTTTATTTTTAAATGCCTCTATAGATAAAGTAATTACTACTTTGTTAGAAGCCTTTTTACTGGTATTCTTGGTGGTATTTATATTCTTACAAGATTTCCGTTCTACATTAATTCCTGCAATTGCAGTACCAGTATCTATTATTGGTACCTTCTTTTTCTTGAATGTATTTGGGTATTCTATTAACTTATTAACGCTATTTGCCTTAGTACTTGCTATTGGTATTGTAGTAGATGATGCCATAGTTGTTGTAGAAGCTGTCCATGCTAAAATGGATGAAGGCGAGCACAACCCGAAAAAAGCAACCATTACTGCTATGAGTGAAATTTCTGGTGCCATTATTTCTATTACATTAGTTATGGCTGCAGTATTTATTCCTGTAACCTTTGTAACTGGACCAACAGGAGTGTTTTATGAGCAATTTGGTGTAACTTTAATTATTGCCATTTTAATTTCGGCAGTAAATGCCTTAACCTTAAGTCCAGCATTATGTGCTTTATTATTAAAAGAACATAAAGAGGACGAAGAGTTAAAAGGAAAAGGTCCATTAAAGCGTTTTTATACATTATTTAATCGTGGATTTAATGCAACCATTGATAAGTATGGAAAATCGCTGCAGTTTTTATACAAAAAGAAATTTATTTCAGTATTACTATTAATCATTGCAGTAGTCGGTATTTATTGGGCTTCAACTACAACTCCAACAGGTTTTGTACCAAATGAAGATAGAGGAATTGTTTTTGCTAATATAGAATTACCACCAGGAGCATCTTTAGATAGAACAGATGCTGTAGCAAGAAAACTTTACGCTCAAATTGAAAACATTGATGGTATTGAAGCTGTAAACTTTATTAAAGGTAGAAGTTTAATAAGTGGTGCAGGTAGTAACTTTGGTTTTGGTATTATAAAACTTAAAAACTGGGATGAACGTGAAGATGCATCACTTTCCGCGGAAGCGATAACAGGAAAATTATTTGGTGTAGCAGCAGGAATACCTGATGCCAATATCATATTTTTCTCTCCTCCAAGTATACGTGGTTTTGGTAACTCAGCTGGTTTTGAAATTAACTTATTAGATAAGTTTGGTGGTGAGTTTACAGATTTAGATAAAGCCAATAAAGATTTTTCTATGGCTTTAATGAGTCATCCAGAAATCAAATATGCAACATCATCTTTTAGTACAAGTTATCCACAATATGAAATGGAAGTTAATGTACCATTAGCTAAAGAAAAGGGTGTGTCTGTAAGTAGTATCTTTTCAACTTTACAAGGGTATATTGGTGGAATTTATGCTTCAGATTTCTCAAGATTCGGAAAACAATTTAGAGTATACATTCAGGCTTTACCAGAAGACAGAGCAGATGAAAACGCTTTAAATAGCATGTATGTACGTACAGATTCTGGCGAGATGACGCCAATTACACAGTTTGTAACCTTAGAGCGTGTGTATGGACCACAATCGGTAACGCGTTTCAACTTATTTAATTCTACCATGATTTCTGGTGCTACAAACGAAGGGTTTAGTACAGGTGATGCTATTAGAGTTATTGAAGAAGAAGTTGCAAAATTACCTAGTAATTATACAGTTGCTTACTCAGGTTTAACACGTGAAGAGGTAAACGCAGGAAACCAAACAACGTTTATATTTATACTAAGTATCTTATTTGTATACTTTTTATTAAGTGCACAATATGAAAGTTACTTATTACCATTTGCGGTCATATTCTCATTACCATTTGGTGTTTTTGGAGCTTATATTACAACTAAGTTTTTAGGATTAGAAAATAACATATATTTCCAAATTGCTTTAATCATGCTTATTGGTCTATTGGCCAAAAATGCCATACTTATTGTCGAGTTTGCTTTGGCCAGACGAAAAAATGGCGAGAGTATTGTAGATGCAGCAATCCATGGAGCCAAATCACGTTTACGTCCAATTTTAATGACTTCGTTTGCTTTTATTTTAGGATTGATGCCATTAGCATTAGCAACAGGTGTTGGATCTGAAGGAAACAACTCGATTGGATCTGGAGCAGCAGGAGGAATGTTAATTGGTACTATTCTAGGAGTATTTGTTATTCCAATCTTATTTATATTATTCCAATGGTTACAAGAAAAAGTTTCGGGTAAACCAGCAGTACAAACTATTGAAGACTAAAACAATGAAATCAATATTAAAACATAGAAATGTTAGTAAAGGCGCATTAATACTAGTTGTTGCATTAACACTACAAAGTTGTTTTGTAGCTCAAGATTATGTGAGACCAGACTTAGATGCTGAAACGCAAGCACTTTACAGAACTGATAATTTACCAACAGATAGCGTATCTATAGCAGATGTATCTTGGAAAAATTTATTTACAGACCAATACCTTCAAAAATATATAGAAGAAGGTCTTCAAAATAATATGGATGTGCGTATTGCTTTGCAGCAAATTTTAGCTGCTGAAGCTTATGCAAAACAAGGTAAAGCTGGTTATTTACCATCAGTAAGTGTTGGCGCAAATGCAACGCATCAAGAGTTGTCAGAAAACAGTCAATTTGGAGCTTTATTTAGTGGAGGAATAGATACTTATGATATTACAGCTAACTTATCTTGGGAAGCAGATATTTGGGGGAAAATTAGAAGTAATAAACGTGCAACACAAGCTGCTTACTTACAAAGTGTCGCAGGACATCAAGCAGTAAAAACGCAATTAATTTCTAGTATTGCTAATACGTACTATAATTTATTGGCATTAGATGCGCAACTAGAAGTGACTAAACAAACTATTTTAACTAGAGAAAGTGGTGTAACAACCATTAAAGCTTTAAAGGACGCTGGACAAGTAACACAAGTTGCGGTAGACCAAAATATAGCACAATATAACAGTGCCAAAGCGTTACAGGTAGATATTGAAGTTGCTATTTTTAAAACTGAAAATACGCTAAGTATTTTATTAGGAAAATCACCTCAAACTTTTGAAAGAAGTAGTTTAGACATTCAAAATATAGATCAAGATATAGTATTAGGTGTTCCTGCAACATTATTAAGTAACAGACCTGATGTTATGGCTGCAGAGTATGGCTTAATAAATTCTTTTGAGTTAAGTAATGTTGCCAAAAGTAACTTATATCCTTCTTTAACATTAACCGCTTCTGGTGGTTTAGAAAGCTTAGATGTAGATAATTTAATTAATGCCAATTCGATTTTTGCAAATATTATAGGCGGAATTACGCAACCTATTTTTAATCAACGAAAGTTAAAAACTCAAAGAGAAGTTGCTTTTGCACAACAAGAACAAGCATTACTTAGATTTAAGCAAACGTTGTTAGTGGCAGGTAGTGAAGTGTCTAATGCGTTATATACTTATAAAGCTGAAACTAAAAAGTTTGAGTTTAGAAAAAATGAAGTGGAAGCTTTACGTACAGCCGAAGCTAATTCTAACGAGTTACTTAAAAATGGTTATGCTAACTACTTAGACTTATTAACAGCTAGAGAAAGCGCTTTAAATGCGGAACTTAATATTATTAACAGCCAATTACAACAATTAGTGTCTATCGTAGATTTATACGAAGCACTTGGTGGTGGATGGAGATAATATTTTAATCTAAATGAAATGATAACCAAAGCTCAATTGCTACAATGTGCTATTACTAAGTTTACTAGATTTGGTAGTAAGCACGTTACTTTAGACGATTTGGCAACTGAGCTTGGTATATCTAAAAAAACAATTTATTCTTTTTTTAAAAACAAAGAAGACTTAGTAACATCAAGTCTAGAAAGTTTATTAAACGAGTATAAAAACGATATAAATGGGATTGTTAATAGCAATGGTAAAGATCCTGTTTTGTGTGTTATTTTAATTTACCGTAGAGGGTTTGAGTATTTAAAATACTTTAAACCCTCTTTTATTTTTGGGTTACAAAAATACTACCCTAAAGCAAGTTTGTTATTTGATAATTTCTCTGAAGAATTAGCACATAAAACCATACAAGATTTATTTATTGAAGCACAATTAAAAGGCGATATAAGACCCGAAATTAATATTGAATTAATAGTGAAAATCTATTTTTTTAGAATTGATAATCTTGTTTTTAAAGAAAATAATTTATTTGAAATTTATACAAAAGACGTGTTGTTTAGGCATTTGGTGTTGTATAATTTAAAAGGGATTGTAAATTATAGTTACACTAATAGATATTTAGAACTTGAATTTTAAGCATAAAAAAGCCTTATAAAAATTAAAAAGCCTTAACGATAATCTGTTAAGGCATTTTGTCAGGGATTCATTAAATTTTAAAGAAATTATTGTAGTAAGCTATAAACAAACTCAGGATAACCACGTTCTCCAGCTTCATTAAAAAGTGCTAAAAACTTAAGTTTATATAAGTTTCCATCTGTGTCTCTAATAATATAAAACACATTGTCTTTTAGTGATGGAGATGAACTTGGTCCACCACTGTTTCTCCAACTACTTCCAATACTTCTTTGATCGTCAGAAAATTGTGTGTTGTCTACATCTGCAAGCGTAAAATTATCATAGGATAACTCAGATTGTATTTCCGTATCTATTACATACGCATTAGTACTTTGTTTAGTGTTTGTAACTACAAAGTCAGAATAAAAGTATGGACCATAACTATCTGTGCCTATAAATACTTCGTCTGTAAACGTAGTAAAGTTTAAATCCCATGCTTCTTTTGCTGGTTCTATTACTATTTCACTAGTAGCATCAAAGCTAAAAAACGTATAGTTATAAGAGGTGTTTTTAGAGATGGTTACTTCTTGGTGAGTCGTATCATCTAAATCTGCATATTGTAAGATATAGTTTGTACCATCTTGCAATACTCTAACTTTTTTCCAACCTCTCTCGTCATCCGTAGTGTCAATACTTCCTGTGGTAGGAGTTTCTGTACCTACAGTATAACCTAAGTTTACTAGGTGTACTGGATTATCTGCATCTGTTGCTGTAATAGCCGAAAATGCAGTACCATTTAATGCACCATTTGGCGCATCAACATATTGCATGCTAGCTTGGTTATAAGTATTGGTTTTAACCAAAGGTTGTAAGTCTAGTACTTCTTGATTTGTAGAGTTTACCGCATCAATATCTGTAGTGGTTAATTGTGCTGCAGCCATTGCTATAGATCCATTTATGACCACTCTAAATTCTGTTCCTGAATAAAATCCTAAATCCCAAGAGTCACGTTGTACGCTTGTGGTTGTATTTGTACTTAAGTCTACATATACTTGGTTTTGCTGATTTGGACCACCAACTGTTGGCGCTACCGCTGCTCCATCAATAACAACTGTTATCGGTTGTGTTGGTGTATTATCGTCGTCGCTACTACAGTTAGTAAATACTAATGCAGTCATGCAAAGTGCTAGAGTAAATAGTTTGTTTTTCATTGTATTTGTTTTTAAAAATTTAAATTATATAATAGTTTTAGGTAATATGATCTTCCGTAACCTAGTAATAGGCTACTATTATTTGTACTGTGTGTTCCTGTTGTATTTGCGCCAATAATAGCAACGCTAGTGACATCCAATAGGTTTCTGCCACCAATTGTAGCTTGTAGTTTGTTATTAAAAAAAGATTTTTTTACTGAGGCATCCATCCAACTATAAGCATCAGTATTATATTTTTTAAAGGTGTTGTTTCCACTATCATCTGTACCTTCTGCAATGTAGTTTTGTTGTTTTCCGTTATATTTTAAAAGGACGGTTAAAGCAGTGTCCCATTTTTTAATTAAATAACTAGCACTTGTATTAAGTTGCAATGCGTATAAAAAGTCATTTTCTGCATTAACTTCATCATTCATTACTCTAGACACGCCTTGTAAAGTTGCACCTAAATTAAAAGTCCAATGCTCATGTTTAATAGTATTTTCTGTGGTTATTCCAAATAGTTTATAGGCATCAATATTGATGTATTGGTATTGAAGTGGAGAAGGATTCACTAAGGCTAGTTCAATCTTGTCTTTAAGTGCTATGTAGCTTAATTTTAAATTGTTAGTTAAGGATGTGGTTTTAAACCAACTTCGTTTTTTAAGATTTAAAAAAGCTGAAAACCCTTCTTCTGGACTTAGATTTTCGTTACCTCTAACATCGTGGTTAGAGTCTACAAAATAGTAGTACAACTCTTCAAAATTTGGAGTTCGGTAAGATGATCCAATGCTTGCTCTTAGTTCGTAACCTTTATTTAATAAATACCTAGTGCTAAACGATCCTAATATTTGAGATTTAAATTTAGAATTGTATTCATATCGCAATCCTGGACGTAAGGATAATTTACTAGATAATTTAAATTCTGAAGAGGAGAATACCGCATAGTTATTCTGTTTTTGCGTTTGATCTTGTTGCGTGATTTCTCCTGAAGCTTGTGTGTCAAACCCTTTTATAAATTTAGCTTCATAACCTAATTGATAATTGTAAAAGTCTTTTTTGGATAGGTTGTTAATAGTTCCTTTGGAGAAAAGTACATTACTGGATTGATAGGTTTGATCAGTTTGATTTGTTTTGTCCTTTGTGATAATAAAATAGTTAAACTGATTTAAATCACGCTTTTGTGTTTGATAAGATAAGGACGCATTATAATTAGCGCCAGACGTTAGTGAGCCACTAATGTTTAAGTTATTTACAAAACGATTTGTAGTAAATATTTTATCTGTTGCAGATGGATTACTGGTTTGTGTTTGCACATTTATATTGGCTCTAACAGCAGCATCATAGAAATTTAAATCTTCATTAAAAAACTCGAATTTGTAAAACAATCTAAATTTATCTGAATTATAATTTAAGCTTGCTTTGGTATTTAATTGGGTTTTTGGTAACCAGTCATACCCTCTTAACCCATCATTGTTATAGTAGTTTTGTCCGTGTCTATTGTTGTAGAATCCTGCAAACTGGTTTCGGTTAAACCCAATTTTTGAAGACCATTTTTCGTTAAAATTATGGCCAATATTTATGCCTTGTATATGTCTGCCTTCATCAAATAAGGCATATTCATTACTAACGGTTTCTTCTTGTATAAAGCTTTGGATTTCCCAGTCATGGTTAACCGTTTTTTTAGTAATTATATTAATAACACCAGAGACTGCATTGGCACCATATTCGACTCCCATTGCACCTTCAACGATCTCTATGCGCTCGATATCGTCTAAATTTATTTGAGTTAAATCAATATTATTACCAACGCCATTATCACTTACTAAAGGTATATTATCAACAAGAATATTAAAGTATTGCGCATCTAATCCAAAAAATGATATGGTTGATCGTCCAGTTTGGGCACTTGGAATAATGTTTAGATTAAGATTAAAATTTAGTAGGTCTGCTAAATTATTAGCAGCTTGTTGGTCTATTTTTTTTCGGTCTATTATAATAACATTATGTACGGATTTTTTAATGGATTGTGGATTATATTGACCTGTAATAACTACTTCTTCAAGCTTTTGGACTAGTGTGGAGTCATTAGCTGTAATTTCTTTGTCTTGAGCAGTTGTAATTCCGATTAAAAAAAAAGTAAAATAAACCGTTAAATATTTTTTATTTAGAATCATTCTTGATTAAATTTGCTGCAAATATAAACGTTATTTTAATTCAGTCTAAATAAGAACAACATTTTTTCAAATAAATAAACAACCCATTAAATATGAAAACTTTAACAACTTTATCACTATTATTTTTGACCTTTACAGCCACAATTAATGCACAAAACAAAAAAAAGCAAGACCAAGATGCTATTAAAAATATGTGTGGTTGTTATGAAGTCACCTTTAATTTTGCAGAGACTTTTAACTATAGTCAAGATTCATTATACAAGCCATCAGAAACTAAAGTTGATAAAGGTTTAGAGTGGGCACAATTAGTAGAGGATAGCGACAATAAAATTGTGATTCAGCATTTGTTACAAGTTGGTAGTCCAGAGTCTCCATATATTGTAAAGCATTGGAGACAAGATTGGTTATTTGAAAACACAGATTTTTATATGTACAATGGTGACAATAAGTGGACCTATGTGTCTAAGCCTAAAAAAGAAGTTAAAAATCAATGGACACAAAAAGTATATCAGGTAGATGATAGTCCACGTTATGAAGGCTCTGCAACTTGGGTTCATGTAGATGGTAAAAGTTTTTGGGAAAACATTACAACAGCACCTTTGCCAAGAAGAGAGTACACTAAAAGAAGTGATTATAATATTACTTTAAGAGGGAATAGACATCAAACAACAGATACTGGTTGGGTACACGACCAAGACAATGAAAAAGTGCTAAGAGAAGACGGAAAAGAGGACGTGATATTAGCTAAAGAAAAAGGTTATAATACGTACGTAAAAGTTGAGGATAGTAAATGTCAAGCTGCTCAAGATTGGTGGAAAACTAATCAAATAAAATGGTCTAAAGTCCGTACAAAATGGGAATCTGTTTTTGCAAGACATCAAGATCTAGCTTTACAAGCTAAGGTAGATAATAAAGTATTATATAAATATTTGTTTGATGACGAAAACTACTCTAAATCAGAACAAATAAATCCAATAATCGAAAGTTTTATAATAAAGTAAAATAAAGTATAAATGAAAAAAGTAATTACAGTTTGCCTACTATTAATTAGTATCGCAGTTAATGCGCAAGACAATGTTTTTTTAGGTAGAGGTTTTTGGGGACCATCAGTAACCATCCAAGACGTTAAATCTAAAATAGCAGAGGGTAATAATCCAGCCGAATTAAACGAAAATAATTTTGACCCAGTTGTCTATGCCATCCTGCAATCTGCACCAATCGATGTTATTAAATACATACAATCATTAGATGGTAACGATGTTAATAAATTAACGCACGATGGTCGCACGTATATCTTTTGGGCTGCTTATATAGGCAATGATACTATAATGGAATACTTTATTAGCAAAGGTGCTAAAACAGATATTTTGGACGACCATGGTTTTACGCCTTTAAATTTTGCTGCTAATGCAGGTCAAACAAACATCAAAGTATATGAGCTTTGTTTGGCAAATGGCGCAAACTTAAAAAAAGATTTAGACCATAATGGAGCTAATGCTTTACTATTAGCAGCTCCAACCAATATTACATTAACTAACTACTTTGTGTCTAAAGGCTTAAGTCTAAAAAGCGTAGATAGTAATGGTAACGGAATTTTTAATTATGTTGCTAAAACAGGTGATGTAGAATTGCTAAAAGGGTTAATGGAAAAAGGATTAAAAGGTACAGATCAAGCCTTTATTTTTGCCAGTCAAGGGACTAGAGGTAAAACCAACGGGTTACCTGTTTATAGTTATTTAGAAAGTATTGGTTTAAACCCAAATACTAATTCTCCAGATGATGTATCACCTTTACATAATGTAGCAGCAAGAAGTAATGATTTAGAGGTTTTAAATTATTTTATTGAAAAAGGAAATGATGTAAACGCTATCGATAAAAGCGGAAACACACCTTTTTTAAATGCAGTTAGTCAAAATAATATCGAAGTAATATCGATGCTTTTAAAACAGGTTAAGGATATTGATTACGCTAATAAAAAAGGAGAAACAGCTTTAATGTTAGCCATCCAAAACAACACTGCAGACGTGGTTAAATTAGTCCTGTCTAATGATGCAAAAACAGATCTTGTTGATACTTACGGAAATAATTTAGCCCATTATTTAATCCAATCTTTTAACCCAAGAAAAGAAAAAGATTTCACCACTAAATTACAGCTTTTAGAAAGTAAAGGGTTTGAGTTTACAACGCCTCAAAAAAATGGTAACACATTATTCCATTTAGCTTTAGATAAAAATAATGTCGAATTTTTAAAACAAATTAATCAATTTGGTATCGCTGTAAATACAGCAAATAATGAAGGGTACACACCTTTACACTTAGCAGCAATGAAGGCTAAGGATACTATTATTTTAAAATATTTAATAGCTATTGGAGCAAATAAAAAAGCAACCACAGGTTTTGACGAAACTGCATTTGATTTAGCATCAGAAAACGAAATTTTAAAGAACAAAAAAGTAGCAATAGACTTTTTAAAATAAGATATCATGAAAAACATAAAACTAATTTTTAGCATAGCTATACTTAGCATAGCCTTGTTTTCTTTTACAACAATAAACACATCTACTAAGTACAAATGCATGGTGCAAATGACCAATTATGTTGGCGAAGGTGCTTATGTAGTCATCTCTTTAATTAATCCAGATGGACACTATGAAAAAACATTATATGTTCAAGGAGATGATGAGGAGTGGTATAATGACATCACACAATGGTGGAAATTTCAAGGAAAAGTTAGAGCAGATATTGATGCAATAACAGGAGCTACAATTTCTGGAGGAGAACGTGCTATAAGCGTTATTCAAATCGAAGATTCTAAAATAGATGCTGGTTACAGTATACGTTTTGAGTCAGCAGTAGAGGATCAAGAATATTACACAAAAGATGTCCAATTTTTGCTAACCTCAGAGAGTGTAAAAAGTAAAACAGAAGGCTCAGGATTTATACGTTACGTACGTTTAATGCCAAATTAAACCCATATTTATGACCCTTTCTATTTGGAGATATAGTCACCTGACACTAGCTATAACCTCATTTGTATTTGTATTTCTAGCAACAATAACTGGTATTATACTTGCTTTTCAGCCAATATCAGAGCAGATGCAACCCTTTAAAATAGAAAGTGTTAATCAGTTGGATGTAGACCAAACGATAACAACGTTTAAGGATAAATATCCCGAAATTATTAATATAGAAGTAGATGCAAATCAGTTTGTGTCTGCTTCTGTAATTACCGCAGATGGGACTTCGTTAAATGGTTATTTTAATCCAAAAACCGCTGCTTTTTTAGGTGAAAAGCCAGAGATTTCAGCCTTTTTTAAATTTACTACAAATTTACATCGTTCGTTATTTTTAAAAGGAATAGGACGCTTTTTTGTGGGTTTAGGCTCGTTTTTACTATTCTTGATAGCAATTACAGGTTCTATTTTAATTATTAAACGTCAAAGCGGAATTAAGCGCTTTTTCGCAAAAGTGGTTAACGAGAATTTTTCCCAATATTGGCATGTGGTTTTAGGACGATTATCCTTAATTCCTATTATAATTATCACGTTAACTGGTGTGTATTTGTCACTGCTTAAATTTGATTTAATTCCAGAAAAAAAGCAAAAACATACTATTGATTTTCAAACTACAGCTTTCGCTGAAAAGCAGCCTTATACAAATATTTTTAATACAACACGATTAACTGAAGTTGTCAATTTAGAGTTCCCTTTTTCCGAAGATGAAGAAGACTACTACACCTTAAAATTAAAAGATAAAGAAGTCTTGGTCCATCAATATTCTGGGCAAGTTTTAAGTCAGGTGGACTATACTATGGTCACATTTTTATCTAACCTAAGTCTCACATGGCATACAGGTAAGGGAAGTACAGTGTGGTCTATAATATTATTGATTGCCTGTCTTAATATTTTATTTTTTATCTATTCTGGATTTAAAATGACCATTGAAAGAAGAAAAAACAAAGCATTGCCTAAAAATAAATTTACTAAGGATAAAGCTGAGGTTATTATTCTAGTAGGTTCAGAAACAGGACAATCTTATGCTTTAGCTACAGCGTTTTATAAGGGAGTAATAGCTAGTGGCAAAACGGTTTATATATCAGATTTAAACAGTTATTCTACGTATAAAAACACCAAGCAGCTTGTTGTGTTTACTTCCACTTATGGCGAAGGTGATGCTCCTATAAACGCTAAAAACTTTATTTCACTTTTAAAAAGCGTACCACAAGAGCAGACCATAAAATATGCAGTTGTTGGTTTTGGGTCTTTAAAGTACAAAGCGTATTGTAAGTATGCCCAAATGGTGGATGCTAGTTTACAAATACATCCCAATTTTACACCTAATTTACAGCTACATAAAATCCATAATCAATCACAATCTGCTTTTAAAGATTGGTTGCAACAATGGACTACAGTGGTAAACTTTAAAGTTAATTTAATACTTGATACTCAAGTTTTAAAATTAAAAAATCAGCAAGTTTTTAATGTGGTAAATAAGTCGACATTAAATGTAGATAACACTTTTTTACTACAGCTAGAGCCTAATAAAAAAAGCAGTTTTAAATCTGGTGATTTGTTAGCTGTGTATCCCAAACAAGATGGTGTAGAAAGGCTTTATTCTATTGGTAAAATAGATAATCAAATTGTTATAAGTGTCAAAAAACACGAGTTTGGTGTGTGTTCTGCTTACTTTAATAGTTTAGAAAAAAAGGACGTGGTTAATGCTGTAATAAAACCTAACCCTACTTTTAATCTTCCAAATAAAACTAAACGCGCAGTCTTAATTGCAAACGGAACAGGAATTGGTCCTTTTTTAGGAATGATAAACACTAATCCACAAACTGAAAAGCATTTATTTTGGGGTGGACGTACCAAGCAATCTTTGAGTTTATATCAAAAATATATAGATAGTGGATTACAACATAATACGCTAAGCAGTTTTAATGTCGCTTTTTCTCAAGCACAAAAAGAGAAAATTTATGTACAAGATATTGTGGCTAAAAACCAAGCGATAATTACGCAAGTTTTAAAAGACGATGGCGTTATTATGATATGTGGCTCTGTAGCAATGCAAAACCATGTTTTGGAGGTTTTAAACCATATATCCACAACTAAATTACAACAACCTATTAGCTATTATTTAGATAATAAGGTGATAAAAACAGACTGTTATTAATCTTGTAAAACTTAAATTATGTGCACTAATATAGAAGCTATTTCAAAAACCTCACAAGGCGAATTAAACTACTGTAAAGGATGCAAGCAGTTTCATTTTGAGTTTAATAATATTTATTTTGAATTTACGCCAGAACAATTTGAGCAATTTAAAGCCTACATTTTATTTGTTGAAGCAGATTATTGGGAACATAAATATGCTTGTGCTAATGTTAAGCGTAAAATACCAATCCCAACCTTACAAGACAATTTAGTGTTAATGTTTGATAGGCAAGAAATTAAAGAGCTTAAAGTACTGGTTAGCCAAAAAAACAAGGCTGTTTTTGATACTTTACTTAATGTAGACGATATAGATTACACTTATATTGTTAACTAGAATAGCTTAAAATTTATTATTATCTTAAATTTGCAGCTTAATACTATTTTAGAGTTTTTTAAGTCATGAAAAAGGATATCCAAATACCAGTTGTTGAAAACGTATATGTTGCTATTGTTAACGAGTATAATGACATATATAAAACACAAGACTGGAACGCTTATATTATAAATGATAAAGCGGTTGATTTAGACATGGTATTGATTGTAACTAGTGGTTTTTCGGAGGATAAAATGACTTCTATTTTTAGAAAAAAACTAGACAAGCTACCTAAAAAAAGCTACGCTAAAATCGAGTTGATGCAGGAAGATTTATTTGCTTTAAATAACCAATTTAAGGTTACCTTTTTTGAAGGTAATACTATGTTTGATAAAACGTATACTTTTAGAAAAAATACAATTAATTTAAAGGCTTTACAACCTATACCTTTAATGGAAGCACGTGGTGTTTTGGTTAAATAAAATTATAAAAGATGACATAATACGGTTTAAAACAAATTGTGATTAGTCTTTAACTTGGCTGGTACTTGCGTTAGCGATTGTAGCGGAAATCCTTTTTATGAGGCACGATTAAAAAGATTGTAACGTAAAGCGCGACCCTTGGGTAACGCCCAAAATAAAAATGGTTGAAATTAAAAAGTCCCTTTGTTTAATGCAAAGGGACTTTTTTTAATCTAATTTATCGGTTAGTTTTTGAAACACTTTTTTAGCGTCCTTACCTTCGTACAATACAGCGTATACTGCATCTACAATAGGTAAGCGTGTTTTCTTTTTGTTTTTCTCGTTAAGTAAATGGGCACTTTTTGTGGCATAGTAACCTTCTGCGACCATACTCATTTCCATTTGTGCAGATTTTACGGTGTAGCCTTTACCAATCATGTTTCCAAACATGCGGTTTCTAGAAAATGTGGAGTAGCCTGTAACTAATAAATCGCCTAAGTAAGCCGAGTTGTTTATGTTACGTTTCATTTTGTGCATTTTCTTGATAAAGCGTTTCATTTCGCGTATCGCGTTACTCATTAATACACTTTGGAAGTTGTCTCCATAACCTAAACCGTGTGCGATTCCTGCTGCAATTGCGTAAATGTTTTTAAGCATTACTGCGTATTCTGTACCAATAACATCGTCGCTGGTTTTAGTTTTTATATAATCGCTGGATAAAACATCTGCAATTTGTTGTGCTTTTTTCTGGTCTGCACAAGATATGGTTAGGTAAGATAAACGCTCTAAAGCGACTTCTTCTGCGTGACAAGGTCCTGCAATGACACCTATGTTTTCAAAGGGTATGTTGTAGTTATCATGAAAATGCTCGCCTAATAGTTTTCCGGTTTCTGGTATAATACCTTTTACTGCAGAAACTACTGTTTTGTTGGTAATGTCTACGGTAAGTTTTTGTAACTCGGAATGTATAAAAGCGGATGGTACTACAAAAATTAGTACATCTGCATATTCAGCCATTTCGTTAATGTTGTTACTTAGTTTAAGTTGTTCTAAATGGAACTCAACAGAACTTAAGTAACTTGGGTTATGCTGTTCTTTTAATAAATGTTCTTTAGTATAAACGCTACGCATGTACCATCCTACTTCTTCCAGGTTTTCGCACAGCATTTTTACAATTGCAGTAGCCCAACTTCCGGATCCAAAAACAGCGTATTTTAATTGTTGACTCATATAAGGGATTAAATTCTATATCAAAAATACATAAAATTTTACTTCTTTAATTTTATCTATTTAACAAACCATTATCATTTTTGGCACGCCTTTTGAAATTAGTCTATTATCAATCCTTAAAACGACACATTATGAAGACAATAAAACTACTTTCAGGTTTTGCTTTAATAGCAATATTATTTACCTCTTGTTATAGCGAGGTTATTGTAGACGACTATAATGGTTATAATGAGCCAGTACCAGTTAGTCTTAACCAAGTGCTAAATTCGCACGAGTTATGGTACGTTGCAGTGGATGAAACTATAGGTTATGGCGAGTCTCCTTTTTTACAGATAGCATTCACCATTTCTTTTAGAAACGGTACGCTGTACGCTAATAATAATTTAGTTGGTATTGGTAGTCAAGGTAACGGTTTTGGTATCCCAATTGGAAATTATAATGCTTACAACATGATATTAGACGTAGACCATGATATTGATGGTTACGATAGTTTTGATGTGTATCAAATAGATAATAATACTATAGAGTTGTATAATCCATTTACAGATACATCGTACTTTTTACATGGTTACCAACGTAGCACTTTTGATTATGATTATGTGTTTTATGACAACTTACAATACTTTTTACAAGAATATGAAGCTTGGGAAAAAACATACACAAGTAACTATGGTGCTTTAAATGAGTTTGATAACGAAAATTATTTGCAATTTTTATCAGGCGGAAACGATAACACGTTTAGAAGTAGTCAGGATCCAAACGGAATTAATCCAAACAATTTATATTGGGATTACTCAGGATTTTATAACGTAGGAAACTTTAGCGGAAACATGTACTTAAAGTCATTAGTATTAGATTATGATTATTTTGATAATGAGCAGTTTGAGTTAAGTATTATCAATGATCAACGTATAGAGTTATTCCATCCAAGTTCTGGAACTTTTTACGAGTTTACTGGTAGAGGATATATCCAATATTTAAAGGTTGGTACAGAACTTAATAGAGCTAAAGCTTCTGGTCTTAAAAAACGTGTACAACACACCAAAAAACAAGATAATCCTAGAGAAAACTCTAGAGCATAATATATTGAATTAGTCATTTAGTTAGTTTAAAAACCGCTTAGAGCAAGTCTTTAAGCGGTTTTTTATTGTATACTTTAACAAAGACTTGGCATAAGAGTTGTTAACATAAGTTGCAGTTAGACAACTAATTTTTTAACTTTATAAATATTAAATAACACTAAACAACAATCATAATTATGGGATTATTTTCATTTATTAAAAATGCAGGAGCTAAAGTTTTTGGAATAGGAAAAACTGATAAAGAAGAAGCTGCAGCAGCCGAAGCAGCAGAGGTTAAAATGGAAACATTAGCTGCTAGAAAATTAGAAGAAACAGCAAGTGATTTAGACTTACAAGTTGAAGGTTTAAGTATCTTTATAGATGATGATGCAGCAACCATTACTGGAGTAGCAGCAGATCAGGCAACCAAAGAAAAAGTAGTATTATTAGTTGGTAATAGTGATGGTATTGCAACTGTAGACGACCAAATGACAGTAGCTGTAGCAGAAGTTGAGGCGCCAGAAGCACAGTTTCATGCTGTAGTAAGTGGAGATACTTTAGGTAAAATAGCGAAGCATTACTATGGTGACGCTATGAAATATCCAGAAATTTTTGAAGCCAATAAACCAATGCTTACAGATCCAGATAAAATTTATGTTGGACAAGTATTACGTATACCTGCTTTGGACTAAACGCATTATATTTTATGTAAAAAACGCCAACTTAATAGTTGGCGTTTTTTTTGTTTTTTTACTCAGCGTCATTTATAATATTAATAACATGTCTAGTAAAATAGGCTAGCATAATTAGTAATCCAACTATATTTAACCAAACAACTTTGTTGTTTG
Source organism: Olleya sp. AS48 (assembly GCF_038900355.1). Taxonomy (NCBI): domain Bacteria; kingdom Pseudomonadati; phylum Bacteroidota; class Flavobacteriia; order Flavobacteriales; family Flavobacteriaceae; genus Olleya; species Olleya sp. AS48. The sequence continues at coordinate 389,811 of NZ_JBBMRD010000002.1, read as the reverse complement.
ATTTTAAGTTTTGTTTGATGTTAACTGTGATAGTGTAAATCACGTAAATTAAGCCTATTGTAAAAATGTATTTCAAGGTTGTGTCAAGCTTTATCTTATTTTTTTTCTGTTTTAAAATATATAAAAAATGGCATTATTATAAATAACACAACTAGAATAGGGATATAATTAAATTTGTAGTCACCTCTTAATATATGATTATTAACTAACCAAGAAAATCCATAACCAAAAAGAGTAGCAATAAAGGATAAACTTTTTTAATGTTTTCATGTTTTTTAAGTTTAGAGTATTTGAATTCATATACCATTCTTTTTTAAAAATGATTAATTAGGTTTTTATATAATTCTATAATTGGTTCTATTGGGTCAGTCCAATTATCAAATTCTAGATGATAGTTAGTTTCAATGCTCCAAACATTGTCATATTGACAAGTTATATTTGGATCAAATTTTTCTTTATTAGCAATTTCACTTAGTATGTTTAATGCATTGTTTTTACTTAGGAAGTACTTTAGATTTGAATGTTCTGTTGTAACATTTAGTCTGCTTTTTTTGTATAAAAACAGATTTTTTAAATGAGATGTGGTATTTACAGTAAAAGGTATTGGATGAAGTGTATCATTTAATTGACAGCGTATAGTTGCAATATAATTGGTTCCTGTCTGATTTATTATGGTAAAAAGATTCCCTTTATAGGTAAAGGTTATTTTATAAATCACGTTAGGACTGCGGACTCCCATACCAATGGATATGTTTTCATCTGTAAAATAAAATTGTCCATTTTCTTTTTCGGCTAAATTCTTGAAAAATTCTTTGTACATATACTGTTGATTGTTACTACATCCAATTTAGTAAAAATTTTAGAATCTAATCTGAAGGTTTAATCCTACCTATAAAAATTCATTTCATCTAAATAAGACCAAACATGTTCTGGCAATAACGGTTTTATGTTTTTACCAGCTTTGATACTGTTTCGTATTAAAGTAGACGATATCTCCATTATTGGAGCCTCAATATGGTGTATTTTTGGGTGTTTATCAAATTGGGTTTCTACTTTACCATCACTTATTCTAGGATAGACATAAATGTTGTGATGGTCTAAAATAACCTGATAGTTTTTCCATTTATGGAAGCTTTTTAAATTGTCTTCTCCCATAATTAGCGAGAATTCTTTTTCAGGATATTTCTCTGTTAAATAGGCTAATGTATTAACAGTGTAATTGGGTTGTGGTAAGTTAAACTCGATATCACTTTCTTTAAGTGTATCGTAGTCTTTGGTCGCTAGATACACCATTTCTAAACGATGATGGTTATCTAACAGCGTGCTTTTTTTCTTAAATGGATTATGTGGTGTTACCACAAACCAGATTTGGTCTAAGTCGCTATTTTCCACCAATTGGTTAGCAATTATTAAATGTCCAATATGTATTGGATTAAAAGATCCAAAGTATAAGCCTATTTTCATTGCGTTGTCAACACTAGTATAAACGTGTTGTAATTATTTATTTATAAAATCACTAACTAAATGCTCTGCTTCGGTTAGCGCTTTTTCAAGATTATCATTTTCTATAATAACATCAAATAAAGGTGCTGTAGCTAGCTCTGCACTGGCTTTACTAATGCGCATATTAATTTTGTCGTCACTTTCTGTCTTACGCTTTTTTAAACGTATTTTAAGCTCGTCAATACTTGGTGGCTTTACAAAAATAGCAATGGTTTGTTCCGGAAATTTACGTTTTATACGTAAGCCACCAGACACATCTATATCAAAAATCACATTTTTGCCTAAAGCCCAAATGCGCTCGACTTCGGTTTTTAAAGTGCCATAAAAGTTGTCTCTGTATACCTCTTCCCACTCTAAAAAATCGTCGTCCTTTATGTGTTGTTTAAAATCTTTAGCAGATAAAAAATAGTAATCCTTGGCATGCTCTTCCGTACCACGTTTTTCTCTAGAGGTTGCAGATATTGAAAAGGCTAAATTTAAATGGTCTTGCTTTAGTAAATGTCTAACAATGGTTGTTTTTCCGGATCCCGAAGGTGCTGAAAATACGATTAATTTACCTTGTTTTTTTGTTTGTTTAGTCAATGTGCTAATAGTTTTTATTGTTTGACACTTCGATTGCAAGTTCAGCAGTCGTGGTTAGTGCGACAATGCCTTTATTAATTAAAGGACATTAAGTAATTGTTCTTTAATTTTTTCTAATTCGTCCTTCATTTGCACAACTAATTGCTGCATAGGTGCGTAATTACTTTTAGATCCAATGGTATTGATTTCTCTACCAATTTCTTGAGCGATAAAACCTAGTTTTTTTCCGTTAGAGTCTACACTGTTTATACTTTCTATAAAGTAATTTAAGTGGTTGTCTAGACGTACTTTTTCTTCAGTAATATCAAATTTTTCAATGTAGTACACCAGTTCTTGTTCAAAACGGTTTTCGTCATATTTTTCTTTAAGCTCTTCAACCCCTTTACGTAGACGTTCTTTAACACCTTCAACACGATCTGGATCCATTGCAATAACTTGTTGTAATAAACCTGCAATGTTTTTAATACGGTCGTTAAAGTCTTGCTCTAACACTTTACCTTCGTTAAGTCTGTAGTCTTTTAAGCTATCTAAAGCGACATTAATTTCAGCTTCAATTTGTTTCCACTCAGTGTTATCAATTTCTTCTCTAACAGTATTTAAAGCATCAGGAAAACGCACAGCCATTTTAAGTAACTCAATCTCATTACCATCATTATAAACTGCTTTTAATTGCTCTATATATTGCTTAACAACAGGAGCATTAATTTGTGTTGAGGTGTCATCTGCAGTGGTTTCGACGTATATAGAAAAGTCAACCTTACCACGTTCTAATTGCTTAGCCATTAGTTTACGTAAGTCTAGCTCTTTCTCTCTGTAAATTGAAGGCATTCTAGCGTTTAAATCTAGGTTTTTGCTATTAAGCGATTTTAACTCGATAGTTATTTTTTTTGTTGGTAATTGTAATACAGATTTACCATAACCTGTCATTGAATATATCATATAAACACTAATTAATTGCTACAAAGGTAAGTAAAATGTTAACGCCTAAGAAATCCAAATTTTATTATGCATGCAGAATATATTATTGTAATTTTGAAATAACAAAAGTTAACGATTATGTATAAAAAAGATTTTGAAATTAGATGGAGTGATATTGATGCTAATAGACATTTAGCAAACTCGGCTTACATTAATTTTATGTCGCATACCAGAACCGCTTTTTTACAAGATCATGGGTTTTCTTTAATGGCTTTAAGTAAAGCTGGTATTGGTCCTGTGGTGTTCCATGAGCATGTTCATTATTTTAAAGAAGCGTTTTTAGGACAGCCAATTACGGTTAGTTTAGAGGTGTCAGGATTAAGTGAAGATGGTATGTTTTTTAAATTTGACCATAATTTTTACAATAGTAAAGGACAAAATTTAGCGTTTTGCGAAATCTCGGGAGCTTGGATAGATTTACATACCAGAAAGCTTACTGGCTTATCTGAAGACTTATTAGAAATGGCTAATAAATTTCCTAGAACAGCAGACTTTGCCATATTGACTAAAGAAGACATGCGCAAGCATGGACGCTTACCTAAGGATTTAGTGCTTTAGGTTTTTTAGTTACCAAATACACGCCAAAGAATATTAACGATGACGCTGTCAATTTAACTATTGTAACTGCGTCACTACCTGCTATTACTGCATATATACCAGCAATTAATGGTTGTAAGTATATAAACACAGTGACAGTAGAGGCTCTAAGGTGTCTTAATGCTAAGGGATTAAGTAAGTAAGTGCCAAAGGTTGCACCTATTATTACAAACAATACAGAAAACCATATGTATGGTGTAAAGGTCGTTGTATTTATGGCTAGAATATCATTAAACCCAAAAGGTAAAACCATAAAAAAGCCAATTAAAAATAACCATCTTATAAATGTAAATGGATGGTAGCGATAGGTTAGTTTTTTAATTATTATAATGTATATACTATAAGAAACAGCATTTAGTAATATCATGATATTTCCTAAAAAGACATTATCTCCTGGACTTGCGGATTTACCATAGACGGTAAGTATTGTTGCGCCTGCAAATCCAAAAAGAACACCTAATATTTTGATTTTTGTAATTTTTTCTTCTAAGTAAAATGAAGATAGTAATAATACGATAATAGGGCTTATTATCATTATTACAGAAGCGTGTATTGGTGTGGTTAATGCTAATCCTTTAAAAAATAAAAGCATATTTGTTGCCACTCCAAAAAAGGCTGCATAGATTAGGGTTAAAAAATCTTTTCGTTCTATTTTTTCTTTTGGTCCTAAGCTACTAAATAGCCAGAATAATATTGCTGCGCCACCAACACGCAGTACAATAAAGCCAAATGGTTTTATAAAGCCACCAACCATAACGTCTTTAGCAAAGGTGTAGTTTAGTCCGTAAAGTACTTGGACCATAAATGCTGCTAATAAAGCCCAATACCTAGTTTTCATTGAGTGCTAATTTGGTCGATGCTGTGGTTTTTTTAGAATTACCAATAAATATAGACTGATCAATAACTACAACTGGTCGACTTAAAAAGGTGTAGTGTTCTAGTAGGTAGTGTTTGTAATCTTTTTCGGTTAGGTTTTGATCTTTAAGTCCCATTTCCTTGTATAATTTAGCACGTTTGCTAAATAAGGCTTCGTAACTACCTGATAATGCTGCTAAATCTTCAACTTGTTTTACGGTTAAAGGGTTTGCTTTTATATCTTGTAATTCAAAATCTGATGGTAGATTAAGCTCTTTTAAAATACGTAAGCAAGTACTGCAGGTTTTAAGGTAGTATACTTTTTTCATGGTACATTTTATTTTTTGCTAAGGTCGTTTTTTTTGTTAAAAACTACTTCATTTTTTTATTAAAACTAGTCCTTGCAAGGCGAAGCTTCCGCGAAAGCGTTATGTATAATTGGAAAATTACATGAGCGTGCTATAAAGCACATGGTATTGGCTTTATGATGTAATTGGTTGGCTTTAGTAATCATGCTTGCGTCTGCAACTGTGACTTTTGGGTGTAGTGTAACGCTGGTAAATTGACCACTTCCATCTTTGTTTTCTTGCATTATGCCTTCTGCATAGTCTATGTAATCTGTAACTATTATATTGTTGGTTGCACACAGGTGTAAGTACCATAGCATGTGGCATGATGAGATGGATGATAGTAGTAACTCTTCTGGATTATAACGTGTGTCATCGCCTAAAAAGGTAGGGTCAGCACTTGCTAGTATAGTTTGCGATTTATTAGGGTTTGCTATGGTATGATTGCGATTATAGCTTTTGTAATTAGTTGTCCCTTGACCAAGATTTCCTGTCCATGTAACGGTTGTGTTATAGTTGTGTGTTTTCATGTTTTAAGTTTAAATACTAAAGTTAAAAATTGAAGTCTAATTAGTTTTATTTTTTTTTATTTACTTTCTTGTGCAAAAATTAAAAACTATGGACTTTACATTTGATGTTACGCTAAAAAACAGAGCAATTTTTAAACAATTTTTAGAGACTTTTACGCTTGAGCAATTAAATAAAGTGCCTAGTGGTTATAGTAATAATATTTTTTGGAACATTGCGCATACTGTTGTAACGCAACAGTTGCTAGTGTATAAGTTTTCTGGGTTACCTATGGTTGTTAGTGATGCACTTGTTGAGGCATACAAAAAAGGAACAAAAACAGAACGAGCGGTTAGTCAAGCTGAGGTTGATGAAATAAAGGATTTACTATTTAGTACTATTGAAAAAACTGAGGAAGATTATAAAAACGGAGTCTTTAAATCTTATCAAGAATATACTGTGTCTACAAAAAGTACTTTAAAAAGTGCAGCTGATGCTATCGTGTTTAATAGCTTTCATGAAGGAATCCACTTGGGTTATATCCTAGCGCTTAAAAAAAATATTTAATAGTTAATATATTGATCTACTACTGTAAATGGTATGGTAAACTCTAGTAGCTGTGTGTTGACATGACCTAAGTCAAAATTATCATAAATTATAATTACTCCGTTGTCATTAAAGCCAATGGTTTCTGGTAGTTTAAAGTCGCTAGTGTCGTTGTTTATGCTTGTGTAAGTAGTCATTAACTCCTTGTCATAATACTTTTTGACAATGGCTTTAAAAGCGTCAATATCATTAATAAGCTCTTTTGTTGTTAATGATTTTCCATTGGTTAAATCAAAATTAAAAAACTTAAACTTTAAGTTGCTACTTGCAGCTCCTGTGTTGATACTTCCATTCATGGATATACAAACTAACGCTTCGTTTTGGTAAGATACTTCTCCATCAATTAAAGCTTCCCATCTTGGAAATTTACTGTCAAAATCGGATAAAAATGATTTATTAAAATTAGTGTAAGCCTCGTTAAATGCTGCAATGCTTTCTTCAATAGTTTCTTTTTTACTTTTAGCACTATCTATATTTAATATCTGACAAGTAAAATTGTTAAGTGTAGCATTTATGTTTTTTGCAGTCTTGGTTTTACCATTTGCTTTAGGCAAAACAATTTCTACAAAAGTTTCTTTTTCTTTGGATATTTGGGTTTCAGAAAAAGTAATAGTCTTGTCTTTTTGACAAGAGGTTGTCATTATTAAGCAGTAAACTACAGTAATAAGTAACGATTTAGAGTTGGATAAAGTGTTAAACATAGACTAAAGATATTGTTCTAGTTTGAATACAGCGAATTAAAAACTATTTTTATTGTTAACAAAAGTTTTCTTCATGAAATTTAATACAAAAACAATACATGGTGGTCAAAAACCTGATCCAGCTTATGGTGCAGTAATGCCACCAATATATCAAACATCAACATATGCACAATCAACACCTGGAGGTCATAAGGGTTTTGAGTATTCTAGAAGTCATAACCCAACAAGGCAAGCTTTAGAAAAAGCATTTGCTAGTTTGGAAAATGGCGATTTTGGATTAGCATTTGGATCTGGATTGGCAGCTATTGATGCAGTTATGAAATTATTAAAACCTGGAGACGAAGTTATATCTACTAATGATTTGTATGGTGGAACCTACCGTTTGTTTACCAAAATTTTTGAAGGCTTTGGTATTAAATTTCATTTTGTTGGTATGGATAATGCTGCTAATATAGAAAAGTACATAAATGCAAACACTAAATTAATTTGGGTAGAAACACCAACTAATCCAATGTTAAATATTATTGATATTGCTGCTGCTTCAAAAATTTCCAAAAAGCATAACGTACTATTGGCAGTGGATAATACGTTTGCTACACCTTATTTGCAGCAACCTTTGGATCTTGGTGCAGATATTGTTATGCATTCTGCAACTAAATATCTTGGTGGACATAGTGATTTGGTCATGGGAGCTTTAATCGTAAAAGATCAAGACTTGGCTAAAAAACTATATTTTATACAAAATGCTAGTGGAGCAATCTGTGGTCCTCAAGATGCTTTTTTAGCTTTACGCGGAATAAAAACATTACACGTTAGGATGCAGCGTCATTGTGAAAATGGTAAGGCTGTAGCCGAATTTTTAAAGTCGCATCCTAAAGTTGAAACAGTCTATTGGCCAGGATTTGATACGCATCCAAATCATACCATTGCTAAACAACAAATGAGAGATTTTGGAGGTATGGTTAGCATTGTTACTAAAGGAAATAATTATGATCAAGCAATTAAATTTGTTGAAAACCTTAAAGTATTTACACTAGCCGAATCCCTAGGTGGTGTCGAGTCGCTTTGTGGACATCCAGCAAGTATGACGCATGCTAGTATACCAAAAGTAGAACGCGAAAAAATTGGTGTTGTTGATAGTATGATAAGGCTAAGTGTTGGAATAGAAGATGCTGAAGATTTAATTAATGATTTACAACAAGCCTTAGGTTGATATCTAGGCTGTAAACATAAAAAAAAGGTCAAGTTAAAAACTTGACCTTTTTTTATATTGCTATTTGATTAATTAATCAAGATAATAAATGTATCCTACATTTAACCAAACTAACCAATCATTATATTTGTTATATTCTAACTGGTGGTTTAAACCATCAATCCAATCGTTAAAATAATATTGACCTCTAAGGTCTAACATTAAGTCAGAAATTGTATTTAATTTATATCTTACACCAATACTTGAAACTACAGACCAAGTAGAACCACCACTAACATCAATAGGATTTTCTAAAGGAGGTCTAGACCAAGGGTTATAAAAATTATTTAAGTTATTAATATTTCCAGGATCACCTTCGCCAAGGTATGACGTACTAACTTTAGGATTAAAAGACACATAATGCGCACCTAAACTAACAAATGGAGCAAGTCGGTAACCAAACGCTTGAAAAGATCTAATGCTTAAAGGAAAATACTCTAATTGCATTCCAATATCAAAATTATTGGCTTCACCAGAGTGTGCTCTTAATCTATCTGCATCAGCACTAGTTTGTTCTGGTTGAACAAATAAACCATGATGATCTAGTTTGGTTTTATTGTAAGAAATTTCGGTGCGTAGTTTAAAGTGGTCGTTAAAATAATTGTCTGTCGTATAGCAATTACAATCTGCTTGATAAGCAAAATTAATATAATGTACTAATCCAATACCAAAACCTGTGTTTCCAGAGTTAGTTGAAAAATCATTTCGTTCTCCAAAATCAGATTTAAAAGCAACAGGTCCAGTAATTATCCCAATTTCATGAGAGAAGCCTAACTGAGAAAATGCGTTACTAGTACTTAACAATATAAGTATGACTAGTATCAATTGTTTAAGGTTAAACATAATAAGGCTATGGTTTAGAGGCTATTTATTAAGCAAATATATAAAATCACGACGAACATACAAATTTTACAGATAACACGTAGCCTTTTATTTTAAATTTTAATATTTATTAATTCTACTATAACGTTTGCGAAAATTAAAAAAAAATAGGTGTACAAATAAAGATAATGTATCTTTGTATCACATTTTTATGGATTGTATAACACTATCGTAATTATTTACATAATGAAAGATAAAATTGAAGCATTTTTAGATTTAGTAAAGCAAAAAAATGGCAATGAGCCAGAGTTTTTACAAGCAGTACACGAAGTTGCAGAAACTGTAATTCCGTTTATAGAAGAAAATCCAAAATATCAAGGTAAGATGTTGTTAGAGCGTATGGTAGAGCCAGAACGCACAATAATTTTTAGAGTACCTTGGATTGATGATAAAGGAAATACACAAGTTAACAGAGCTTTTAGAGTTGAGTTTAACTCGGCAATTGGGCCATACAAAGGTGGATTACGTTTTCATCCATCAGTAAACCTAAGTATTTTAAAATTCTTAGGATTTGAACAATTATTCAAAAACTCTCTTACAACTTTGCCAATGGGTGGAGGAAAAGGAGGAAGTGATTTTGACCCTAAAGGAAAAAGCGATAACGAGGTCATGCGTTTTTGTCAATCGTTTATGACTGAATTATTTAGACATATTGGAGCAAATACAGACGTGCCAGCAGGTGATATAGGAGTTGGTGGACGTGAGATAGGATACATGTTTGGACAATACAAACGTTTAAAAAACGAATTTACAGGAGTATTAACTGGTAAAGGATTATCTTATGGTGGATCTTTAATCAGACCAGAAGCTACTGGTTATGGTACAGTATACTTTGCAAAAAACATGTTAGCAACTAAAAACGATTCATTTGAAGGTAAGACAGTTGTTATCTCTGGATCAGGAAATGTTGCACAATATGCTTGTGAAAAAGCAACCGAGTTAGGAGGTAAGGTAGTAACTATGTCAGATTCTTCTGGATATATTTATGATAAAGATGGTATTGATGCAGATAAATTAGCATATATCATGGAAATCAAAAATGTTAATAGAGGTAGAATTAGTGAATATGTAGATAAGTATAGCTCAGCAACCTTCCATGAAGGAGAAAGACCTTGGAGTGTTAAATGTGATATTGCTATGCCTTGTGCTACGCAAAATGAGTTAGACAAATCTGAAGCTGAAACTTTGGTAAATAATAATGTTATTGCTGTTGCAGAAGGTGCAAACATGCCAACAACACCAGAAGCAATTGAAGTGCTGCAAAAAGCTAAAGTATTGTTTTCTCCAGGTAAAGCATCTAATGCAGGTGGAGTTGCTACTTCAGGTTTAGAAATGAGTCAAAACTCTTTACGTTATAATTGGACTAGAGAAGAAGTAGATGCTAAACTAAATCAAATCATGGATGATATACATGCATCTTGTGTAAAATATGGTACTCAAAAAGATGGAACCGTAGATTATGTTAAAGGCGCAAATGTTGCTGGATTTGTTAAAGTTGCAGACGCTATGTTAGCTCAAGGAGTCGTTTAAGATTTTATTGTAATTTTTATAAAAACCCCTTAGTTGCTTAATGTAACTAAGGGGTTTTCTGTTGTATAAAACAGACACACAATACAATAAATTATAGTATTTTTGAGTTTTATTAATTTACTTTTATAAATGTCTAAAATCAAAATAGTTTTCAATCTGTTTATTATAGTGCTTAGTTGTCTTTTTATGGTTAAGACTAATGCGCAAGATTTTTCTGACTCTTGGAAGGGTCATTTCTCATATTTAGACATTAAGGATGTGTCTCAAGGAAGCACTAAAATTATTGCTGCTGCAGAAAATGCTGTATTTATTTATGACAAAAACACTAATGTAATAGATAAACTTTCTACAATTAATGGGTTATCTGGAGAAACTATTTCTGCTATACAATATATAGAGGACAGTAGTTTGATACTACTAGGTTTTGAAAATGGTTTAATTCAAATTTATAAAGAAAGTGATAATACTATTTTATCTGTTGTAGATATTCTTGAAAAGCCAACAATTCCACCTAGTGATAAAAAAATTAATCATTTTAATGTTTTTGATGGAAAAGCATATGTTTCTACAGATTACGGAATTTCTGTTTACGATATAAATAGTTTTGAGTTTGGTGACACCTATTACATAGGATCAAATGGTACGCAAATAGTTGTTTCGCAAACTACTATTTTTGAAGATAAAATTTTTGCAGCAACCTCTATAGGTATTAAAAGTGGAGCATTGTCAAATCCAAATTTAATAGATTATCAAGAATGGAACCATTTAGTAGGGTTTTATTGGTTAGGTATACAGGCAGTTGGTGATAAGTTGTTTGCGACAAGAACAAATAGAAGTGTTTATGAATATACAACTAGTGGTGTTCAACTTAAAGCAACTTATCCAAACAATATTGTAGATATTAGAGCTTTTGACAATCAATTAATTGTTACCACAGAGAAAGAAGCTAATGTATATAATCCAGAGGGATTTGTAAATTTAGCGCAAGTAGGAAACATACCTGAATTTATTACTAACTACACATGTGCTGTAATTGATGAGGCTAATCAGATTTACGTAGGTACTATAGGGACACTTTCAACAGCAAAACCTGGTTATGGTTTGTTAAAAACAAATGTTACTGACACCTCTATTCAAGAGGAAATACATCCTGACAGCCCATTATTAAACAAGTTTTTTAAAATAAAAACTTTAGCAGGTCATATTTATGGAACACATGGAGGTTATGATGTAACATATAACCCTTATGCAATTACTACTAGAAAATCTGGGATAAGTCATTATTTTGATGATGCTTGGCAAAATATTACCTACGATTCTATTCAGCCAATTACTGCTTTTCCATGGTCTTTTACTCATATATCTATTAATCCATTTAATCCTAACTTAGCATATATTAGTTCTTCTGTATATGGCGTCTTAGCTTTGGAGAATAATGAGCCAACGGAATTTTTTAACGGAGAAAACAGTACTATACAACCCTTTTTTACAGACAATCACTTTGTTTTTGCCTCAACTTTTGATAGCCAAGGAACATATTGGGTTTTAAATGCAAGGTATGAGTCTCCTTTAAATAGGTATAAGGATGGTGAGTGGACTTCATATAGCTTTTTAGATTTAATAGATCCAGCAACCAGTAATAATGGTTTTTCATCCATAGTTTTTGACGCTAATAATAATGTTTTTATGGGTACTCATCAATATGGTCTAATAGGATTTAACGAAAATGGAGGGAATTATATTTTTGAAAATATTGTTGAAGAAGAAGAGAATATGCCTTCTCCATCAGTAAAGTGTATTGCTATAGACCGTAATGACCAACTATGGTTTGGTACAGATAAAGGTTTAAGAATTGTTTATAATACAGAGCAATTTATGTCAGGATCTCCAGAAGTTGATAATATTGTGGTGTTAGATGATGGTATTGCTAGAGAGTTATTATTTCAACAATACATAACAGATATAGAGGTAGATGGATCTAATAATAAATGGATTGCTACATTGGATACAGGTTTGTATTATTTTTCGTCAGACGGTCAAGAAACCATCTTTCATTTTACAAAAGATAATTCACCTTTACCTACAAACGATGTTTTAGATGTAGATATTGATAGTGTAAACGGTATTATATATATAGCTACTGACAAAGGTATGGTATCCTTTCAGTCGGATGCCTCTAAACCTAAAAGTACCTTAGAAGATGCTTACGTATACCCAAACCCAGTACGACCTAATTTCAATATCCTAACCGAGAAGGTTAAAATTAGAGACATATCAGAAAACGTAAACATTAAAATTGTTGATATTGAAGGTAATTTGGTAGCAGAAGCAGAGTCTAGAACAAACTCTAGATTTAAAGGTTATAACCTTGAAATAGATGGTGGTACAGCACTATGGAATGGTAAAAATTTAGGAGGTAATATTGTGGCATCTGGTGTTTATCTAATCATGCTAAACGATTTAGATACCTTTGAAACTAAAGTGTTAAAAGTGATGGTGGTTAGATAATGTTAACAACAACAAACGCTATTGTTCTCTCAAAACTTAGATTTAAAGATAACGACTTAATTGTTAAGTGTTATACTCAAAAACAAGGTGCGGTTAGTTACTTGCTTAAAGGGGTTTTGTCCTCCAAAAAAGGCAATAAAAAAGTGGCTTACTTTCAATCGTTATCTCAACTCCAATTAAACACAGACTACAAACCTAATAGGTCGCTGCAATATATAAAAGATGTAAAAACAGATTTTTTGTATACTTCACTTCATACAAATATATTAAAAAGTGCAATTGTAATGTTCTTGGCAGAAATCTTAGCTCAGGCATTACAAGAAGAAGAACAAAATGATGCACTTTATAGGTATATACAAATCACATTACAGTGGTTAGATGCTAATGATAGTTATTCAAATTTTCATCTATTATTTCTTTTGGATTTAACTAAGTATCTTGGTTTTTATCCAGATCAAACAGAGATTGATACAACTTCATATTTTAATTTAATGGATGGCGAGTTTCAGCATGAAAACAATTCTAAATATGCCATTACTGGTGAAAATTTAACACTATTAAAACAGTTGTTAGGCATGACATTTGATGATATAAAAACCATTAAAATTAGTGCAAAACAGAGGCAATCATTTTTAACTATAATTTTAGTCTATTTTGAACTACATTTAGGCAACTTTAAAAAACCAAAATCTTTACAAATCCTCAATGATGTTTTTAATTAAAAATATGAAATTATTATTAAGTTTTTTTCTAATAACTTTTTTTACACTTTCCTTGTCTGCACAATCAATTGCAGTGATTGATATAGACTCTAATCAACCCATTGCAGGCGTAGCTATTTACAATAAAAGTCAATCCAAAAGTCAAATTACTAATATAGATGGTATGGCTGATTTAACCAATTTTAATGCTTCAGAGGTGCTATTCTTTCAGCATATTTCACACACAATACATCAAGTTAAAAAAAGTAATATTACTAATAGTAAAGTCTTCCTTGAGTCTAATGAACAAGGTTTGGACGAAATTGTTATTTCTGCCTCAAATTTTGGACAAACAAAACGGGAGATTCCTAAAACAATAGCCACCATAAATGCCAAGGATATAAGCTTTACTAATCCTCAGACTAGTGCAGATTTATTAGAGGGAACAGGTCAGGTATATATACAAAAAAGTCAATTAGGAGGTGGTAGTCCAATGATTAGAGGTTTTTCTACCAACAGATTACTAATTACTGTGGATGGAGTAAGAATGAATAACGCTATTTTTAGAGGAGGAAATCTTCAAAATGTTATTTCTATAGACCCTTTATCTATTCAAAATACAGAGGTAACTTTAGGTGCAGGTTCTATTATTTATGGTAGTGATGCAATTGGTGGTGTAATGAGTTTTTATACTAAAAAACCTGAGTTTTCTTATACAGATACGCTTAACGTAAAAAGCAATGTATTGATGCGTTATGCCACTGCTAGTAAAGAAAAAACGGGACATATTGATTTAAATTTTGGTCTAAAAAATTGGGCGTTTTTAACTAATGTTAGCTACACGGATTTTGGAGATTTAAGAATGGGTAGTCATGGTCCTTCAGAATATCTAAGACCAGAGTTTGTAGTTACAAATAATAATCAAGATGTTGTAGTGCCTAATGATAATCCCAAAATTCAGAAAACAACAGGTTATGATCAAATTAATGTTATGCAAAAGGTTAGTTATAAAGCTAATGATGATTTAGATTTTGATTTAGGATTGTTCTATACCACAACCTCTGATTACTCAAGATATGACAGGTTGATACGTTATAGAGGTGATGATTTAAGATCTGCAGAATGGAGTTATGGACCACAAAAATGGTTTATGTCTAATTTAAGTGTTACAAAAAGAAGTAGTAATGCAACGTTTTATGACAACATAAAAACAACTTTAGCTTATCAAAATTTTCAAGAAAGTAGAATGGATAGAGATTTTCAGGATACGGATAGAAATGTTAGAGAGGAGTCTGTGGATGCAGTTTCGTTTAATATAGATTTTGAAAAAGAACTAAGCGCGACATCAAAAATATTTTATGGTTTTGAATATGTGTATAATAAAGTAGGATCAATTGGTTTTACTGAAAATATAGAGAATAATACTATTGAAAACACAGTATCTCGTTATCCAGATGGAGCCACTTGGCAAAGTGCAGCTCTTTATGCTAGCTACAAATTTAGACCAACCAAAAAGTTTGTTTTTCAGACAGGTTTAAGATATAATACAGTAATTCAAAAAGTAGATTTTACAGATAATAACCAGTTTTTAAATTTACCATTTTCAGAATCTAATAATACCGCAAATGCTTTAACAGGTACTGCAGGCGTAACGTTTGTACCTAATGAGACATTACAATGGAAATTTAACTTGTCCTCTGCTTTCAGAGCACCAAATGTTGATGATACAGGAAAGGTATTTGACTCAGAACCAGGATCTGTTGTAGTACCAAATGATGATTTAGACCCAGAATATGCCTATAGTGGAGAGTTAGGTTTAAAGTTAAATTTTGACAAAGTGGTTATTTTTGATATGGCAACATATTATACTTATTTGGATAATGCTTTGGTTAGAAGAGATGGTACTTTAAATGGTGAATCACAGATTATCTATGATGGCGAGCTAAGTAATGTGCAATCAATGCAAAACGCTTCTAAATCTTGGATATATGGTTTTGAAGTTGGAGCACAAGTAAACTTTTCGGATGCTTTTAAATTAACATCTCAATATAACATTATTGGTGGTACAGAGGAAACAGATGGTGTAGAAGTACCAGTTAGACATGTTGTGCCTAATTTTGGAAACACACATTTAGTATGGCAAAAAAATAAGGTTAAAGTAGATGGTTTTGTTAATTATAATAATGCGTTGTCATTTGACCAATTAGCACCTTCAGAAGCTGAAAAAGATTACATATACGCATTGGATCAAAACGGTAAGCCTTACTCACCATCTTGGTACACTTTAAATTTAAGGACGCAATACGAAATTGGTGATTCTGTATTGGTGTCTGCTGCTTTAGAGAATATTACAGATCAACGCTACAAAACATATTCTTCAGGGATTGCGGCTCCAGGTAGGAACCTGATAGTCTCCTTACAATACACATTATAACAAAAAAAACCTCAATGTAAATATTGAGGTTTTTTTATAGTTATTTTTTTAAAGCTTTTTTACTAAGTATTGTGCCATTACTTAATTCAATTTGTGCAATATAAGCAGTTGGATTAAGGTTTGTAAGGTTGTAAGTTTCGGTGTTATTTTCTCCTTTTAAATTGTATAACAATCTACCCAACATATCATAAATTTTTATAGATTTTATGGTCAGGTCTTTGTTGTTTAATGAAAACGTCACAGTATCATCCTGGTCTTCGTAAATAATTAAACTCTCAGATGTAATAAGTGTTTCGTTAACAGATAAACTAGGTTGGTTAAATACAATTTCAAATCTATTATTAAATTCACCTGCTTCTGTAGTAAATGAATAATCTCCTGCATTTAAATCTTGATAAGTGTTAGTAAGATTATCTTTTAAGTAAATCGTGTTGTTTGATAAAAATTCACCCTGAAACTGATTAATAGATATAGTATAAATTGTTGGTGTATTAATGTTATTGAAAAAACCTAGGTTTATAGTTTCGTTTAAATCTAAATCGCTTGGTGATTTACCTTGAATTGCTAATTTTTTTGCGTCACTTGGTAGTACTGAGTAAAATGAAAAATCTGCAATGGTTGCACCATTTTTTTTAGCATCGTAATATGCTCCATCATTGGCAGCAGTTGCACCAGGAACATAACCAATAACTGTTTGGTTAAACAAACCTGTATCTGTTGTCATATTTAACCATAATTTGTTATTTGTAATTGTAGCTGTAGCTGAATTTGTATTGGCTGCTCTAAAAAACTGAGTGTTATTATTTGTAACACGCATGGCATTATTAAAAGTAACAGTACCAGTTGTAGATGCAGGATTGTCTGAATATGTTACAAAAAAACCTTGACCAGAAGGTATGTGTCTAGTAGGTGTTATTCCGTCTCCACCAGCAAGTTCTGCTGTTCCATTAATTCTGGCATAGTCACTAAACGAAAAATTTAAGGCTTGATTACCATTAGCTGTACCATCAGGAGCTGTTGCATGTGACCATAAATATAATTCGCCATCAAGTTTACCATTGGTTGGATTAGATAGGTAATTGTTTTCGGCAAAAAATAAATCAACGTCAATAGCAGAAGGATACGGATTACCTATTAAATTCCAGTTGGTGTCATTTGTTTCGGTATCATTTCTCTGAACAGGAACAGTTATATTTCCATTATTTAAAGTACCTCTAAATGAATAGCTATAACTACCAGCTCCAAAAATGAAAGCGTCTTGAGAATGTGTAGCTGTATAACCAACTCCAGGAGTCATTAAATCGCTAGATCCTTTTAAAAACCAAACATCTCCATTGTCATCGATGTCATCTACTCCAGGACCATTAACTAAGGTGTTATCATTATTTGTTTCGTATTGTGAGTCTACAAAGTTTGCTGCATTAAATTCAAATCGTCTATATTGACTAGATTGAAACAAGGCGTTGCCAAAAGTTTCGTTAGCAACAGGAGAACTCCAATAGGTGTATTCATACCATTGATTAATAAAGGATGTATTTCTTTCTACTACAGCTGCATTATTTGTTGAAAAAAAGGAACTACCTGTATCATCATAAGTTGCAGAGTTGTCTACTTGTACAAAAGATCCTGTATTTTGAATAGCTATACGACCATTATTTGTTACATCTGTAATAATTTGGACATACTCGTTAGATGAAACGGTAAGATTAACTCCAGGATTTATAACTAGGCTACAAGCAGTAAAACTAGGTTGACCAACAGTACTAGTGTTGTAGTTGCTAGCCAAAATAGCAGTGGTAGATCTGTTTGGAGTTGTTGGTAGCCAATTTGTGCCATCCCAAGTTACAGTTGAGGTGCAATTTTGAGTTCCCCAAATCTCAATGTTATCTATAGCTATATCTTCATGATTTCCGTTTAATCGTATTCTAATACTTATGTCTAAAAGGTTACCAGTTCCAGTAATTGGTCTAGTATGTTGTGTAAAAGTATCTGTAATTGCTACACCATCACCAATACCGTCAAAATCAGTATCTATTAAAGGCGTTCTGTTTGCGCCAACATTATCATTTTCTATCCATAATAAATTAGAGTTGGTTCCACTATTATCAATTTCGTATGTAAATCTTACATTATCACCATTATCCCAATGTTCTGTTCTAGTTCCACCGTTAGTAGTTTGGTCGTCTTCCGCTAAGTGTACTCTAAATTCTAAGTTTGTATAATTACTTATGTCTATATTTTCAATAAACAGTCTAGCAGGTAAAGGTGCTCCTTCACCATCTGTGTCTTGTGCTGCAAAGTAAAAGCCTCCTTGTAAATTATTAAATAAGACTCCGTTTGTACCATGGTTAAAATCTGTTCCGTCTGTTCTTAAAAAGTAGTCGCGACCATTGTCTGTAAATTCGGTAATATTAGTCGTGTAGCCACCAGGAGTTTCAAAATTTAATTCGGCGATTTTAGTTTGTGATAAACAGAATGAAACGGTAAGTAAGCATACTATTAAATGTAAAGATTTAACTTGCATTGAGGGTTTTTTAAAAAGATTATAGCAAGTTAAATATAGTTTGTAAACTTTTTTAGAACAAAAAACTCCAACTTTATTAGTTGAAGTTCTTTTTTCTGTGATAAAGTGTAAGTTTTAATTACTGTTTGATAGCTTTTTTAGAAATTAATTGGCCATCACTTAATTGTATATGTGCGATGTAGGAAGCTTGACTTAGGTTTGAAAGGTTATAAGTTTCGGTATTAGAATTTCCTTTTAAATCATATAATAATCGACCTAAAACATCATATATTTTAATAGACTTTATGGTTAAGTTTTGACTTGTTAAGCTAAATGTTATATCGTTATTTTTGTTTTCGATTATCGAAATATTTTGTGTTACAATTGTTTCTTCGTCAATGGAAAGGCTTGAGTCTTTAAACACGATTTCAAACCTATCATTAAAGGTTCCTATCTCTGATGTGAAATTATAGTCGCTATTTGATAAGTTATGAAGACTTGACAATAAGTTGTCTTTTAAATAAACGGTATTGTTGGATAAAAAGTCTCCTTCTAGTTGTGCTATTGAAAACGTGTATACCGTTGCTGTTGCAATATTTGTATTAAATCCTACAGGTATTACTTCGTCTATAGTTAAGCTCTCTGGAGCTTTACCTTGTATGGCTAGCTTATCAGAATCACCAGGAACTGAAGTAAATATTTCGGCAGCATTATTATTATAAAGTGTTTTGTTAGCGTCATAGGATTTACTGTCTTTTCCGTCTGTTGCACCATTTACATAAGCTACTAGTATTTGATGAAACACACCTGTGTCTGAGGTTAGGTTTACCCAAAGTCTGTTGCTTAATGCATTGCTAGATCTAAAAAACTGGTCATTACTTGTGCCATCCGCAGTACGTAAACTATTATTAAACGTTACACTACTGTTAGCAACTCCTTGTACAAAAAAGGCTTGACCAGACGGTATATAGCTGGTTGGTATAATACCATCTCCTCCTGCTGTGTTACCACTTCCAGTTGTAATGATGGCATAATCACTACTATTAAAATTTGCGCCTTCATTTCCGCTTGCATTTGCATTTGCAGGTGTATTGTGTGACCATAAATAAGCGACACCTTGTATAGAAGCAGCGTTATTAGTTAAAAATGCATTAGCATCTATTGCAGATGGATAAGGGTTACCAATTAAATTCCAATCTTCATCTCCATTTGCTCCATTATAAGCAATTGGGCTAGTAATAATTCCGGTATTAAATGCGCCTTCAAAAGTGTAAGTGTATTGTGAACCGACAGAAAAACCAATTGGCGAATGCATAGATATGTATCCAACACCAGGAGTCATAACTGTACTTCCTGGTATTAATGCCCAATCATTTCCATCGTCATCAATTCCGTCTGGTCCAGGAGTAAAAGTATTAGTGTTATTGATTTCAGTTAGATTATCTAAAAAGTTAACAGCATTAAATACATAGCGTCGACTTGGGTTAGCAAAAGCTAAACCTTGTCCAATGGTAGTATTTTCAACTGGCGAACTCCAATAGGTGTATTCATAAATACTATTAAGTGGTGTGGTACGTTTGTTAACTAAGGATACTCCATCAGTATTTAGCGTAAATGCTGCTGCATCGTTGTTCTGAACAAAGTTTCCTTGTGTTTCGACATATAATTCTCCGTCAACAACAACGTCATTTTCAATTTCCACGTAAGTGTTATTATTTACGGTTAATCTAAATTCTGTTCCAGAAGGATTACTATTAATAGTTAAAGAGCATGCGCTAAAACTACCAAAGGTCGCAGTGTCATAACTATCGTTTATGATTACTTTGGTGTTTAAGTCTGGAGTGCCATTATTCCAAGCGCCTAAAGTCCAGGTTGTTGTGCCAATGTTTATACGTGCTGCATTTGTGGCAGTACTACAAGATACATCTTCAGTCACCTCGCAATAAAATTGATAACCTTGTAGGTCTGCTCCTGTGATTGACAACGTGGTTGAGGTTTCTCCAGTGACTGTTCCTGGAGCAAAAGATGAACTAACCACACTAGTCCACCCATTAGAAACTGTATCATTATAGTACCATTGATAGGTTAAAGTTCCTGAGTTTCCTGGTGTTGCTGCTGCTGTAAATACAATAGCGTCGTTACAATTATCTATATCTTGAGGTTGTAAAGTTATTGTAGGTGCATTGTTAAGAATCACAAAAGTACCTAAGCCACTTATGTCTCCTGAGGTTGCAGTCGTCCATTCTGTAGCATCAAATGCAGTATTTGGGCTAACAACGTCAGTGTTTCTTCTGTAGACATAACCTGGAGTACCAATTAGCGTGTCATGGAAGTCATCTACAACAACGCTTGTTGCTATTAAGGTAAGCTCAAGCCTATCGTCATCATTAAATCCTGCTGTAGAGCCTCCAAAGATAAAATCATGTGCGCTTCCTGTGTCTGTACTAACCTTTCCTACCAATACTTGACCATCAGCTATTGTACTTCCTGTTCCTGTGGTTGGGAATGTATAAGTGTGTGAAATGGTAGTGCTGGTTAATGTACCAAAACGATTAATTTCATACAAAGTTAAATCTACAGCAGCTCCTGTTCCGTTAAAAATTTCGATATAACCTAAGGCTCCTGATGAATTGTCATAGACTTCAGTCATCATTAATCCTGTTGTGTTACCACAGCTTCCTGAATTGTTAATTATTGTAAAAGGTGTACTTGCAGGACAGCCTAAATCATCTGTTATTTCAATAATTCCTGATGTTGCTCCTGTAGGAATAGTAACCTCCATTGTTGTAGCAGAAAGATTACTAACTGTGGCAGCCAGTCCACTAACAGTAGCTGTTGCTGTTGTTAAATTTGTACCTGTTACTGTTACAATGGTGTTTTCTGGACCAGATGTTGGTACTATTGTTATACTGCCTGGATTACACAATCCATTACCTTGTACTGTAAACGTAAAAGGATTCTCGTCTAAATCGTTATTAGTAATTGTAATGGTAGCTGTTCTAGTACCAGAAGCTAAAGGCGAAAATGTTATTTCAAAAATACCTGGTGGATTTTGACTTGGCGTAACTGTAAAAGGTGAAGGGTTTAAACTAATGGTAAAATCACCTGGATTAATTCCTCCAACAGTTATGTTGGCAATATCTAAATTAGCTGTTCCAATGTTTTGAATTCTGTAAGACTTGGTTTGAGAGTTTCCTATGTTTTGAGCAGCAAATAATGTGTAGTCTAAGCTGCTTGGTGTAACATCACCATTTGTAATATCTGGAAACGCTCCTAGATTACCTTCTACATTAATCTCTTGTTCTGGTGTAGTACCTGTACCTTGTAATAAAACAGTACAAGTCCCTTCATCTGCATCATTATTATTTATTGTAAGTGTAGCATTTTTAACACCTATGGTCGTAGGCGTAAATCTAACAGTTACAGTTTGCGTACTACCTGCTGTAACCGTAAAAGGTGTTGCAGGCGTGACAATACTAAAGCTAGTTGCGTCTGTACCACTTAACACTAAGGAAGCGATATCTAAATTTAAAGTACCATCATTGTCAATATCAAAAGTAATGTCTGTGTTAAATCCTGTGGCTTGTGATCCAAAAGCTATAGTGTAACCACAAGCTTGGTCAGTATTAGAGGCATCCACTAATTGTATTTCTGGCACAGAACATGGAGAAATTAAAGTGTTTGCTCCAGGTGAACCACCTGTTGCAACTTCTTGCCAGTTACTACCAGTATTAGAGTTATCTAGAGTAGCATCAATAACATGTAATGTTGAGCCATTACCATTTGCTCCATCAGTACTGTTGAACACTACTGAGTCAACAATAGATGTTCCATTTGCTGCGTATAGGACAATAGTCTCACTAGTATTATTAAGGTTATTTGAATTATTAGCCGAAGCACCTATACCATAATCTGGCGTGAATGGGCAATCATTATTAAATGATCCATCTCCATTACTACCTAATGATACCGTAATACATGTGCCAGCTGCAATACTTGTAGCAGCAGGAAAAGTAAACAATACACTTCCGTTATCTACAATATAGCTGCTTAAATCTTGTGCGATTCCAGACAAATTACATATTTCTATCCACTCATCATCACCACCAGAAGAGTTGTAAGATAATTCAGTAATAACAACATCTGCTAAAGGAGCTAAAACGTCTCCAGATAGCGCAACAGTTTTATCTGTTGCCAATGCACTTGTAGCTGTAATGTTACCAGAATACGTGTTAACTGTCAAACCAGAAATTAAGCGCGTGTAAATTGTGGTAGAAGCGACTGTGCCTGTTGTTGGAGCTAAACTTACTGTAGCTCCAAAACCAGCACCTGAAGTTGTTGAAATCTCAAAATTTGTAGGTGCAGTTAATACTAAATTGGAGGTTAGTAAAAAACCTTCAGCAGTAAACGTTTGCTCTACAGATGGACCTGCTCCAAGGGTATAATCTAATCCTGTTAAAGCTGTTGGATTTAATACAATTGTTGGTCCTGTAGGGATTCCCCAAATTTCAATATTGTCAATAGCGATGTCTTCATCTCCATTTTGAAGGTTATTAAATTCGATTTCAATATCTAACAAATTACCTGTTCCTGAAATAGTATTTGTAAATTGAGCAAATGCATCGGTAACAGCACTTCCGTTACCTGTTCCGTCAAAATTCGTATCTAATCTAGGTTCCGTGTTGGTTCCTCCAGCAGCTTCTATCCAAATTAGGTTTTCATTAGCTCCTGCATCTATTGAAGCGGTTATGTGCATGTATGAATTAGCATCCCAATCTTGATTACTGCCATCGTCATCTTCTGCAATATGGATTCTAAACTCTAAACTTGTAAATCCTGAAACATCAATATTATTAAGGTTAAGTGTTAGATTTGCTGGACCACCATCTCCATCTGTATCTTGCACACCAAAATAATAGTTACCCTGAATATTAGTAAAATTGATTGCTCCTCCGATGTTACTACCATCGGTTCTAGTAAAGTAGTCTGTGCCTCCATCTGTGAATTCTGGGACACTTGTTGAGTAGCCACCAGTATTTTCAAAATTTACTTCAGATATTTTTATCTGACCAAAAGTAAAAGTGACTGAAAATAGTAGTAGTAGAGCGAGTAGGAATTTTTTCATAATAAAGGGATTAGGGCAAGCAGCTAGTTAATGTGTTATAGTCAAATTGTTTCACAAAAATAATAACGTACCATCAAGTTAATCTTTAAAGTTTATTATTATAATGTTATTTTTAGCACATGAATGTAACTAATACTTTTACTGTAGACGAAGCTAAAAAAAAGCTAGAGCATTATTGTGCGTATCAAGAGCGTTGTCACCAAGAGGTTAGACAAAAACTAAAAAGTATGCATATGATACCTGAAGCAACAGATATTATAATTGTACACCTTATGGATCACAATTTTCTTAACGAAGAACGTTATGCTAAATCTTTTGTTCGAGGTAAGTTTAGAATCAAAAAATGGGGTCGTCGTAGACTTTTACTCGAATTAAAGAAAAAGGATATATCCAAATATAATGTAAATCAAGCATTTAGCGAAATTGACGAAGAGGAGTACATCGGAGTTTTTAATGATTTAGCCGAAAAAAAAGCTGAATCTTTAAGAGAAACCGATAAGTATAAGAAAAAAAAGAAGCTTATTGATTACTTATTGTATCGTGGTTGGGAGAGTCATTTGGTATATGATAAAGCCAATGAGCTGATAAAATAGAGTATAAAAAAAACCTTTTAATGTATAACACTAAAAGGTTTTTTATTATGATTAAGTTGTTTACTATAGGTTAAATACAGCACCAACATTTACGGTAAATTGATTATGAATTTTTTCAGCAGGAGTTAAAATATCCGAATTGTATTTGGCAAACGTTGTTCCAAATTCTGAAAATATTCCAAAACCACTAGAGAAAAAGTAACGCATTCCTAAATGTCCACCAAAGTTTTTTAAGCTTAAGCTAATACCAGGATATAAATCAAAATTATCACTAATGTTTAAAACGCTACCTAAGTTAGCATTAAAACGACCTTCAATCTCTACTCGATCTTCAAAATCTGCACTTAAACCATTGTTTAAGTTTAAAGCGTAACCCGTTACAACTCCAACAGATATGTTTTCGCCAAGACCATAGTCGTAAGTTACAGTAATACCGTTAACGTTATCCTGAAAGTTTGCTCCGATTTGTAATTTTTGATCGCCTTTTCCTTCAAAAGACTGAGCGTTTACTAATCCTACAGTTAGTAATACAGCTAATAAAAGTAATCCTCTTTTCATTTTAATTTGCTTTAAAGTTTTTGTTTGTATTAACAATGGCTTTATTGTTTTTCCAATTAATCCATTTTTGACCTTTAATACGTCGCATTAAGTTGTCAAAATTACGCATTATAAAGACATTGTATACTGCTTTACTTAAATTTTTTGGGTTTCTAGCTATTGCACGTAGACTCATGGAAAAACCTGGTGTTATATAGCGCATGTAATGCCAATAGCCTTCTGGCATGTATAAAACTTCACCATGGTTTAATTGACATTGCCAACCTTTAGCGTATTTTAAAGCAGGCCATTTTGCAAAATCTGGATTAGAAAAATCTATATCTTCTCGTGTAATTAAAGCAAATGGGACTTTATATAAATGCTTGTTTTGTTGTTGATCAAATAAAATAACTTGTTTTTCGCCTTCAAAATGAAAGTGAAAAATATTGGCTAAATCTATATCATAATGCATGAAGGTGTAGCTGTCGCGACCTCCAAAAAAAAGCATAGGTAATCCCTTCATTAGTCTTAAGCCAAAGTCTGGAAAGCTAAAATCCTTTTGAAGCTGAGGGACTTCTTTTAAAATATTCCATAAAAATATTCTAAATTTTGTTGGTTCGCGTTTAAGCAAATCAACATAGTCACTCATTTTCATTTTAGCGTGTGGCTCATTAAACCCATCTTTATGGTCAACAGGTCTGTCGTCATATAAAGGGACTGTTTTGTCTCCAGCAACTGTTTTAATATACTCTAAATTCCATTTAGAATATGCAGGCCAATCTGTTATAAACTGCTCAATAACAACAGGTTTTTGAGGCTTAAAATAGTTTTTAATAAATTCCTGTTTTGTTATTGTTTTAACTCTTGGTATGTCTTGAAGGTTTAAACTCAAATTATTAAAATTAGGGTTCAAAGTTAATAAAACGTTACCAAAAAAAGTAAAAATGTTTGTGTTACACTTTAGTTAAAGTTAAAACGCATACCAAATAACACGTTACTTGGAGGCATTGGTGTAAAGCCAGTTTCGATATAATCTGCGTCAAAAATATTACTTGCTGTAGCAGTAAATTCTATTTGTTTGATCGTTAAAATTAAAGAGGCATCCCAAACATTATAGGTTTGTCCTGTTGTGCGCTCAGCATGTTTATAGACTATGTTTTGTCTAACATTTTTAAATAATTGCGTGCTTAAGCGTGTTGTATAATGATGCTTTAAAGTGTTTAAAGAGTATCGTGATAATTCTTTATTTTGATCTAAAATATCATCTTCTAAAAAGGTGTATCCAATGGCTAAGGATTGATTATAATCTGAAATTTTAAAATTGTAAGAGGCATCTACTTCAAACCCTTTGGTGTTAACTTCTGCAATATTGGTCGCTGTATAAATAGTTTCAGTAGCATTAGGTCTTATAAAATCTATAAGATTTTTTGCATCTCTGTTAAATAGGGCTATCGTTCCGGAAAAATTATTAGTGTTGTATTTTATACCAAGCTCTTGTGCAAACGCTTCTTCAGGCTCTAAATTTGCATTTCCAGAGGTTCTGAAATCATTATAAAATAAGTCTGTATAGGTTGGGATACGGTAAGTATAACCAATGTTTCCGTAAAGCTTTATATTGTCGTTAACCTGATAACCAAGATCTAATCCAGGAAAGGCATGAAATTTAAAATCTGAAAAGTATGTTACTGCAATTCCTGGAGTGATATCTAGTTTATCCTCTAGTAATTTAAATTGGTGTTCTAAAAATAGGTTAGTCATAAATCGATTACGATTCCCTAAATTATTACTTCTAATATATATTTTAGAAACATCAACACCAAAACCAGTAACACCAGCTGTTGATGTATAAGATGCATTTACTTCTGCTCCCATTTTGTCAGTAATGTGAAGGTTTCTAAAAAATGAAGGATCCTCACGTTTTAGTAAAAATAAATCTTCGTTACGTTTCCAATAAATACGAGGTTTAATTTTAAGTTTTTCTGTATTAAAAGTTGTTGTAAATCCAATTAAACTGTTTTTAGTTTCTTCATATTCATTAAAAGCAGGATTGGTCGTGTAAAAGTTTTCTGCTCCAAATTTACGGTCAGAAAAAGTTGTAATCATCTCTATAGCTTGCGCTTTTTTGTTAAATACACTTTTTATGAAGTAGTTAGTATTGTCGTAGTCTGAGTTGTTTCGGTAACCTTCAGAGGTCATTTTACCAACGTGAATAATGTGTGACGAGTTGTCTAATTCTGTGCCAACAGTAACACCTGCATTTAATTGACCAAAAGAACCAGTTTCTAAATTTGCCGAAACCGAATTGTTTAAATTAGTTTTAGTTACAATATTTATTGCTCCAGTAAATGCATTTTGACCAAATACTCTAGCAGCAGGACCTTTTATAATCTCGATACGTTCAATAACCTCAATAGGTAAGGCTGCGTTCATGGTATGGTGACCAGTCTGTGCATCGTCCATTTTTATACCATCAATTAATAATAGGGTTTGGTCAAAACCACCACCTCTAATATATAAATCGGCTTGACTACCAGCAGTCCCACGACGTCTTATGTCTACTCCTGCAACTTGTTGTAATAGATCTGCAACATTGGTTGCTGCACTGTTTTTTATGTCTGAAGACGAAATAACAGTAATAGTTCTGGAGTTTTCCTTAAAAGGAAGCTCAATTCTAGAGGATGTAATTATAACCGAGTCTAATTGCTGTTGTTGCTCTAAATCTTGAGCATAAGATGTTAAAGATAATAACCCAATTAAAGTAAATAAATAAGTAAATTTCATAATAAAATGTATTCGCATTTTTTGCGATGCAAAATTCGTAACTTTCCGGATCACTAAAGTAGTCCAGTTTTAAAACAATGAGTAGTCCGGTTGAAGATATATTACAAACGTTAATTCATTTTGAAAAATCGCCAAACACTCCGATTTATATTCAGATAGCACAACAAATGATAAATGCTATCCAACGTGGTTATTTACAAGAAGGAACAGCATTACCAGGAACTCGAAAATTTAGTAACTTATTTAGTATAAATAGAAACACTGCTGTTGCGGTTTATGACGAGCTTGCCTCACAAGGTTGGGTGGATATTGTAGCTAATAAAGGCACCTTTGTGCTAATGCCAGAACGTAAGACTGCTGCCATAAAAGGCGTTTTACAAGGTGTGGAGCAATTAAAAACGTATCCAGAAACAGCAGGATTTCCGTTTCAATCGTCTTTTAATTTAGCTTCAACCGAAGAGTTTTCTGTTAGTAATTATGTGATTAACGATGGGCAACCTGATTTAAGATTGCATCCAACGCATCAATTTTCTAAATGGTATAGTGCTTCCATGAAGCGCTCCTCCTTAATATCTAAATGGAATCAAACCCAAGAACAATCCTACACAACTTTTAATATTCAGTTGTGTAACTATCTAAACGCGACGCGAGGTTTTTATATCAAGCCTAATAATATTGTAAGTACACGTAGTACAGAAATGAGTTTATATATCATTTCTCAACTATTAATACAGCACAAAGATGTTGTGCTTGTTGGTAATTTAAGTCATTATAAATCTAATATGATTTTTCAGCAAGCAGGTGCAAATTTAATTACTATTCCTGTAGATGCACATGGTATTGATGTGGATTTTATCGAAAAAAACTTTACTAAAAACAGTATTAGATGTGTGTATGTATGTGCACATAGACAATATCCAACAACAGTGACATTGACAGCAGAGCGACGTTTAAAATTATTGCAATTAGCTAAAGCTTATAATTTTGCTATAATTGAAGATGATTTTGATTACGACTTTCAGTTTGAAGGATCAGCAATGTTACCTATGGCTAGTGCAGATGTAGAAGGTGTAGTTATATACTTAGGGCGTTTAGGGCAGTCTTTTTTTCCTAGTTTTCAAATCGGGTTTGTAGTGGCTCCAGAAAATATTATAAATGAAGCTAAAAATTACCTACAAATTCTGGACAAACAAGGGGATTTTATTCAGAAGCAAATCCTGACAGAATTAATATCTGAAGGCGAAATACATAGGTTAATTAAAAAAAACATAACTATTTACAAGCAACGACGTGATTATTTATGTGCTTGTTTAAAGACTCATTTTAAAGATAATGCCACTTGGCAAGTTCCTACAGGAGGTTTAGCGGTTTGGATAAATTTTAAGCCTAGTATATCACTTATAAAATTAGCTGAAAAAGCAAAAACGCACGATTTATTTTTGCCAAAAACCATATTGTATCAAAGCAAAACAGTTTGTGCTATACGTTTGGGTTTTGGGCATTTAAACGAAACTGAAATTGAGCAAGTAGTTACGATATTAAAAACTAGTTGTGATGCTATAAAGGCATAGTTTTTTATTAAATCTGTTGTTACTTAATATCAAATTCCGTGTTACAATTAGCACATCGGTATTTATCTTTAGAGTAGAAGGGAAGTGTACCAGAGATAAACCCGAATATAAATGCGAAAAAAGATTTTAAACTTGTAATTGTAGAAAACAATTGTACTTCTGTACTATTACAATTTGGACAGTGTATTGCTTTGCCTTCATCATCAACCGAGTATTTATTAATACTTTCTAAAATATGTTGCGCTTGCATAGCATCTGTAGATAAAACTTTTAATTTAACACCACCTATTGCATTGCTAACCAAAGGGTCTGTGTCAATTGTAATATTGTCACTTAAAAAGACTTCAATACCTTCAGACTCTAATCGTCCCTTTATTATTTGGGCTTCTGATGAGTACTGAAATTTAGCTATAGTTTTAAAGGTTTGAGACATAGACTATTGATTTGATGTTTTTGTTAAATATACGATGTGTTGTTTCATTTTTAAAATAAAATTAAAGTAAAGAATAAACCATTTTATAAATATTATTATTGTTTTTCGATAATTTTATTATATTTGTTATTGTTAAACGATAATAAAAATATTTTAAATATGAGAAAAATAAGAATATTACATTGGTTTATAATAGCGTTGATAGTGATTTATTGTGTTGTTTTTTTATCCAATATCTATCTAGTGGTTTACACTCCTGACTTTATGAATTTTTCAGAGGAATTTTATCAAAAGTTTATATTTGGATACTATACGCAGTTTGTTGGTTCAGCAATTTCAGTTGTAACTTTTATTGCTTTATTTTTCTTAGAAAGAGGGTTAAAAGACACTGTTAAAAAAGGATTTTTTAATAATAACAATGTTATAAAATTTAAAAGAACAGGTCAGCTTTTCATGGTTTCAGGTAGTCTAAGCTTAATTTGGAGCATAACATTGTTGATTTATTCTAATGGTATGACTCTTTTTTCTGGATTAAGTTCAAGTGCACTTTTAATATTAGTAGGCTTTGGTTTGATAATTCTAACTGATTTTATCAACAATGGAAACCAATTACAACAAGAAAATAATTTAACTATATAATTATGAAAAAAATAAAAGTTTTACATTGGTTTTTAGTCATTTTAATAGTGCTCTTTACAATAGGGTTATTAACAAATTTTTATGTTTTTAAGCATTTTGAAAGATCACAATATTTTATTTTTCTGATAGCATCTGTTTTTTCGACATTAATTGTCTTAGGTCTATTTTTTATGCAGCGCGCTTTGTTTCAAATAATAAAAAATGGATATTTTAATACTATTGTCGGAGTTAATTTTAAAAGATCTGGTTTGTGCTTTTTGCTTAGTGGTTTTGGTAGTGCTGCTTTCAATATATTTACATTTAATAAAGATGGTTTTCCAAACAGTGAAGTCTTGGTTTTAAATCTAATTACCTATTTTCTCTTAATAATGATTGGTTTAGGCCTTTTTGTAATATTAGAATTTATTGAAAATGGAAATGTTTTAAAACAAGAAAACGACCTAACCATATAGCTTATGCCTATAATAGTAAATTTGGACATAATGCTAGAAAAGCGAAACATGAAGAGTAACGAGTTGGCTGAAATTGTTGGTATAACCACAGCTAATCTATCCATACTTAAAACAGGTAAAGCTAAAGCCATACGTTTTTCTACTTTGGAGGCTATTTGCAAAGCATTAGACTGTCAACCTGCGGATATACTAGAGTATGTAGAAGACTAATTATATAGTTGACCTACAATTAGATAGTTACGATCAATAAAACTTTAACATTTCACAAAGTTTTAGTTTACAATAATTCAAACATTTTACTTAATTTTACACATATGTTTGCATTAGTAGATTGTAATAATTTCTATGCCTCCTGCGAGCGTGTTTTTAACCCTAATTTAATAGGCAAGCCAGTCGCTATTTTAAGTAATAACGATGGTTGTGTTATCGCACGTAGTGATGAGGCTAAAGCGTTAGGTTTGCCAATGGGAGCACCAATTTTTAAATGGGAATCCTTTTGCAAAGCTAATAACGTTACCGTTTTATCCTCAAATTATCCTTTATATGGTGATATGAGTAGTCGTGTTATGTCTATTTTAAAGCAATATTCACCAGATATTGAAGTGTATAGTATAGACGAATCCTTTTTATACTTTAAAGGATTTGATAATTTCGATTTTACCAAGTATGGATTAGAGATAAAATCACGAATTTTAAAATGGACAGGTATACCAACATGTGTCGGTATTGCACCAACTAAAGCTTTAAGTAAAGTAGCTAATAAAATTGCTAGAAAGTATCCGGATCAAACTAAAGGTGTTTACGTTATAGATGGTGATGAAAGGCGTCTTAAAGCTTTAAAATGGCTGCCTATTGAAGATGTTTGGGGATTGGGAAGGCAGTTGTCTAAGCAATTATTGACAAAAGATTGCAATACTGCTTACGATTTTACACAATTATCTGATGTTTGGGTTCAAAAAAACTTTTCGGTTGTGGAGTCTAAATTAAAACGAGATTTACAAGGGATTCCAACTTTAAAGTTGGACGAAATAGTTACCCAAAAAAAGATGATTGCAACTACACGTAGCTTTGATTATAGTTATTCGGATATAGAATATATTAAAGAACGTGTTGCGACCTTTGCAGTTAGTTGTGCCGAAAAATTAAGAAAACAAGGCTCTAGTTGTTATGTAATAATAGTAATGTTAAAAAGTGACAAGCATAAAAAAGAATTAGAACAACATCGCATTAGTACAAGTGTAAATTTGACGTATCCCACTAACTCGTCTTTAATTATAAGTAATTGTGCCATCAGTGCATTAATGTCTATCTTTAAAAAAGGAATACAGTACAAAAAAGCAGGTGTTAGTGTTACAGGATTAGTGCCAATGGATAATCATCAATTACATTTGTTTGATCAAGAAAATCCAAAACATGAACCACTAATGAAGTCTATTGATAGCATAAATGCTAAGTACAAAAATAATAAAGTAAAAATAGCAAATCAAGATTTAAAGCATACCTGGAAAATGCGCCAAGATAGACTATCACCAAAATACACAACCAATATAAACGATATTATAGTCGTTAAATAGTATAGTTAAAAATAATACC
Source organism: Olleya sp. AS48 (assembly GCF_038900355.1). Lineage (NCBI taxonomy): Bacteria > Pseudomonadati > Bacteroidota > Flavobacteriia > Flavobacteriales > Flavobacteriaceae > Olleya > Olleya sp. AS48. The sequence continues at coordinate 357,601 of NZ_JBBMRD010000002.1, read as the reverse complement.
TTAGTAAACAAAACTATGATTACACATAAATCAGGAAGCTTAACCTTCTTTACGCCAGATGCTGTAGACGATGCAGCTGGACAATTTTTTGATACTGGAATTTCGGCAGGTTTTCCTTCTCCTGCAGAGGATTTTAAAGAGCATCGTCTATCATTAGACGAAGAGCTTGTAAAAAATAAAGAGGCTACCTTTTATGCTAAAGTAAGTGGTCAATCTATGATTGGAGCTGGATTAGATGATAACGATTTATTAGTGATTGATCGTAGTTTAGAACCTTCTAACAATAAAATTGCAGTTTGTTTTTTAGATGGTGAATTTACTGTAAAACGCTTAAGAGTCTCTAAAGATGAAGTGTGGTTGCAACCAGAGAATCCTAATTATCCAATTATTAAAATTACAGAGGATAATAATTTTTTAATTTGGGGAATAGTTACAAATGTGATTAAAAAGGTATAATTTTTATATTAGGTATAAAACAAAAAAAACGCGAAACATATGTTTCGCGTTTTTTATTATTATTTAATAATATTAGTCAGCCAATATTATTACTTTGTTTCCATTCATTTCAAGTGTACCAGAGTTTATTTTTAATAAAGTTGTGTTTTTATCACCTGTTGTAAAGCGATCTGCTACTTCTTTATCTAGTACAATATTACCAGCTATTTTAACGGTTCCTTCTTTTAATAAAGACACCACTGGTGCGTGATTGTTTAACATCTCAAAGTCACCATTTACTCCAGGAACAGTAACGCTAGTTACCTCTCCTTTAAATAATGTTGCTTCTGGTGATACAATTTCTAAATGCATGTTTTTAATTTTTTAGATTAAGCTTCAGCAAGCATTTTTTCTCCTGCTTCGATAGCTTCTTCAATAGATCCTTTAAGGTTAAATGCTGCTTCTGGTAAGTGGTCTAAACCTCCATCCATAATCATATTAAATCCTTTAATAGTTTCTTTAATGTCTACTAAAACACCTTTAAGACCTGTAAACTGCTCAGCTACGTGGAATGGTTGAGATAAGAAACGTTGTACACGTCTTGCTCTACCTACAGCCATTTTATCCTCTTCAGATAATTCCTCCATACCTAAAATGGCGATAATATCTTGTAATTCTTTATAACGTTGTAATAACTCTTTAACACGTTGTGCACAGTTGTAGTGCTCATCACCTAAAATATCTGCTGTTAAAATTCTAGAAGTAGAATCTAATGGATCTACTGCTGGATAAATACCAAGCTCTGCAATTTTACGAGATAATACTGTTGTAGCATCTAAGTGAGCAAACGTTGTTGCTGGTGCAGGATCCGTTAAATCATCCGCAGGTACATATACCGCTTGTACAGATGTAATAGAACCTCTTTTAGTAGAAGTAATACGCTCTTGCATTGCACCCATTTCAGTTGCTAATGTTGGTTGGTAACCTACCGCAGAAGGCATACGACCTAATAATGCAGATACCTCAGAACCAGCTTGTGTAAAACGGAAGATATTATCAACGAAGAAAAGTACATCCTTTCCTTGTCCTTCTCCAGCTCCATCACGGAAGTATTCTGCTATTGTTAATCCTGAAAGTGCTACACGAGCACGAGCTCCAGGTGGCTCATTCATTTGTCCAAATACGAAAGTAGCCTTAGACTCTTTCATTATATTTTTATCCACTTTTTGAAGATCCCATCCGCCTTCTTCCATAGAATGCATAAAGTCATCACCATACTTGATAATTCCTGACTCTAACATCTCACGAAGTAAATCGTTACCTTCACGTGTTCTTTCTCCAACTCCTGCAAAAACAGATAATCCACCGTGTCCTTTTGCAATATTGTTAATCAACTCTTGGATCAATACTGTTTTTCCAACTCCTGCACCACCAAATAATCCAATTTTACCTCCTTTTGCGTAAGGCTCAATTAAGTCAATTACTTTAATACCTGTAAATAATACTTCAGTAGATGTTGATAAATCTTCAAATTTTGGAGCAGATCTGTGTATTGGTAAACCTGCATCTCCTGCTTTAGGTAGTTCTCCTAAACCATCAATTGCATCTCCAATCACGTTAAATAGACGTCCGTAAACATCTCCACCAATTGGCATTTGTATTGGAGCACCAGTAGCAATAACTTCTGTTCCTCTACTAAGACCATCTGAAGAATCCATAGCGATTGTACGTACAGTGTCCTCTCCAATGTGAGATTGTACTTCTAATACTAATTTTGAACCATCAGCCTTGATAATTTCTAATGAATCGTAAATTTTTGGTAGTTCAGAACCAGCAGCGAATTCTACATCGATAACTGGACCTACTATTTGAGCAACTTTACCTGTAACTTTTGACATTACTTATCTATTTAATATTATGGTATTTAATTGAAAGAAAACACCTTCTGTTTTCGCGTGCAAAGATAGGTGTTTTAATTTAAAAAAAAAGGAGGATTTCCTTTTTTATCTATAAAAAAACACCTGCTATCTTAACACAGAATAACAGGTGTTTATAATTTATATAATTTTTGTTTTTATTGTAGTGCTGGAGAATATGTTACACCAAAGTCTTCTGCTTTAGCAACATTACCTGAAGCTACAAAGTTTGATCCGTAAGTTGCATCTATAGCTTCTAAAAATTTATTAGCCATTAATGCGTAGCCTCTTGCTGTTAAATGCACACCATCTAAACTTACTAAACCACCAGTAACTAGACTTGTTGATAAGTTGTAATCATCAAATTCTACTCCCATTACAGAGGCTTGACTTAAAATAGCATTTAAATCTACTAAAGCTAGACCTTTAGAGTTTGCCACACTTGCAATAGTTGCGTTGTATGCATCTGTTGCAGTTTTGATTTCAGCTTGTTCTGATGGTAATACTACCCATTTATCTGCTAAAGGTAAACTAACACCTTCTACAGAGAATTGTCCTGCTAAGGCTTGTGGTAAGCCCTGTCCCATTAAAGTTGCTACATTGGCAGTATTAACTGTTCCTATAATTGAAGAGCTAGGTAATACTAATAAATCAGCTTCAGTAGCCTGTCTTGATTGTCCATAAGTAGCACCTAATAAATTTGCTACTAATGGTGCTGCGGAAGCAGGTAAACCAAATTGTGCTATAAATCCTGGGAAGGTTGGACTTGCATTTAATTGTTGAATAATAATTGCTGAAATATCTGCTAAGCTCTCATCATGGATAACTACTGGACTTGCAGATGTTTCAGAAAACACAATTGCTCTAGCTGGATCTACCGCATTAAATATTGGATTTAAAGCTCCAAAAATAGAGTTTAATAATGGTATTTGTGGTCCAAAGCTAGGGTTTGTAGGATCTAGTGGATTATACGGTACGGTTGTAAAGTGTGGTAAGTCGGTAATGTATGGCACATTAGTTACAACTCCGTTAGGACAAACAGCTGTTAATTGATTAACCATATCAGTAAAAACTACATCAAAAGTTGCAGTAGGTGTGATAGGGTCTGATCCATCTCCACCTGTAGTTGCATATCCTAAAACATCGTTACCACCAATTTCAGACAGTGTAAAAAATGTTGGGTTTTGTGCAATTGCATATTCTAACATTGAAATTGTTGAACTTGTAGCCATACGACCAAAGTAAGGGTTTGCAGTAGCGTATCCATTAAAATCTATATGTGTACTTTTAGCTCCAGGAACACCTACATTAGTAAAGATGCTACCATCTGCAGCTAAACTAGTTGTAATATCTGTTGTTGGTGTAGCAGGTAAAACTTGTGGTCCAGAACCATTAAAAAATAATCTTGGATTAGCAACAACTGTTGATCCAAATACAAGACCTCCAATATTATCATTCATTAATGGTAGCGTTATAGCAGTACCATTTACCTTAACAAATTGTTTAGATAATGTGTTTGGAAATGAATTTTCCTGAGCTGCCTTAAATAAAGCGCCATCAGTGTATCCAGAAGTAAATGATGCGCCTAAAGCTACGTATTTTGAAAAATCTACAGAACCATTAGTTAGTGTTGGTAATACAACACCTGTGTCTGGTTGTACATCTAAAAACTCTTCATAATCTGATTCATCATTACAAGATGTGAAGCCAATTGCAATAGCAATAAGTCCAATGTATTTTATGTTTTTTAAAGTCTTCATTATTATTAGTTATTAATAGTTATTGATGCATAATACATAGATCCAATAAATCCTGTACCAAAAGCAGTAAAGTACTCGTTACCTGTAAGGTTTGTAGCTCCTACTTTTATAACTGATTTTATGCTAGGTACTTCATAATTAATTTGTGCATCTAATACATGAAATTCTGGTACTATACCATTTCCAAATGTTGCTTCCCAGAAATAATCATCACTAAACCTATATGCGATGTTAAATCCAAAGTTTTCAAATAAATCTGTATGACCAAAAGTTGCTTTAAATTTGTGTTCTGGTGTATTAAAGCTAGTTTGGAAATCTGGGTTAGCAGCTTGATCAAAATCTTGTTTTGTAAAAGTATAACTTCCTCCTAGGTCAAATCCATTTAGTACTTTAGTAGAAAGTCCAATAGATGCTCCATAAGAGTTAACATCTGCATCAGAGTTTGTGTAAGCACTATAAGCTTGATAATCTCCATTAGCAATTGCTTGAGCAGAAAGTCCTCCATCACCAAGTCCTCCATTGCTTACGGTTCCGTAAAAAGGAGCTATTACAACTTCTTGAGAAATAAAGTCTTCGTATTTGTTGTAATAAGCACTAATATCTACTATTACACTTTCGTATTTACCTCTATAACCAACTTCAAGAGAAGTTACTTTTTCCGGTTTAATAATTTCAGGGTTAGCAACTGTTAATAAAGCTGGGTTTCCTGCAGCAGCAAAAGCTGTAACAGAACTTGCTGAATATGAGTTGTTGTATGCAGCTGCACCTGTTTGAGTAACTGTACTAGGTTGTCCAAACATGGTTTGACCTTCAAAACTAACATTAAAATCTCTAGTATATCTATTTAAGTTATCAGGAGCAGAACCTACTAAAATTGCTCTACCAGCATCTAATCCAATAAATAAATCTTGAGTTGTTGGGTTTCTAAATCCAGTTTGTACAGAAGCTCTAATATTATGATTTCTGTTTAATGTTAAACCTGCAGATAATCGTGGAGAGAAGAAACCATCAAATAATTCTGATTTGTCATAACGACCTGATAAAGTTAATTTAAGCTCCATTTCTTCTGATAATTCAATGTCTTTCTGTATTTGAGAATATACTCCAAATTCAGAATATTCAATTGGGCTTTGACCATCAGTGTATATTGTACCACCAGAATTTAGTGTGTATTTTCTATAAGAACCACCAACTTGTATATCTGCTATATCTACTAAGTGGCTAAAGTTATAGTTTGCATCACTGTGAAAATATTTTGAAGCATCTTGAAATTTAGACCCTGTAGCTAAATTTGGATCATTTATACTTTTGTTAAATGCATTTTTAAATTGTGGTGATCCTGGTTCGTATCTTCCTGTGTCTGCTGCTGCTCTTGCTGCATCATGTTTTTGTTGATCAGTTAATCCTAATGGGTTACCACCAAGTTCAATCCCAGCATAAGTCGCTATATAATCTCCAAACCAATCTTCGTCACTTTTCCAAGCTCTGTTAACATTAATTCCTGTAAATACCATGTCATAAGAATCTCCTGCTTTGTCAGACACTTCATAAGCTCTAACAAAAAAGTTGTCGTTTCTTACTTCTAGTTTGTGTTGTTGTTGGAAAAAACCATCAATATTATATCTGTTTGTTCCTTGATAAATAGTGGTACCTGTTCCTACTTTACCAACATATGAAAACTCTAAACTGTTACCTTCAATTGGACGGTAATATAAACCCCAATCTGCTTTTACGCTTTCTGCATTGTATGGTGTTAAGTCTCTTTCGTTATAACCTGTTCTACTTACTACAACATCTGGTATAACGCCTAATCCTGATGCAGCTCTAATATTAGTTGAAACTTCATCTCCATAGACATTTATTCCGTCATAGTTTGTGTTTGATCTTGTTCTAGTTGGGTCAAGTTTATCAACTTCACTAGTCGCTTGCCAATCTGTACCTTTTAAGTAACCAAAGTTAATTTTTGCAGCAAATTTATCGCTAAACTTATGCGCCATTCTTACACTTAAATCGGTGTACGGATTATCTCCTGCAGCTTCTTGAGATGTTATACCTCTTTTAAAAGAAGCACTAATACCTTCATGATCAAATGGGTTTTTACTTCTCATAAATAAAATACCATTAAATGCGTTTGCACCATATAAGGCAGATGATGCACCAGGTAATAATTCAACACTTAAAACATCAGTTTCTGTCATACCTACTAAGTTACCAATAGGGAAGTTTAAAGCAGGAGTAGAGTTGTCCATACCATCAACTAATTGCATAAATCGTGTATTAGCAAAAGTTGCAAAACCACGCGTATTTACAGATTTGAAGGTTAAACTGTTAGTGTTAACATCTACACCTTTTAGGTTTTCTAAACCATCATAAAAATCTGCAGATGCAGTGTTTTTAATTTCTTTTAATCCAAATCGCTCTACAGTAACTGGAGATTCAAAAATACGTTCTGGAGTTCTAGACGCAGAAATTACTACTTCGTCTAACGCTGTACCTTCATTAAGGACAACATTAATAATTTGTTTATTAGTTGTTACTTCAACATCTTTAGAAGCAAAACCTACACTACTTATTTGTATAGTGAAAGGTGGATTTTGATCAGTCGTTAACGAAAAGTTACCATCAAAATCAGTTGCTGTTCCTACTGATGTGCCAGTAATAATAATGTTTGCACTAGGAATTGGTTGTTGACTTACATCATCTACTACTGTTCCTGTGATCGTTGTTTGCGAAAAAGTTAGTCCGCAAAAGCACAAAAATACAATTGAAAGGATTGTTCTCATTTTTTAGATTTAGTTAATTTATAATGCCAATATACGTTTTTTAACGAAATTTTTAGAAAAAGTGAGAATAAATTATGCACGCATAATAAGTATTTCTAAAAAAAAGACGCTTTAAAGCTAATTATTCACAAAAAACAGGGTTAGTTTTTGCGTAATTAGAAGCTTTAAAGCGTCTTTGATGTATAAACAGTTGTCTGACTACTCTACAGTAACAGATTTTGCTAAATTTCGTGGTTGATCGACATTTTTTTCAAGCATTACCGCAATATGGTATGATAATAGTTGAAGTGGAATTGTTGTAAGTAATGGAGTTAAAGACTCTATTGTCTCTGGTACTTCAATTACATGATCTGCAACATTTTTAACGTCTACATCTCCAGTAGTAACTATACCTATTATTTTACCTGATCTAGATTTAATTTCTTGAATATTGCTTACAACTTTTTCGTAGTGTCCTTTTTTAGTAGCTATTACAAAAACAGGCATTTGCTCGTCAATTAAAGCAATTGGTCCATGCTTCATTTCTGCAGCAGGATAACCTTCTGCATGAATGTATGATATCTCTTTTAGCTTTAATGCACCTTCCAAAGCTACAGGAAAATTATATCCGCGACCTAAATACAAACAGTTTTTAGCGTCTTTATATATTTCGGCAACTTTTTTAATGTGTTCATCTGCTTTTAAAGCTTCTTTTACTTTTTCAGGTATTAGCTCTAACTCTTGTAAATGATGATGGAAATCTGAATTTGACATACTTCCACTAGCTTTAGCTAACTTTAAAGCTATTAAAGTCAAAACAGTAATTTGTGTTGTAAAAGCTTTAGTGGAAGCCACACCTATTTCGGGTCCAGCGTGTGTATATGCTCCTGCATTTGTTTCTCTAGCAATAGTAGATCCAACGACATTACAAACTCCAAAAACAAAAGCACCTTTTGATTTTGCTAATTTAATCGCTGCAAGTGTGTCTGCCGTTTCTCCAGATTGAGAAATTGCTATTACCACATCCTTTTCTGTAATTACTGGATTACGGTATCTAAACTCTGATGCGTATTCTACTTCTACAGGTATTCTAGCAAGGTCTTCAAAAATATACTCGGCTACCAATCCTGCATGCCAAGAAGTACCACAAGCTACTATAATAATACGATTAGCATTCAAAAACTTTTCTATATTATCATCTATACCAGCCATGCGGATTATTCCTTCTTTGGCTAATAAACGACCTCTGTAAGTATCCCTGATTGCATTTGGTTGCTCATGGATTTCTTTAAGCATAAAATGCTCGTAACCACCTTTTTCAATTTGCTCAAGATTAAACTTAAGCTCCTGCATTGAGGGATTAACTTCAGTATCGTCCTTAATTTTTCTGATTTTTATTTTTTTATTTCGACGCACAATCGCCATTTCTTCATCTTCAAGATAAATAGCATTTTTTGTGTATTCAATAAAAGGAGAGGCATCACTTGCTATAAAAAACTCGTCTTCTCCAATACCGATTGCTAAAGGACTACCTAGTTTAGCTACGACAATTTCGTTTGGTTTGTTTTTGTCAAAAACAGCAATAGCATAAGCTCCAACAACTTCGTTAAGTGCTAGTTGTACAGCTTTACCTAATTTTACGTTTTGTTTTTTCTTAACTTCTTCAATCAGATTTATTAAGACTTCTGTATCTGTATCTGATTTAAAAACGTAACCTCTTTTTATAAGCTCTGTTTTTATCGAGTCGTAATTTTCAATAATTCCGTTATGAATTATAACTAGATCACCTGAATTAGAATAATGTGGGTGAGAATTTACATCATTTGGTACACCATGGGTTGCCCATCTTGTATGACCTATTCCAATTGTTCCTTCTGTTGTGATTTCTTCTTTTACACGTTCTTCTAGATCAGCGACTTTACCTTTAGTCTTAGATAATTTGATGTCAGTGCCATCATATAGCGCAATACCTGCACTATCATAACCTCTGTATTCTAATCGTTTTAAGCCTTCCATTACAATAGAATAAGCTTCTCTATGACCTATGTATCCAACAATACCACACATAATAATTTAATTTTCAGGTTCTGTATAAAAAATTTCAAAACTAGCTCTTACGTTTTCTGGTACAGCTGGTGTATTTCCATAAAGTATTGTTCCTTCTGGAGCGATAACTGAACTTTGAGGAATAATATTTACAATGTTACTTTCATTAGTATTAAATACTTTTGAAGTTCCAAATAAGTTAATATTATTAGTAACGTAAATACCTAATTTTGTATTAGTCGAGTCATTTAATAAGATGTTATTAATATGCTCAGTAAGTCTAATTTTATATTTTACTCCGTTTCCGCTATCATCTCTTTCAAGTTTTGGAGAGTAAATTATTTTTGAGTTATAAGGATCTGTTGAGTTACTAGTTACATCAACAAAATAATCAATAATTGGAAGGTTGTTTTTTAAATCATAAATCATTATCCTGTCTGGCTCTGATGCTCCTCCAGTAGAAGTACTATGATCTACATATAGATTTAGATTAGCTTCATTAATCAACCATTGTCCATTTTTACTTTTAAAGTATTCCCAAGAATCTTGAGTAGCGTTGTTTTCGTCAATAATGTTACCATTAAATAAGTCTAAAACAGTCATTGATCCTTCAAATCCTTTAATGAATAATTGATCATCACCAGAAGTGCTATTTCCGTCTGTTAATGGTGTAAAGTTTGAAAGGTTTGTAAAAGTATTAAACTTGTTACCGTTAAAGTTAAAGGTGTAGGTTCCTGTTTCTCTATCTCCTGCGTCATCACCATCATATTCATACTTAATTTCAACTTTAGCATTAGTAGTAAGGTCTAAAAACAGTAAGCTACCGTCAACAGAAGTATCGTTTTGTTCAACTTTTAAAATTAATCCTCTAAAAAAGTTTTTAAAGTCAGCTGCATTTGTAATTGCTGGGTTTGCGCTTCCGTCTGCAGCAAAGATTATGTCTTCCCAAAAGTTAGCAGGTACAATACTTGGATCGTTTAAATCAACATAAATTCCTGGTGCTAATCTTTCTTCAACTTCAGGGTCTTCTCCTGGTTCAACCTCTGCTTGAATTACATGCTCTAAAGCACTAGGTGTAAATGTTTGATTAGGATCTGCAGGATAAAGTAATTGTTCTTCAAAAGCTTCTAAGTTTAAATTAGTGTAAGCGTTTGAGTAATAAGCTTGTTCGTCCTCAAAATTTGTTTCAGGGTCTAAGTTTCTTAAAAAGTAACTAGATTTGTAAATAGATAGTTTAAAAGGGCTTGAAGAATCACCATATATTGAGTCTAGAGTGTAAGTTGAGTTACCATCTTCATCAGTTTCAGTTACTGTAGAAAAATACGGAAGATATAATTTAACAGAAAGTATTGCTGGATTGTCACCAAAATCTGGAGCTAAATCGTCAGGTGTAATTTGAGAGATAAAACTTGCAGCTGTTGATCCGTAATTAGGATCGTTATATATACCTAAAACATTACTAGATAAACCACTTGTTTGTACTCCATCTAATTTTTTATTGTATGCTATAAAAGGGAATACTCTACTACTTGTAGAAAAATTTTGAGCACCTCTAATATCACTTTCTACATTTACAAAATCTTTGTCGCAAGCAATAGCGGTAAAGGCAATAATCATCAAAACGACTAATGGTTTGATGCTTTTTAATATGAATCTTTTCATAGATATTTCTTAAATATGGCAATATTGCGTTAGTCTAAAACGCTAGTTGTATAAAAATTAGTGTATGCTTCGCTAAATTCGTCTTTAGCATGAAAATCTAGAACAGGTTTTTTAGATTCTTTTAAATAGGATGTTAGCTCTTCAGGTAAATCTTCTGATCCAACAATCAAGGCATCAGAGTTGTCTATTGCTACCTTCATTAGATTATTATAAGTAGGCTTAACTAAATCCTTTATTTGATCTTCATCAATATTATCAAATTTAATTTTATCAACTAATTTTGAATTTAACTCGTTTTCAAAGCCACTTTTATATACTGAAGTAACAATTTTACTTTCGTTAAATAAAGGTTCGTCTTTGTAAAATTGCTTTAAATATAGTGGTAGTAAAGAGGCTAACCATCCATGAACGTGAATAATATCTGGTGACCAATTTAATTTTTTAACGGTTTCAATAACACCTTTAGCAAAAAAGATAGCTCTTTCATCATTATCAGAAAATAAATTTCCATCCTCATCTGTAAGTGTTGCTTTTCTTTTAAAATATTCATCGTTATCTATAAAGTAAACTTGAATACGTTCTTTAGGTATAGAGGCTACTTTAATAATTAAAGGCATGTCTAAATCATTCACAACTAAATTAATACCAGAAAGACGGATAACTTCATGTAATTGATGTCTTCTTTCGTTGATATTTCCATATCTAGGCATGAAAATTCTTATTTGTCCACCTTGCTGATTGATCATCCTAGGTGTTTCAAATGACATTGAAGAAATTTCTGTTTCCGGTAAATAAGGCACCACTTCAGATGATACATATAATATCCTCTTATCTTTCATATATTGTATAGCTTTTTCAGAATTATCATTAAAAAACACGCAAAAGTACAAAATTTTATGCAGATTGCCACTAAAATATTAAGTTTGCATCCGTTAATTAAATATTAAAAATGCTTGTATTTACTAATAAATCTAAAATTGGTGCCCATATTTCTTCTTTAAAACAAGAGGGAGAAACTATTGGTTTTGTGCCTACTATGGGAGCTTTACACCAAGGACATTTGTCATTGGTAAAGGAAGGATTGGCTAATAGCTCAAGGTTAGTTGTTAGTATTTTTGTTAACCCTACTCAATTTGATAATGCTGACGATTTAGCAAAATATCCACGAACTTTAGAGGACGATATTGCTCTTTTAAAGACCGTTTCTGACAAAATAATTGTGTATGCACCAACTGTAGATGATATTTATGATGGTAATACAAAAGCCCAACAATTTAGTTTTGATGGCTTGGAGTTTGAAATGGAAGGAAAATTTAGAGCTGGACATTTTGATGGTGTAGGTACTATTGTTAAACGATTATTTGAAATTGTAACACCTAATAACGCTTACTTTGGAGAGAAAGATTTCCAGCAATTGGCAATTATAAAAAAATTAGTAAGTAAATATCATCTGCCAGTAACAATTGTTGGTTGTGATATTTTTAGAGAAAGCTCAGGTTTAGCTATGAGTTCTAGAAATGTACGTTTAAAACCTGATTACAAACAAGCAGCACCTTTTATATACAAAACACTTAAAGAAGCTAAAGTTAAGTTTGGCACAAAAAGTGCTGATAAAACAACAAAGTGGGTTCAACAACAGTTTGATAAACATGAGTTATTGCAATTAGAATATTTTATTATAGCTGATGTTGACACTTTAAAAACCGTAAAAAGAAAAAATAAAACTAACACTTACAGAGCGTTTATTGCAGTTTATGCAGACGACATCAGATTAATAGATAATATCGCTCTAAATTAATTATCTTTGCCCTATGCAAATACAAGTAGTAAAATCTAAGATTCACAGAGTAAAAGTAACAGGAGCTGACCTAAATTATATAGGTAGTATAACCATTGACGAGGATTTAATGGACGCAGCAAATATTATTCAAGGTGAAAAAGTGCAAATTGTTAACAATAACAATGGTGCAAGACTAGAGACATATGCCATTCCTGGCCCAAGAAATAGTGGTGAAATCACATTAAATGGAGCTGCCTCAAGATTAGTTGCAAAAGACGACATCTTGATATTAATAACGTATGCGTTTATGGATATTGAAGAAGCTAAAGTATTTAAGCCTTCTTTAGTATTTCCTGACGAAGCGACCAACCTGTTAAAGTAAATGTCCAAAAGGCTTCTAATAAAAATATTAAAAATAACGCTCCCAATTTTATTGGGAGTTTTTTTAATATGGTATTCTCTATCGCAATTATCTTTTACGGATATAGTTCAGTTTGCTAAAAATGCAGATTATAAATACATTTTACTAGGTGTTTTTTTTGGCTTACTAAGTCATTTGTCTAGAGCCTATCGTTGGTTGTTAATGTTAGAACCTTTAGGTTATAAAATAAAATTAGGCAATAGTATAATGGCTGTATTTGCTACTTACTTAATTAATTACACAATCCCTAGAGCTGGAGAAGTAGCAAGAGCAACTATATTGACTAATTATGAAGGCGTCCCTTTTGAAAAAGGATTTGGTACAATAGTAGCAGAGCGTATAGCAGATATGATAGTCATGCTAGGTATAATAGCAATTACTTTGTTTTTGCAGTTTGACTTTATATATAGTTTTTTAGAGGATAAATTTGATTTTACTAAAATCCTAGTTGCAGGACTAATCTTAACTGTTTTAGCACTATTTTTTATTCTTTTTATAAAAAGAAGTCAGTCAAAAATAGCTTTAAAAATTAAAGGATTTGTAACTGGTTTGATTGAAGGGGCTCTTAGTATTTTTAAAATGAAAAAAAAGTGGGCCTTTATATTTCACACTTTATTTATTTGGACCATGTACGTGCTTATGTTTTATGTAACTACGCTAGCTTTTCCCGATTTAAACGCCATGCCATTTGGAGCTGTTTTAATAGGGTTTATTTTAGCAAGTTTTAGTATTGCAGCTACAAATGGAGGTATAGGGTCGTATCCAGAAGCTATTGTTATTGCTTTTACTTTATTTAATCTACCAGTGGACCCAAGTCGTGCATTTGGTTGGATTATGTGGAGCTCGCAAACAATTTTGGTTTTTGTCTTTGGAGGAATTTCGTTATTATACCTTCCCTTTTTTAACCGAAACAAATAATTTGTAACTTACACCCAAACTTAATCATCACACATCATGAAACATATTTTTTTTCTATTTGTAGGTTTATTTTTAACGTCTAACCTTAGCGCGCAAACTATATATAAAGAGCTTAACTCTGAAAGGCTAGGAGAAACTAGACAAATTAAAATCCAATTACCAAGAAACTACGATACATCAAGTAAAAAATATCCCGTTATATATGTTTTTGATGCAGATTACTTGTTTGAGCCTGTTGCAGGAAATGTGGACTATTATGCCTATTGGGAAGACATACCAGAAGCTATTGTTATCGGTGTTAATCAATACGGATTAAGAGAAAACGATTGTTATTATAGCGAACAAAACTCTCTGCCAATCGAAAGTGGTGCGGCCTTTTTTGAGTTTATTAGCATGGAGTTGGTTCCGTTTATAGATAAAACCTTCCGTACAGAAAACTTTAAAGTTGCTGTAGGACATGGTAAAACAGCAAATTTTATTAATTACTATCTGTTAAAAGGTATTCCTTTATTTCAATCTTATATTGTTTTAAGTCCAGAGTTAGCTCCAGATATGGCTAATTATTTAACAGAAGTATTTCCTAAACTAGAACAAAAAACGTTTTACTATTTAGCAAGTACTACCAATGATGCCTCAAATATTCATGAACAAACTGAAGCTTTGTCTAACGTATTAAAAGCAGTAGACAATAATAATGTTTTAAAAACATTTGAGACGTTTGATGGACCATCACACTATACCTTGCCCACTCACGCAATTCCTAAAGCATTAGAGAGTATCTTTTTAGTGTTTCAGCCAATTAGTAAAAAAGAGTACAAAGAAACAATTCTAAATCTAGAAGGCAATCCAGTGGATTACCTGACGGAAAAATACCAAATGATTGATGAGTTGTTTGGAATAGAAAAGCCAATTTTAATTAACGATTTTAAAGCAATTGAAGCAGCTATTAAAAAGAAAGAAAATTGGGAATATTTTGAAGATTTAGGAAAATTAGCTAGAAAAGAATATCCTGATACATTATTAGGAAATTATTATTTAGGACGCTTTTATGAAGAAACAGGAGAGCCTAAAAAAGCAATGAAAACATACCAGTCGGCTTATGTGCTATCAGAAATAGCAGGTATTACTAAAGATCACGTTTTAGAATTATCAGAACAGATTAAAGCAGATTTTGGATATTAACTTATGGCTAAAGTAAAAACTACCTTTTTTTGTCAAAATTGCGGTACGCAATATGCTAAATGGCAAGGACAATGTAATGCCTGTAAGGAGTGGAATACAATTGTTGAAGAGGTTGTGCAAAAACCAGAAAAAAGCGATTGGAAAACACCTACTAATAATACAAAACGAGCATCAAAACCATTAAGAATAAACGAAATTGATTCCTCTAAAGAAGCAAGATTAGATACGCTTGATGCGGAATTTAATCGTGTGTTGGGTGGTGGGATTGTACCAGGATCTTTAACGCTTTTGGGTGGAGAACCAGGTATTGGTAAAAGTACATTGTTACTTCAAATTTCATTAAAATTACCCTATAAAACCTTATACGTTTCTGGAGAAGAAAGTCAAAAGCAAATAAAAATGCGTGCCGAGCGTATAAACCCGGAAAACGAAAGTTGCTACATTCTTACTGAAACAAAAACACAAAATATTTTTAAGCAAATAGAAGCCTTAGAGCCAGATATTGTAATTATTGATTCTATTCAAACATTGCATTCTGATTATATAGAGTCCTCAAGTGGAAGTATCAGCCAGGTTAAAGAGTGTACGACAGAGCTTATTAAATTTGCTAAAGAAACCAATACACCAGTAATTTTGATTGGTCATATAACAAAAGATGGTAACATCGCTGGACCAAAAATATTAGAACACATGGTAGATACAGTGCTTCAGTTTGAAGGAGATCGTAACCATGTTTTTAGAATTTTACGTGCGCAAAAAAACCGATTCGGATCTACACACGAACTTGGAATATATGAAATGCAAGGTTCGGGATTAAGAGAGGTTTCCAATCCAAGCGAAATATTAATTTCAAAAAAAGATGACGAGTTGTCTGGTAACGCTATAGCAGCAACATTAGAAGGTATGCGTCCATTAATGATTGAGGTTCAGGCATTGGTTAGTACAGCAGTTTATGGTACGCCTCAACGTAGTGCAACTGGATTTAATGCTAAACGACTAAATATGTTGTTAGCAGTTTTAGAAAAACGTGCAGGCTTCAGGCTTGGCGCAAAGGATGTTTTTTTAAATATAACTGGAGGTATATCTGTGGATGATCCAGCAATAGATTTAGCAGTGGTAGCAGCAATATTATCCTCAAATGAGGACGAAGCTTTGCAAGCAAATTTTTGTTTTGCTGCAGAAGTTGGTTTATCTGGAGAAATCAGACCAGTACAGCGTGTGGAACAACGTATACTTGAGGCAGAAAAACTAGGTTTCTCCACTATTTTTGTGTCTAAATACAATAAAATTTCTTTAAAAAATACTGCAATTAAAATTCAATTAATCTCTAAAATTGAAGACTTGGTGGATTTGATAATTACTTAAGCTTCAATTGTAAATATAATTTTGAGATAGTTTTTTAATGAACAAAATAATGCTTTGTGTTTTTAAACGGATTAATATTACGTTCTAACGAAAATAAAAGGTAAATTGAAACCTACATATGATATTTGTCGTAGGTATCTTGCTTTACTGTAAATCCTTTCCCTCATAGCTTTTAAAAGAAAGTAAAATATATGCTATAAATCTATAAGTTAGTTTGTTATGAGTGTTTTTAAGGGTGAAAAAATATCGCTTTTATTTGATAAAATAGTTAGGTTGAAACACTTTTTAACTTGGTTATTTGTTTTTTATAGACAAAAACATTTTTCATACTAATTTATCTGAATTTTCTTTCAAACAACATTTTGATGTGCTCAATATCAATATATTATTCCTTAAACAAATGATTTTAAAACAAACTCTAGCAAATATTTGCTTAAAAGTAGTGGTGTTTATTTTGCTTTTAATCGGTAATCAAACGGTTAAAGCACAATGTATTCCTACAGGGATGCAATCATGGAGTTATTTTAATATTAGCAATGTGCAAATAAATGGAGATGGAGCAAGTCAACTAATTAATTTTTCAGGAGGTGATAATTCTGTATATAAAGATTTTACTTCTCAATCGGTAAATGTGACTGTCGGTAACACTTATAATGTGACTATTGATCATGTAAAGGAGACATGGGGAAATGTAAAAGTGAAAATGTGGATTGACTATGAGGGAAATGGAACTTATATAGAGGTTTATGATTCAGGTATAGCGGTAAATAATAATCTATCAACTTATACTACTAATGCATCTTTTACAGTAGATAATGTTTCGATTCCAGGGTCAGTTGTTTTAAGGGTTGCTGCAACGTACCATGGAGGAAGTATTACGGATGCCTGTACATTTATTGATAGAGCAGAGGTGGAAGATTACACATTAAATGTAACACCAATATCTGCTACACCAATTGCTGTAAATGAGGAATTGACTGTGACTAAAAACAGTACTGCTGGTTTGGATAATCAAGTAAATGTAGCTGCCAATGATTATATTGGAACTACAGGTGGTGACTCTGATGATTATGCTATATCTACATTGCCAAGTAATGGAGCGGTTTCAGAAATTTCGGATGGTACTTTCCAATATATTCCAAACGCTAATTTTTTAGGTGCAGATAGCTTTACTTATAATTTATGTAATAATATTAATCAATGTGTGCAAGGTACAGTATCTGTAACTGTCTTAAATAATTATTGTACACCATCAGGAGTAACAAATGGAATACGATACATTACTAATGTCACTTTACCAGGAGAAACCGTTACAATTGATAATGACTCAGGCGATGGAGGAGGTTACGAGGATTTTACTCATATTCCTGCTGCAGATTTATATTTAGGAAATAGTTATGACTTATCTATTTTAATAGATGGAAACACCACTTTAACTGCTAGTAATCATAGGTCTGGATGGGTCGCATTTATAGACTTTAATCAGGATGGTGTTTTTGATACAGGAAGTGAGAGGGTGTATCGTTCTGGTGGTAATACTGGAGGAGAGGAGTCTAATGTATCTTTTCCTTATGCTTCAAGGGAGTTTACTGTTCCTTTTACTGCAGTTCATGGTGCAACTACTATGCGTATTGGTATGAGACAATATTGGTCACCTGACAGTGGTTGCTCTACTGCTACAGTAATAGATTATGAAGATTATAAAGTCAATATAGGGTTAGATCCTAGTGCGCCTCAAGATATAACTGTAACAGGAAATAGTTCTGAAATTACAAATGGACAAACCCAAACTACGTATTCTAATTTTACCGACTTTGGAACTTATGATATTAATGGTGGTGCAAAAACAAGAGTTTTTGAAATAGTAAATAGTGGTTCTCAGCCCTTAGTTTTAGGAGCTGTTCCAGTCCAACTTCAAGCAGGTTCTAGTGCTGATTTTTCTATCTTAACACAGCCAGCAGCAGGAACAACACTTGCAGCGGGAGGCGTTGTATCTTTTTCAATTAGTTTTGATCCAAGTACTATAAATAATAATATTACAGCTGTCGTGTTGTTAAATAGTGACGATCCCGACGAGAACCCTTTTACATACGTAATTAAAGGGGATGGTCAAGAGTTGTATCCTGATACAGATGGAGATGGTGTGTCAAACAATATTGATATTGATGATGATAATGATGGTATAACTGATGGAGAAGAACAATTACAGTGTTTAATGTATAGTAATGCTTCTGTTGTTGAAACCGAATTTTTAAATGAAGATTTTGGATTTGGTTTAAATCGAGCAGCTATAAATGGAAATACAATTGGAGTAACTACTTCATATTGTTATGAAGATGGTGTTTCTGGATTATCTGCAGATGAGTGTGATGCAGATGTAAACCTAAATGATGGAGAGTACGTCGTACATTAGTCTGTCACAAATGGTGATGCGTTAAATAATAATGTCACTGCTACGGGAGAAAATATTGCAAATTTTGCTCATTATGCTTGGTATAAAGGAGAAGACCATACACCAGGAGATACAAACGGAAGGATGGCAATATTTAATGCAGCAACGGATCCAGGTGTTTTTTATGAAACAGCAATATCAGGGATTTTACCAAACGTACCTGTTAACTATAGTTTTTGGGCTATAAATATAGATAACGCAGATAATAGGTTTAGCTCAAGCGAGTTGCCTAGAATAAATCCAAACATCACAGTTAGGTTTTTATCATCTGATTACACAACAGAGTTAGCTTCATTTGATACTGGTGATATTACCAGATGTAATTCTGGAAATAGTTGTGTGGATTCTGTATGGAAAGAGTTTGGGACATCGATAATTATTAATCAATCAGAATTTGTTATTCAATTTATAAATAATTCACCTGGAGGTTTAGGTAACGATTTAGCTTTAGATGATATCAGAATAACGCAATCATTATGCGATTTAGATAACGATGGAGTAGCCGATGTTTTTGATTTAGATAATGATAATGATGGTATACCTAATATATATGAATTTGGAGCTTTTCCATTTGGTGGTGATTATGATAGAGATGGATTGGTTTTTTCTGGAGTTGCATGGTCAGATAGTAATGGTAATGGAATGCATGATGCATTTGAAGGCTTGACGGGTTTGGATACAGATGGAGATGGTACTCCAGATTATTTGGATTTAGATTCTGATAATGATTCTATTTTTGATGTTGTCGAAAATGATGGATTTGGCGACTTGGATATAGATGGAGATGGTATCGGAGATGGTAATGATGCTGGTACAGGTATAGCAAATGACGACTTTGATAATGATGGTCTTTTAGCATTAATAGATGGTAATGATAACGATGCGGACTCAGATGATCATGGAGCAGGATATAATGGATATAATTTTCCCGTAGATACTGATGGTGATGGTATTCCAGACTATTTAGATGTAGATAGTAATGATAATTTAGATGATATTTCAAATGGTAGTGATATTAGTAATACTATTTACTATTTTTTAGATGTGGATAACAATGGTGTTATAGATGGAAGCACTGATGCGGATAACGATGGTGTTTTGGATGCATTTGATTCTGATAATACACTATATGGGTCGCCAAGAGATATAGAAGATTCTTATAGTCTATATTTTGACGGTCGTAATGATTACGTTCAGGATAGTAATGTAATTTCAAGTGGAACTGCTTCATTAATGACTTGGATAAAATCAGAAGGAGATAATACGTTTAATTCAAATAGAATAGTGGCTGGCCAAAGTAATTTTTATTTAATGGTAAATGATTCCGATAATTCGGTTTCAGTTGTATTAAATGGTAATAATGTTTTAACCTCTACAGATATTGTCGAAGATGGTATATGGATGCATCTAGCAGTAACAATAAATGGGTCAGAAACAATTTTATATTTAAATGGTCAAGCTCAAGGTGATCCTGTAAATGTTGGAGTTATCAATGCGGATCCTTCTAACTTTACTATTGGTAGGTTGGCTAATTCAGATTCAAACTACTTCCATGGAGAAATTGACGAAGTCAGAGTTTTTGATGTAGCGCTCACAAAAGATGAGGTACAACGAACAGTATACCAAGAATTAAATGAAAACGAAAACTTTAATCAAGGAAAGATAATTCCTAAAAACATTTCCACAAATGATATAGGCAATAATCTAGTGCGCTATTATAAAATGGATGCTTACAAAGGTGACATCACAGATAATAAAGTAACACCAACAATAGATCAGTCAACAGGAGCTAAATTGTATAATATTAAAAATATTTATTTTCAAACAGCACCTTTACCTTATCAAACTAGTCAAGATGGATTGTGGACTACAGAAGCAAATTGGCAACATGGAGAGGTATGGGATATAAATGAAATAGCAAAAAATAAAGATTGGAGTATTGTTAAAATTAACAACAACATTTCTACTGCAACATCACATACTCTCTTAGGATTAATAATTCAGTCAGATAAAATATTTAACTTATCAGGTGATAATTATGTTGATAATTCATGGTATTTGGAGTTAAACGGTACCTTAGATCTTCCAGGTGATTCTCAATTAATACAATCTATTTCAAGTGATTTAGTGACAGGTTCTCAAGGTAAAATATTAAGACGACAAGAAGGGACAAATAATAAATATCGATACAACTATTGGGCGAGTCCAGTTGGAGCTTTAGGCGTGTCTTCCATCACAAATAATAATGGATTAACCTCTAACTTAAATAATACTCCGTTTACTTTAGATCTTTTAAAAGATGAATCTGGAGCAGCAATACCATTTACATCCAGTTATGACCAAGTAGGAAGCATAAGTACATATTGGACGCATACTTATCAAAATGGATATTCATATTATAATTGGTTAAATTTTGATGAAACAGATGTTATACCAACAGGATACGGTTACTCACAAAAAGGAGTAGGTGTAGGTACAACAGATTATCAATATTTATTTGAAGGAAAACCAAATAACGGAACAGTTGTTATTACTGCGTTAGATACAGGTGGTCCAGGTTCTATTGGTGGTTCGACAAGAACAATTTCGGTTTTAGGAAACCCATATCCTTCAGCATTAAATGTAACATCCTTTTTAGCAGATAATAGTAGCGTAATAAGTGGAGAGATTTATTTATGGGAACAATGGGCTGGAGATACACATATTTTAAATCAATATCAAGGAGGGTATGCAACTGTAAATAATCTGGCAGGTGTTAAAGCATATCAATTTATTGGATTAAATGGAGACTCAACTCAAAGTGGTGGTGGACCTGCAGAAGGTGTAAAAACACCAACTAAATTTTTACCAGTAGCTCAAGGTTTTGTAGTAGAAATTGTTAACGATGGTGATATTAAATTTTTAAACTCGCAACGTGTTTTTAAAACAGAAGCAACGGACGAAACAATATTTTTTAGACAAGTAGCATCCAATATTGAAGACGAAGCATCAAATACAGAAGATGTGATTAAAAAAATCAGATTGCAATTAACCACTTCTAATGGTTTGGGACGCGAAATAGTAATGGGTTTTAGTAGTGTAACAAGTGATGAATTTGACTATGGTTACGATGCAAAGGCATATGAGACTTTTAATAATGATTTATTAATGGTCTTAGAGGAAAATACTATGGTGCTTCAGGCGTATTCAGAGATTACATCAGATAAAGTAATTGACTTAACATTTAAAGCGGACGGTAATGGTATGTACAATATAAAAGCGACTCAATTTGTTGATTTTCCATTAGATCAGCCTGTTTTTTTATTAGATAATTTTACGGGTACTTATTATGACTTATCACAAGAGCAAGGTTATAATTTTACATCGCAGTCAGGTATATATACTAATAGATTTGATATTGTATTTCAAGGGTCAGAAACATTAAGTACAGACGGTTTTACTTTTAATAACGATTTTGGTATTTATTACAATTCAAACAGTAATAAATTGTTTGCAAAACAATCAAATCAAGATCTTAAGTCACTAACATTGTTTAATGCTTTAGGTCAGAAAATTTTTCAAATTCAAGATATCAAAGCTGAAGATTTGCAATCCGGTATTAGTCTAAAAAATGCTAGTACAGGTATGTATGTGGTAATATTAAAAACAGTTGAAGGTAAAATACTAAACAAAAAAATTATAATAGATTAATCTCACCACTCTTCCATAAAAACTAAAATGAAAAAAACTTTACAATTGATTGTTGTGCTTTTTGTGCTATCGCTTAAAGCTCAAGTTACTATGACGCCAAGTGCCACTGCAGTTACAGCAGGAGCTAACTGGACAACAACAAAAATAACAGCTAATAACGCGCTAAACTATCCTTGGGAAATAACTGTTGGACCTGATGGAGATTTATGGGTTACTGAGCGTGTTGGAGAAAAAATCTCAAGAATTAGCACAACAACAGCAACAAATACACCAATTACTATGTTAGATTTAAGTGCTAAAGTAACTTATTCTAAACAAGGAGGTTTAATGGGTATGGCAATACATCCAGATTTATATAATCCAATGGTGTCAATAAATAACTATGTTTTTGTATCATATACCTACAATGATGGTGGAGATTTAAAACTAAGGATAGCGCGATTAGTTTACAATAGTGTATCAGGAACTCTAACCGAGGATGTTGCGCTTTCTCCCAATGGAGCTATTTTGGAAGGTGTTCCAGCAAGTGGCGATCATAATTCTGGCAGATTAATTTTTGGGCCAGATAATAAGCTATATTATACCATAGGTGATCAAGGAGCAAATCAATTTGATTATGCTTGTAACCCTATTTTAGCACAAATTTTACCAACATCATCAACAGATTATGATAATTATCCAGGTAAAACGTTGCGAATTAATATTGATGGAAGTATTCCTAATGATAATCCAACTTTAAACGGAGTGAAAAGTCATGTCTATACCTATGGACATAGAAACGCTCAAGGAATTGTGTTTGCAGCAGATGGGACACTTTATGCTTCAGAGCATGGCGCTAAGGTAGATGACGAAATAAACATAATTAAATCTGGTAAAAATTATGGATGGCCTCAAATAGCAGGTTATTATGATAACATGGCATATACCTATTGTAATTGGTCCTCATTAAATGGGACTTGTAATGCTGGTGACTTTAGTGATCACAATTGTCCTGCAGGAGCAGAAACTGCAACAGAATTTGAATCTTATCCTACAAGTAATGATTTGCCAGTAGATTTTGAGCCACCAATCGGAACCTATGGTGGTACTGTAGCTACAGATCCTCCAGGAGGTTGGTTTACTTGGCCAAGTGTAGCTCCTTCAAGTATTGATATTCATGAAGCTAATACAATCCCTAATTGGGGAAGATCATTGTTAATTCCTACTTTAAAAAAAGGAACAATTTACAGAGCTAAATTAACTGCAAATGGAAGTGATATTATTGGTGATGATAACGTTGGGTCTATTGATGGTTATGAGGAATTTCATTCTTCAAACGATAGATATCGCGATATAGCAATTTCTCCAGATGGATTAACGATTTATGCTGTAACTGACAATGCAGGAGGGACCTCTGGTCCTTCATCTAATAGTGGTGTTTCAATATCTAATCCTGGAGTAATTATTAAAATTGAATATGTAGGGCCACAAATTACCAATGCACCTATTGCAAATTGTCAAGATATTACTATAGCATTAGATGCATTTGGACAAGCTACAATTACTCCAGCAGATATAGATAATGGGTCTACAAATGTGGATACTATGTTTATTAATCAGGATACATTTGATTGCTCACACATCGGAATACCTCAGGAGGTTTATTTAACAGTTATAAGTGCGGATGGAGGTGAAGATACTTGTGCTGCAATGGTCACTGTTAATAACACTTCAGAGCCTATAACAGCTCCTGTATTAGCGGATGTTTCTGGTTATTGTTTTGTTACAGCAATTGCACCAGTTTTAAACTATAATTGTGTGGATTACACTGGTGTTACATCAGATCCTACTAATTATACTTCAGAAGGTGCTTTTGTAGTGCAGTGGACATTTGATGCTGGATCAGAAGGAATTGTGGTTTCAAATCAAAATGTTATTGTAAACCCAATAGCCAATCCAGCTAATGTGATAGTGACAAGTGTTACTAATACTTCTGCGGAATTAGAATGGGATATTTTGCAAGGTACAACTTATCAAATTCGATATAGAGTTAGTGGCGCATCTGCATGGACAACTATAGCGTCCAACACAAATAGTGTTACATTAACCGGATTAGATTTTAATACTAATTATGAAGCACAAGTTAGGGCTGTTTGTGGAACAAGTTATTCCAATTATAGTAATCCATTAATAACATTTTCCACAACAGATATTACATATTGTGCATCACAGGGTGTTTCAAATGGTTATATTTCTAATGTTTCCATAAATGGTGAGAGTGCTACATTTATTAATAATTCATCATCAGGAAATTCATCATATACTAATTATACAGCTGTTTCACCTGTTACTTTAAAAGCTGATGGTGAGACTTCGTATTCGTTAAGTGTTAATACAAGTTTTAATGCTTCCGGAGTAGCTGTATGGATAGATTATAATCAAAACGGAAGTTTTAATGATGAAGGAGAAAAAGTTTGGGATGATGCAACTGGTATAACAGGTAATAGTCCAAGGGTTAATACATTTATCATACCTTTAAATACACCAAATGGTACTACAAGAATACGTATAGCTTCTAGGCAATATTGGACACCAAGCGTTAGTTGTGGAGACATTGTTGAAGCAGGTCAAGATTCAGAAGTAGAAGACTATATGGTCAATATTGTTGCGCCAACCTTATCTATTCAAAATTTTGATTTAGCTGTGTTTAGTGTTTATCCTAATCCTATTAAAGATGCGTTTTCTGTTAAACTATCAAATCTATCAAACAAAGAAACGCATGTAAAACTAATAGATTTACAAGGTCGAATAATTCAGCAAAAAATAATAAGTAAATCTCAAGATACAACTACATTTAATCAATTAAGTCAATTAAATAGTGGTGTCTATTTTATAACGATTGTGGAAGACAATAAAACTTTAGCTTCTAAAAAAATTATAAAAATTTAAATAATATTTTTTTATTAAACTCCAATGCATTTGCATTGGAGTTTTTTTATGCTCAATAATCAGAGTTTTAAACAGAATTCCTTAATTTCGCGACTCTATAACGAAATTAGAAAAAATGAGCGCAGGATTCACTGAATATAAAGGACTTAACTTACCAAACGTAGCAGAAGAAATTCTTAAATATTGGCAGGACAATAACATCTTTGAAAAAAGTGTAACAACTCGTGAAAACGCAGAGCCTTACGTGTTTTTTGAAGGACCACCTTCAGCTAACGGATTGCCAGGAGTACATCACGTTTTAGCACGAGCTATAAAAGATATTTTTCCACGTTACAAAACCATGAAAGGTTTTCAGGTTAAGCGTAAAGCTGGTTGGGATACTCACGGTTTACCAATAGAACTTGGTGTAGAGAAAGAACTGGGTATAACCAAAGAAGATATTGGTAAAACTATTTCGGTGGAAGACTATAATGCAGCCTGTCGTAAAGCGGTCATGCGTTATACTGATGTTTGGAACGACCTAACTCAAAAAATGGGATATTGGGTAGATATGGAAGATCCATATATCACCTACGAGCCTAAATATATGGAAACCGTTTGGTGGCTTTTAAAAGAGATTTACTCTAAAAAGTTAATGTACAAAGGGTATACTATTCAACCATATTCTCCAAAAGCAGGAACAGGTTTAAGCTCTCATGAGGTTAATCAACCTGGAGCATATCAAGATGTAACAGATACAACTATTGTTGCTCAGTTTAAAGCTATTGAAAGTACATTACCAGACTTTTTACAAAACGAAGGCGATATCCATTTTACAGCATGGACTACTACACCTTGGACATTGCCAAGTAATACAGCATTAACGGTTGGCCCAAAAATAGATTATGTTTTGGTGGAAACGTATAACCAATATACATTTAAGCCTATTAATGTAATTATGGCTAAGGCTTTAGTTGCTAAACAATTTGCAGGAAAATCGTTTAATCAAGTACAGACTAAACCAGAACTTTTAGACTATAAAGATGGTGATAAGCAAATCCCTTTTTATGTTGTAAAAGAATTTAAAGGAAAAGACCTTGTTGGTATCAAGTACGAACAATTATTACAATACGCATTACCAAATGATAATCCACAAGATGCCTTTAGAGTTATTGCTGGAGACTTTGTAACGACTGAAGATGGTACAGGTATCGTACATACAGCACCAACATTTGGAGCAGATGATGCCTTAGTAGCAAAACAAGCTTCACCAGAAATACCACCATTATTGGTAAAAGACGATAATGGAAACTTAGTGCCTCTTGTAGATTTACAAGGTAAGTTTAGACCAGAAATGGGAGAGTTTGGTGGTAAGTATGTTAAGAATGAATATTATAATGATGGCGAAGCTCCAGAACGATCAATAGATGTTGAGCTAGCGATTAAGTTAAAAGAAGAAAATAAAGCCTTTAAGGTTGAAAAATATAAGCACAGTTATCCACATTGCTGGCGTACAGATAAACCAATCCTATATTACCCATTAGATTCTTGGTTTATAAAAGTGACTGATGTTAAAGAAAAAATGGTAGCAAATAATGATACCATTAATTGGAAACCAAAATCAACAGGTACTGGACGTTTTGGTAATTGGTTAGCAAATGCAAACGATTGGAATTTATCTAGATCACGTTATTGGGGAATCCCTTTGCCAATCTGGAGAACAGAAGATGGTAAGGAAGAAATCTGTATTGGATCTGTTGAAGAGCTTAAGGCCGAAATGCAAAAAGCAGTTTCAGCTGGTGTTTTAGCTAAAGATATATTCGAAGATTTTGAGGTTGGAAACAATTCCGAAGAAAACTATGCTAAGCTAGATTTACATAAAAATATTGTAGATGGTATTGTATTAGTGTCACCTAGTGGACAGCCAATGCAACGTGAAAGCGACTTAATAGACGTTTGGTTTGATTCTGGATCAATGCCTTACGCACAATGGCATTATCCATTTGAAAACAAAGAAAAAATAGATAATAACGAAGCTTTTCCTGCAGATTTTATTGCAGAAGGAGTGGATCAAACTAGAGGTTGGTTTTATACCTTGCATGCAATTGCAACAATGGTATTTGACTCGGTTGCTTATAAAAACGTAGTGTCTAACGGATTAGTGTTAGATAAAAACGGACAAAAAATGTCTAAACGTTTAGGTAACGCAACAGATCCATTTGAAACTTTAGATACTTATGGAGCAGATGCAACACGCTGGTACATGATATCCAACGCAAATCCATGGGATAACTTAAAGTTTGATTTAGATGGTATTGAAGAAGTAAAACGTAAGTTTTTCGGTACACTTTACAACACTTATTCATTTTTTAGTTTATATACTAATTTAGATAAGTTTAGTTACGCTGAAGCGGAAATTCCATTAGCAGAGCGACCAGAATTGGATCGATGGATTTTATCAGAATTGCATACTTTAATTCAGAAAGTTGATGAGTATTATGCAGAATATGAACCAACCAAAGCTGCACGTGCTATTTCAGACTTTACACAGGATTATGTAAGTAACTGGTTTGTACGTTTAAGCAGAAGACGTTTCTGGAAAGGAGACTATCAAACAGATAAGATTTCGGCATATCAAACCTTGTACACTTGTATGGTTACCATAGCCAAGTTAGGAGCGCCAATTGCACCATTTTTTATGGATAAGCTGTATTTAGATTTAAACTCAGTAACCAATAAAGAGGCTTTTGAGAGTGTGCATTTAGCAGAGTTCCCTAAGTTTGACGCTAGTTATGTTGATAAATCATTAGAGCGTAAAATGGAAAATGCGCAAACCATCTCTTCTTTAGTGCTATCATTAAGAGCTAAAGAAAAAATAAAAGTGCGTCAACCGTTGCAAAAAATTATGATTCCGATAGATTCGGAACAACAAAAAGAAGAAATTCTAGCAGTTGCGGATTTAATTAAGCATGAGGTAAACATTAAGGAAATACAACTTTTAGAAGATGCATCAGATATATTAGTAAAACAAATCAAACCTAACTTTAAAACGTTAGGACCTCGTTTTGGTAAGGACATGAAAACTATCGCAGGAGCAATAAATAAAATGACTGCAGACGATATTAAAATTGTTGAACAAAAAGGAGAAATAGATGTTGATTGTAATGGAAAAATAGTTAAATTACAACGTGATGATGTCGAAATTACCTCTCAAGATATCGAAGGGTGGTTAGTTGCAAATGAAGGTAATATTACAGTAGCTTTAGACGTTACAATATCAGATGCTTTAAAAGAAGAAGGTATAGCTAGGGAGTTAGTAAACCGTATTCAAAATTTACGTAAAGACTCTGGATTTGAAGTAACAGATAAAATTAGTGTACAATTACAAGAAGATGTTAACATTACGCAAGCGGTAAAAACAAACTTAGATTATATTAAAGCGGAAACTTTAACTGATGATCTAAAAATTATTAATCAATTAAATAGTGGTATAGAAATTGCTTTTGATGACGTAAATACCAAACTGTTTATACAAAAAATTTAAAATTATGGCTTCAGATATTAATATTAGATACTCAGATAAAGAGTTAGCAGGATTTAAAGTGCTAATTCAAGATAAAATAAAACAAGCTAAACATGATTTAGAGCTCATTCAAAGTGCGTATATGAATGACCATAATAATGGTACAGATGATACGTCACCTACATTTAAAGCGTTTGACGAAGGAAGCGAAACAATGAGTAAAGAATCTAATTCAGCATTAGCGATTAGACAAGAAAAATTTATTCGTGATTTAAAAAATGCTTTAATCAGAATTGAAAACAAAACTTATGGTGTTTGTCGTGTAACTGGAAAGCTAATAAATGCCAAACGATTAGAATTAGTACCTCACGCAACATTAAGTATAGAGGCTAAAAATATGCAACAATAATAAAAGATATAGTCTTTAATTTTATAAACGCTTCAATATATTTTGAAGCGTTTTATATTTAAAATAGTTTGACCTTTTGAAACTTAAAACTACCATTTTATTACTATTAATAGCAATTACATCTGTATGTGCTCAAAAAAGTACTGAAAAAATATGGAATGCAGATGTGATTAATACAATAGTAATAGATGGAGAAAATGTGTTTAATATTACTGTTTCAAATAGTCCATCTAACACTATCTTATTAAAGGTGAAGATTGAAGGCGAACATGCTAATCAACTAGTAATGGTTGACAGTATTGTAAACAAGCAATTGTATATATCCTCATCATTTCAGCCATTATTTGTAAAAGACAACGACAAATTAAGTGCGCACAAGGTTATGTCCGTGGAGTATCAATTGTTGGTGCCCAAAAATATTAAATTAGAGATTAAAAGTAATATTGGATCTGTGGATTTGGTCGGGACGTATCCATCGGTTTTTATTGAATTAAATCAAGGGAATTGTAATCTTAAACAGTTTTTAGGAAATGCCTCCATTAATACAGTAAATGGTGATATTAATATAGAAACAGATCACGCAAAAGTAGAAGCTTTTACCAAAACAGGACAGATTACATTAACCCAATTTAAATTTTTAAAATATAATCTAAATTGTCATACTATTAATGGTGATATAAAGATTACTAAAACTGAAAAATAGCACTACTTTTGTTTAATTAGATTATGAATTTAAAAAAAGCCATAGCATTAATTTTTGTTATTTTACTTATTGATCAAATAAGTAAAATTTACGTAAAAACTCACTTTGTTTTAGGCGAAGATGTAACTGTTTTTAATTGGTTTAAAATTTATTTTATTGAAAATAGTGGAATGGCTTGGGGAACAAAACTAAGCGATATTTTACCATTTATGACTGATAGAACAGCAAAATTAAGCTTGACAGTATTTAGAGTTTTTGCTATTATTGGTATTGGATATTGGTTAGTTAATACTATTAAAAAGCAACAATCTAAAACTTTAATATTAGCATTAGTATTTATTTTTGCTGGTGCTTTAGGTAATATTTTAGACTCTGTGTTTTATGGTATTATGTTTGAAGACAGTATTAGTCAAGTTGCTTCTTTTTTACCTAGTCAAGGTTATGATAGTTTATTACATGGTAAGGTTGTAGATATGCTATACTTTCCGTTATGGAAAGGCTATTTACCTGAATGGATTCCTGGAATTGGTGGTGATTATTTTACGTTTTTTGAACCTGTATTTAATATTGCAGATGTTGCAATTAGTATTGGTTTTGGAATATTAATTTTCTTTAACGGAAAAGCATTTCCAAAAAACGAACAAGATTAAAATTTGTAAATCTTTTTTGGAGTTACGCAGTAATCCATAGGGATATCTCCATCAAAAACATCTTCAATTTCAGCTTCAGCTTCAAAAAAGGATAAGCCAACTTTAAGGGTGTTGGGTTTGCAAGACGCTAATAAATTATCATAAAATCCTTTACCATAACCTACACGATTTCCTTTTAAATCAAACGCTAAAAGCGGTAAAAATACGACGTCTATATTATGGTTTAAAATCTCAATGCCATCTATTGGCTCTGGGATATTATAATCACTTAGTTTTAATGTGGTAGCGTCTGTTAGTAAATAATTGGTTAATGTGTTGTTGGTAAAATTGCTTTTAGAAACAACTATGTTTTTATCCTTTCCTGATAAGATATTTAAAATATAATCGGTATTAACTTCATGTTGTGATGTGATAGTTAAAAATAAATGGTAAAAACTATAATCCCAAACAGGAAGGGTTAGTAACTGATTGGCAATAGTAATGCTTTGTGCTTCAATTTGATCTTGATTAAGTAAGCGTCTTAGTGATTTATATTTTTTTCGTAATTCAATCTTTTTCATCTTAAACTATTTTAAGACTTCTGTAGAGATATGAAACAATGCGTCACCTTGATAAACAATAGGTGATTGATTAATATTAATTATATATCCAGAGTGTTTTGCTTTAACAAAGTGATTAAATTTACCATAAGGATCTGTTATGTTTCCTATGTCATCACCTATTTTAACCTCTATACCAACTTTTATAGTTGCTTTAAACATACCAGAGTGTTTAGCACGCATCCAAGAGCTTTCGGTTATTTTAACACACTCTTTTTTAGGTTCTGTAACCTTAAATTGTCTGCGTAACATCCCAAAATGATTCATTATGCGTTTTGCACCATTAACACCTGTATTAGTAACCGTATTGTCTAAATCAAAAGATTTTCCACCTTCATAAAGTAAGATGGGTTTTCCTAATTTGTTGCACGCGTTTCTAAACGATTTATTAAGGTTTTTAGAATATAAAATAAATGGTGCTCCAAATATTTCGGCCATTACATCATCATCTTCGCTGCCTTTTTCAATACGTATTTGTGGTGCATTAAAACGATACGCACCTCCTGTATGAAAATCTACTATAAAATCTACATGTGGTACAACCTCATGTATCAACTCGTAAGCCACACGACTGGCTAATGACCCATTTTTTACTCCAGGAAACACACGGTTTAGATCACGACCATCAGGAAAAGCCCGAGCCATGTTTATAAAACCAAAAATGTTAAGTACTGGAATACAAATTGTGGTACCTATTTTAGGTTTATTTATCCCTTTAGAGATTAGTTGTCGTACAATTTCAATACCATTAATTTCGTCACCATGTATACCTGCTGTAAATAAAATAGTAGGACCAGGTTTTTTAGAGCGTTCTATAATAATAGGAACATCTACTGGAGTTCTTGTATGTAACTTAGCAACATTAAAACTGACCTCTGCACTTTGACCAGGTTTTATAGCTTCACCTAAAATTTCTAAAACGTCGTTTGTTTGCATCAATTATTTTTTGGTATTTCTTTCTATGTAATTAATAATGCTTTTAGCAATGTTTTTACCTGTAGCATTTTCAATACCTTCCAAACCAGGACTAGAGTTAACTTCTAGTAATAAAGGACCTCTGTCCGATTGTAGCATGTCAACACCACATACTGGTAGCTTCAATGCTTGTGACGCTTTCATTGCAACGCTTAATTCAGCTTCACTTAATTTAATAATTTGTGCATTTCCACCACGATGTAAATTAGATCTAAATTCACCTTCTTTACCTTGGCGTTTCATAGCTCCAACAACTTGACCG
This sequence comes from Olleya sp. AS48, assembly GCF_038900355.1. Taxonomy (NCBI): domain Bacteria; kingdom Pseudomonadati; phylum Bacteroidota; class Flavobacteriia; order Flavobacteriales; family Flavobacteriaceae; genus Olleya; species Olleya sp. AS48. Next base: position 325,184 of record NZ_JBBMRD010000002.1, on the reverse strand, counting down.
TCAACTACAAGTGCACGTAAATCAGCACCTTTAGCTTCTTTTATAAATTCTTGAACAATTACTCTAGCTTCCAAGCCATTAAAGGCTTCTAAAACAGATTCGGCAGCATTTTTGCTTTCTGCTAACACAACTCCTAAACCTTGTGTACCTTCTAGTAATTTAATAATTACTGGCACGCCACCTACATGTTCTATAACTTCTTCAACGTCTCTAGAGTAGTTTGTAAAAACCGTTTTTGGCATTCCAATTCCGGCTTTACTTAATCTTTGTAAACTTTTAAGCTTATCTCTAGATCTTAAAATAGCTTCAGAAGATGCTGTTGTAAAAACATTCATCATTTCAAATTGCCTTACCACAGCGCAACCATAAAAAGTTATTGAAGCACCAATACGTGGTATAATAGCATCTACATAATCTAAATAACGATCTTTGTAGTAGATGGTTGGTTTTTCTTTTTCAATAATAATATCACATTTTAAAGGATCTATTATTTCTATTTTGTGGCCTCTATTTTCGCCTTCTTCAACTAAACGGTCTGTGGAGTATAAGTTAGCGTTTCTAGATAAAATTACAATGTTCATTTATTTATTATAGTTAAAGGATTGGTTTTGTATATCGACATCTACTAAAAATTTTCGTTTTAAAAACTGTCTACCAATTAAAACCGGAAATCTCATATCGTCTCTTGTGCTTAAAGTTAAGTTAATCTTGTATGTTTTACCAAAAAAAACAACATCTGTTTTTATTTTATAACGGTTTTCTACAAAACCATTGCTGCTTTTTACATCAGTAAAAGTGTAATCTTTAAAAACTTTAGTTTTACTATTAAAATTAGGATGACCTTTGCTGTAAAATGTGCAATGTAAGCCATCTTCTTTAACTTCTACCAGAGAGCAGTGTATTGCAGACGTGTAAGCACCTGTATCTATTTTGCAGTCTATTTCAAAAAGATCTAACACTGGAAAGTTAATTTTGTCTGTTCTTCCTATGGTTTTTTTTGTCATTTGTAAAGTTTAAAAAGAGGTGCAAGGTACTAAATAACTAAGCGTGATTAATTTATTTTTAGGTTAAAATTTAGGCGATAAAGGTTAAGTTGTTTTTAAATAATTACCTTTGAATAACTATCAATTTTCTTCGATTTTAAAGTGTAAGATGAGTCAAACTTCTTTAGATGTACAACTTAAAACCCTTCCAGAATCACCTGGAGTTTATCAGTATTTTGATACAGAAGGTACAATAATATACATTGGTAAAGCAAAAAATTTAAAGAAGAGAGTAAGTTCGTATTTTACAAAAACTCACGAAAATGGTAAAACTAGAGTTTTAGTAAAACGTATTGCTAACATTAAACACATTGTTGTACAGACAGAAACAGATGCGCTTTTATTAGAAAACAACCTAATTAAAAAACATAGACCACGTTATAATGTTTTACTAAAAGACGATAAAAGCTACCCATGGATTTGTATTAAAAAAGAGCGTTTTCCAAGAGTATTTAGTACAAGACGCTATATAAAAGATGGAAGCGAATATTTTGGACCTTACACCAATATTAAAACGGTTTATACCTTATTAGATTTAATTAAAGGCTTGTATCAAATTAGAACATGTAATTATGATTTGGCTGAAAGCAAAATCGAGTCAGGAAAATATAAAGTATGCCTAGAGTATCATTTAGGGAACTGTAAAGGACCTTGCGAAGGTTATGAGGATGAGGAAAGTTATAACCAAAACATAAAGGCAATTAGAGAAATTTTAAAAGGAAATTTTAAAGAGTCTTTAGGCGAATTTAAAGCCCAAATGAGCCAATATGCGCAAGACATGCAATTTGAAGAAGCTCAAAAAATTAAAGAAAAAATTCAGGTTCTAGAAAACTATCAAGCCAAATCTACTATTGTAAATCCTAAGATTAGCAATGTGGATGTGTTTTCGATAGTTAGTGATGCAGGTCATGGCTATATTAACTTTTTGCAATTATCATATGGGTCAATTATTAGGTCACATACTTTAGAGATTAAAAAGAAGTTAGACGAAACTGATAAAACCTTACTAGAATTAGCAATTGTAGAAATCCGAGCACGTTTTAACTCAAGGTCTAAAGAAGTTTACGTACCTTTTAAAGTAGATTTAGGTCAAGATATAAAAGTAACTATTCCACAATTAGGAGATAAAAAACATATCTTAGACTTATCCGTTAGAAATGCCAAATATTACAGATTAGAGCGTTTTAAACAAGTAAAAATTACAGATCCAGATCGTCATGCTAATCGTGTCATGGCACAAATGAAGGTGGATTTGCGATTAGGTGAGGAGCCAAGACATATCGAGTGTTTTGATAACTCTAACATACAAGGGACAAATCCAGTAGCAGCTTGTGTTGTGTTTAAAAACGGAAAGCCTAGTAAAAAAGATTATCGTCACTTTAATATCAAAACAGTAGAAGGTCCTGATGATTTTGCCTCAATGGAAGAAGTGGTATTTAGACGCTACAAACGTTTGTTAGAAGAAAAACAACCTTTACCACAATTGATAATTATTGATGGAGGAAAAGGGCAATTATCTTCAGCTTTAAAAAGTTTAGATGCTTTAGGGTTAAGAGGAAAAATAGCCATTATAGGAATTGCAAAGCGATTAGAAGAATTATTCTATCCAGACGATCCAATTCCCTTATATTTAGATAAAAAATCAGAAACACTAAAAATAATACAACAATTACGTAATGAAGCCCATCGCTTTGGGATAGAGCATCATCGTAACAAACGAAGCAAACAAGCATTAAATACAGAAATGGAAACCATTCCTGGTATTGGAGAAAAAACAATTGTAGAATTATTAAAAGTATTTAAGTCTGCAAAGCGAATTTCAAATGCTAAAATTGACGAGCTAGAAGAGGTTGTCGGAAATTCTAGAGCAACAAAAATTTATAATTATTACCATAAAGAATGAAGCAGATATACATTATAATTATAACATTATTAGCGTTAAGTACAAATCTTAATGCGCAAGAAACACAAGCTGCAGAGCCAAAGGTTGGGCTAGTCCTAAGTGGTGGTGGTGCTAAAGGTTTTGCTCACATTGGTGTTTTAAAAGTTGTAGACAGTTTAGGGATTAGGGTAGACTATATTGCTGGGACAAGTATGGGAGCAATTATTGGGTCACTTTATGCTTCAGGATATTCAGGTAAACAATTAGATTCTATTTTTAAAGGCGTAAATTTTGATGACATTTTAAATGACAATATCCCAAGATCAGCTAAGTCAACCTATGAAAGAGAAATTTCAGAAAGATACGCAATAACACTACCCTTTGATCATCTTAAAGTAAAGCTGCCAACAGCATTATCCAAAGGGCAAAACACCTTTAATTTATTAACAAAATTGTTGCTTCATGTAAGTAGTGAGGATGACTTTTCTAAATTACCAATACCTTTTTTCTGTATTGCTACAGATGTAGAAACTGGTCAGCAAGTTATTTTAGATAAAGGTAATTTACCACAAGCAGTTAAAGCATCCGGAGCTTTTCCTTCATTATTTCAACCAGTGGATATTGATGGTAAATTGTTAATCGATGGTGGTGTTGTAAATAATTACCCAATAAAAGAGTTAAAAGCAAAAGGCATGGATATTATTATTGGTGTAGACGTGCAAGATGGATTAGCCAATAGAACAGATCTGTCTTCGGCACCACAAATTTTATTTCAGATAAATAATTTTAGAACCATTAATGACATGAAAATCAAGTCTAAAATGACTGATATTTATATTAAACCAGATATTTCTAAATTTAATGTCGTGTCTTTTGACGACGGAAATCAAATAATTCACAATGGAGAAGTTGCTGCAAAAAAAGAAATAGATATTTTAAAACAATTAAAAGCAAAGCAACATTACACACCAAGTAAAAAGCTAACAGACCTGTCTCCAGATAGTTTACAAATTAATTATATAGAAACTAACGGAATAGATAAATACACAAGATCTTACATCCTAGGAAAATTAAAAATCAGACCTTACAGCAAAATTTCATACAACGACCTATCAGAAGGCGCTAACAATATTGTAGCAACCAATAACTTTGATAGCTTTTTTTACGAGTTAAAACCAGAACAAGACAATACTTATAAGATAATTACCAATGTGTCTGAAACTAAAAAAACAACCTTTTTAAAATTAGGATTACACTACGATGATTTATATAAAAGTGCAATTTTGGCCAACATAACTAAAAAGCAATTTTTATTAAAAAACGATGTAGTGTCAATGGATTTTATAATAGGTGACCACGTTAGGTATAACTTGGATTACTTTATAGATAAAGGGATATATTGGAGTGTTGGTTTAAAATCAAGGTATAACGAGTTTAGTCAGGGCATTGTAGCTAACGCATTTTTAACACCAACACAAGTTAACACAACAGGTGTAAATAAAATAAATGCCGAGCTCTCAGACTTTAATAACCAAGTTTACCTTCAAACCCTTTTTAGAAATGATTTAGTATTATCACTAGGTGTTGAGCATAAAAAATTAAGAGTAAAAACCGAAACTATTTTATCCTCAGAAGATGAAAAAGAAACACTATTTGAAAACAGTAACTATGTCAGTCTTTTTGGAGAATTAAAATACGATACCTACGATAGTAAATACTTCCCAACAGAAGGCGTGCTTTTCTCTGCGCAAGGTAATCACTATGTGTATTCCTCAGATTTTTCAAGCACATTTTCTCCATTTACAATTCTAAAAGCAGAGTTAGGATATGCTTTCAAAGTATCAGATAAATTATCATTTAACTTAGTCACAGATGGAGGATTTAAAATAAACCCTAAAGCAAATCGCTTTTTAGACTTTGTACTAGGTGGTTATGGTAATAATTTTATCAATAATTTTAAACCCTTTTACGGATACGATTTTCTGTCCATAGCAGCAGATTCTTACATTAAAGGAGGCGTAAGTTTAGATTATCAGTTTTTACCTAAAAATCACATAATGGTAGCAGCAAACTATGCCAATGTAGAAGACAGGTTGTTTGATGGTACAGATTGGTTTTCATGGCCAGAATATTCAGGATACGCAGTAGGTTATTCGTTTGAATCGTTCTTGGGTCCCATAGAAGCTAAGTATACCATCTCTCCAGAGACTAAACAAAGCTATTGGTTTTTTAACTTAGGGTATTGGTTTTAATTGGGCGTTTTGTACTTAAACCTTTAAGGGTTTAAATACAATCAGGTCATCCATTATATCTTTTTTTGCCATATATGGCAGCAAAAAAAGGATGCCATTACTACCCTTAACGCAAGGTTAGACGCAACGGTCTTTTTTTCAATTTAAAAACACTTCCTAAACTCATAAAATTTTACGATATTTGTTACACTATGAAGACAATTTGGAGCGATTTACTATCACATTTAAAATTCTTGATTAAGCGTAATCCAGAGTGATCTTTCTTCCTTGTTAAGCATTTAGTAAAGCGTCACAAGTTTCTTAGACGTTATTTTTTTCAATTTAAAACTATAACAAAATGCCATTTTATCATAAACTAGGAAAAATACCACCAAAAAGACACACACAGTTTAGAAAAGCGGACGGTACATTGTACGCAGAACAGTTATTTGGTACCATAGGATTTGACGGTATGTCAACAAACTCCTATCACGAGCATAGACCAACACAGGTAAAGGAAATTAAAAAACAATACAGTGTTGCACCAAAAATTGCTAAAAAAAACCACATACAATCCTACCGTTTAAAAGGGTTTCAAGTCAAACCAGAAAACGATTATTTACAATCTCGTAAAACAGTACTTATAAACAGCGATTGTAGTATCATTTTAGCAGCACCAAAACAATCAACAACAGATTATTTTTATAAAAATACAGACGCAGACGAGCTTATTTTTGTCCACAAAGGTACCGGAAAACTGCGCACACACTTAGGTAACCTAGATTTTAAATACGGAGACTATCTTTTAGTACCAAGAGGTGTAATTTATAAAATGGATTTTGACACTGAGGATAATCGTTTGTTTATTGTTGAGTCTAAAAGACCAATTTACACACCCAAACGTTACCGTAATTGGTTTGGACAATTATTAGAGCATTCGCCATTTTGCGAACGTGATTTAAGACAACCACAAGAATTAGAAACACATGACCAAAAAGGAGACTTTTTAATAAAAGTTAAAAAGCAAGACGATATTTTTGAAATGGTTTATGCAACACATCCTTTTGATGTAGTGGGTTACGACGGTTACAACTATCCATATGCGTTTTCAATCCACGATTTCGAGCCCATAACAGGACGTATCCACCAACCACCACCAGTACATCAAACCTTTGAAACAGATGCATTTGTTGTTTGTAGTTTTGTGCCAAGACTGTACGATTATCATCCAGACAGTATTCCAGCACCTTACAATCATAGTAATATAGATAGTGATGAGGTATTGTATTACGTTGACGGAGATTTTATGTCTAGAAACGATATTGATGCAGGACACATATCCTTGCATCCAGCAGGAATACCACATGGTCCACACCCAGGAGCAACAGAGCGTAGCATTGGGAAAGTAAAAACAGACGAGCTAGCAGTAATGGTAGACACGTTTAAACCATTAATGGTCACTGAGGAAGCACTTAAAATAGCAGACGAAGACTATTACAAATCGTGGCTAGACCATTAAAATTAAAAAAGATTTCAAAACAATAATTAATTAAGATTGAATTAAAAATTCAAGAATTTTAAAAGACTACTAAAGTGTTATTTAATAACCACATAATCTTTCGTTCTTGTTGCTATATTCTTTCTTCTATATAAAGTATTATGAGTAAAAAAGAAGTAAAATCAGTAGACTACGGTTTAGAAAAAATATTTGAAGGTGCACAAGATTTCTTGCCACTTTTAGGAACAGATTATGTCGAGTTTTATGTAGGTAACGCAAAACAAGCAGCGCATTTTTATAAAACAGCATTTGGTTTTCAATCTCATGCATACAGAGGGTTGGAAACAGGATCAAAAGATTCAGTAAGTTATGTGTTAAAGCAAGACAAAATCCGTTTAGTATTAACAACACCATTAAATAGTAAGTCACCAATTAATGATCATATTGTAAAACATGGTGATGGTGTAAAAATTGTGGCATTATGGGTAGAAGATGCTAGAAAATCTTACGAAGAAACTACAAAACGTGGTGCAAAATCATACATGGAACCAGTCGTTGAAAAAGACGAATTTGGTGAAGTAATAAGAGCTGGAATTTATACTTACGGAGAAACAGTACACATGTTTGTAGAGCGTAAAAACTACAATGGACAATTTTTACCAGGATTTGTTGAGTGGAAAAGCGACTATAATCCAGAGCCAGTTGGATTAAAATACATTGACCACATGGTTGGTAATGTAGGTTGGGGAGAGATGAATACTTGGGTAAAATGGTACGAAGATGTTATGGGATTTGTTAATTTCTTATCTTTTGATGACAAGCAAATCCATACAGAATATTCTGCTTTAATGTCGAAAGTAATGAGTAATGGTAATGGACGTATCAAATTCCCTATTAACGAGCCTGCAAAAGCTGCAAAAAGATCTCAAATAGAGGAGTATTTAGACTTCTACGAAGGATCAGGAGTACAACACATTGCAGTAGCAACGGATGATATTATTAAAACAGTATCTCAGCTAAAAGCAAGAGGTATCGAGTTTTTACCACCACCACCACAAGCGTATTATGACGATATACCAAACCGTTTAGGTGTGCATATGGAAATGATGAAAGAAGATATCAGTGAGCTTCAAAAGTTATCAATTATGATTGATGCAGATGAGGAAGGCTATTTACTTCAAATTTTCACTAAGCCAGTAGAAGATAGACCAACCTTGTTTTTTGAAATCATACAACGTATGGGAGCACAAGGTTTTGGAGCAGGAAACTTTAAAGCATTGTTTGAATCAATTGAAAGAGAGCAAGCTAAACGAGGAACACTTTAACAAAATTTTATAGTTTAGTAACAAAAAAATGCCATCAAATACTCAGATGGCATTTTTTTGTTTTATACTTTTGGAATAGTAATTGTATTATAAGTTATAATATAATCTGTAACTTAAAAATTAAGTTATATAATTACAATAGTTATGAAAAAACAAATACTTATAATATTAGCAATATTTACCGCTAGCATGTCTTTTGCTTTCCAACAAGAACCTGCTTTTAAAGATGGCGAATGGTTTAAATTTAAAATGAGCTATAGTGGTTGGATGAAAGCTGGTAACGCTACCCTTCAAGTAAAAGAAACAACACTAAACGGTAAACCAGTATTTCATGTTGTTGGAAAAGGTTGGACAACCGGAATGATTAAATGGTTTTTTAAAGTAGAGGATCGTTACGAAAGCTATTTTGATAAAAACACAATTTTGCCTTACAAGTTTATCAGAGATATTGATGAAGGTGGTCACAAAAAAAATATCGAAATCGAGTTTGATCAAGCCAATAAAAAAGCGCTAGTTTATAACAAAAAACACGATACAAAAAAGACACTTACAACAAAGCCAAATGTACAAGATATGGTGTCTACGTTTTATTATTTAAGAAATAAATTAGATACAAGTACACTTAAAGTTGGTGACGAAATTAAATTGGATATGTTTTTTGACGAAGAGAACTATGGTTTTAAGCTAAAATTTTTAGGAAAAGAAAATCTAAGTACAAACTTTGGAACTGTTGAAACACTTATGTTTAGACCATATGTAATGGCTGGACGTGTTTTTAAAGAAGAAGAAAGTTTAACGCTTTGGGTGTCTAATGATAAAAATAAAATACCTTTACGTATTAAAGCAGATTTAGCTGTGGGATCGTTAAGAGCAGATTTAGAAGCCTATAAAGGATTAAAGCACAGCTTCAAAATTATTGTAGACTAATTAAAGCATGAGTGTAGACCAAAAAATAACCAACCAGTTAGAAGATAAATATAACGCATTAGACCAAAATGTAAATACACATTTAGAGGGTTTATTGCATAGTAAGCCTATCGATTATTGGGACTACATTCAAACAGATGCGCTTTTAAATTTACAAGTACAGCGTACAACCTTGCCAGACGAAATGGTTTTTTTGATGTACCATCAGGTAAATGAGTTGTTGTTTAAAATGATTTTGTGGGAGATTGACCAAGTCGCAAAAAAAGAAAATATAACAGCTTCTTTTTTTGAAACTAAAATCATGCGTATCAGTCGCTATTTTGATGTTTTAACGTCTTCGTTTACAGTAATGAAAGATGGAATGGATGTAGAGCAATACAATAAATTTCGTAATTCGTTAACACCTGCAAGTGGTTTTCAGTCTGCACAATATCGTAAAATTGAATTTGCTTCAACCGAGTTGATTAACCTTATTGACAATAGGTTTAGAGAAACTATAGATAGAAACACGTCTTTTGAGCATGCTTTTGAACATTTATATTGGCAAGCAGCAGGAAAGGATTATAAAACAGGCAAAAAAAGCTATACATTAACAGTTTTTGAAGCCAAATACAAAGACGAATTTATTAGATTTGCAGAATTCTATAACACACATAACTTGTGGACAATCTTCAAAAGTTTACCACAAGATGTTAAAGAAGATAAAGATTTAATCAAAGCAATGCGTCATTACGATTACACAGTAAATATTACTTGGGTAATGGCTCATTATAACACTGCAAATCACTATTTAAATATTGGTGGAAAAACTGCAGAAGCAACAGGAGGAAGTGAATGGGTAAAATATATGCATCCAAAGTATCAAAGACGAATATTTTTTCCGGATTTATGGAGCAAACAAGAATTACAAGATTGGGGCAAAAATGTTTAATATTACTAGCTTTTGCTTTAGTAATAATTAGTTGTAAAAAAGAAGATAAAACACCAATAGATACTGTTTCGGTTATTGAACCTGAAGAGGTTTATGAGTTTGGTTTTAAACTTAACGATTATGTTGTTAAGCGTGATACCATTAGAAAAGGTGATAGCTTTGGCGAAATCCTGCAACGCAACCAGATAGATTATTCTAAAATATTTCAAATAGCACAACAAACAAAGGATAGTTTTGATATTACACGATTGCAAATCGGAAAACCTTACACCTTGTTGTGTTCAAACGATTCGCTTCAACAACCAAAATGTTTTATATATCAACCTACTAAAACGGACTATGTTGTAATCAATTTTCAAGATTCAATTCATGCCTATTCAAGTACTAAGCCTATAAAATTTGTAGAAAAAGAAGTCTCAGGTGTTATCGAGTCTAATATATCTGAAGCTTTTGCAAAGCAAGGTAAAAGTGTATTATTAGCTTATAAAATGTCTGATATTTATGCTTGGACGATTGACTTTTTTAGACTTCAAAAAAACGATAAATTCAGATTAATTTATACCGAAAAATATATCGATGACAGTATTTATGCTGGAATTGATAATATTAAGGCAGCATACTTTCAGCACAACGGAGAAGATTTTTATGCATTCGAATTCGAAACAGATACAGTTAAAGGGCTTAAAGATTATTTTACCGAAGACGCAAAAAACTTAAGACGTGCCTTTTTAAAAGCACCTGTTGAGTATAAACGTATTTCTTCCAGATATAATTTAAACCGTAGAATTGCTTTGTATGGTAATCGCGTAAGACCACATAAAGGGACGGATTTTGCAGCTAATATTGGTACACCAATTAGAGCAACCGCAAATGGGACTGTAATTGAGTCTGCAAAACGTGGCGGAAATGGTAACTATGTAAAAATTAAACACAACTCAACCTACAGCACGCAATACTTGCACATGAGTAAGCGTAAAGCTAAAGTAGGCGATTTTGTTAAACAAGGAGATGTTATTGGTTATGTAGGTATGACAGGTAACACATCTGGACCACATGTCTGTTATCGTTTTTGGAAAAACGGAAAACAAGTAGATCCATTTAAACAAAAATTACCAGAAGCCGAAGCGATTTCGGATAGCTTAAAAGCTAAATATTTAAAATTTGTAAAACCACTTAAAACACAATTAGATGGGATTGAATTTATCCTTCCAATTGACGAAAATCAAATTTTAGATATCCAAGAAACGTCTAAAAACTCAATAACTTATACTAAGTAATGGCATTACCTTCAATCAACCCGACGACCACTAAAGCTTGGAAAAAATTACAAGCACATTTTGAAAACGTAAAAGGTTTAGAAATGAAAGATTTGTTTGCTCAAAATAATGATAGAGCAAACCAAATGGCCATTAATTGGGAAGATTTTTATGTAGACTATTCTAAAAACAGAATCACTTCTGAAACTATTAACTTACTACTAGAATTAGCAGAAGAAACAAAGTTAAAAGAAGCTATTCAGTCTCAGTTTTCTGGAGAAGTCATAAATAAAACGGAAGGTAGAGAGGTGTTGCACACTGCATTGCGTGCTAAAGCTACAGATACTATTTTAGTTGAAGGCAAAAACGTTATGCCTGAGATTTTTGAAGTAAAACAAAAAATTGAAACATTCTCTAATCAAGTAATTTCTGGAGCACTAAAAGGATATACAAATAAAGCCTTTACAGATATTGTAAATATTGGTATTGGAGGTAGTGATCTAGGACCAGCTATGGTTGTGGAGTCGCTTCAATTTTATAAAAATCATTTAACAACGCATTTTGTAAGTAACGTAGATGGTGATCATGTTAACCAGGTTTTAAAAACATTAAATCCAGAAACAACTTTATTTGTAATTGTATCTAAAACATTTACAACGCAAGAAACGTTATCTAATGCTAATACTATCAGAACTTGGTTTTTAGAGCATGCTAAACAAGAAGATGTTGCAAAACATTTTGTAGCAGTGTCGACTAATATTGAAAAGGTAAAGGCGTTTGGAATTGATCAAAATAATATCTTTCCAATGTGGAATTGGGTTGGTGGTCGTTTCTCGTTATGGAGTGCAGTTGGATTAACAATTAGCTTGTCGGTTGGCTACAAAAATTTTGATTCGCTTTTAGCTGGAGCAAATAAAATGGATACGCATTTTAAAAGCACAGACTTTGACCAAAACATTCCAGTAGTTTTAGCCTTATTAAGCATTTGGTATAATAATTTTTTTAATGCTGAAAGTGAAGCAGTAATACCGTACACACAATACTTAACTCAGTTTGCAACGTACTTGCAGCAAGGTATTATGGAAAGTAATGGTAAAAGTGTTGATCGTAATGGTGATCTTGTTAATTACCAAACAGGAACATTAATTTGGGGAGAACCAGGAACAAATTCGCAACATGCATTCTTTCAATTAATTCATCAAGGAACTAAATTAATTCCAGCAGATTTTATTGGTTTTGCACAGTCACTGCATGGTAATCAAGATCATCAGGATAAATTAATGTCTAATTATTTTGCGCAAACAGAAGCTTTATTAAATGGTAAAACAAAAGCAGAAGTTGAAGCAGAATTTGAAGGTCAAAACCTTTCAGTAGAAAAAATAAAAGAATTAACACCATTTAAAGTATTTGAAGGTAATAAGCCAACAAATACCATCTTCATTAAAAAGCTTACGCCAGAAAGCTTAGGTAAGTTAATAGCTATGTATGAGCATAAAATATTTGTACAAGGAATAATCTGGAATATATATAGTTATGATCAGTTTGGAGTTGAGTTAGGAAAGCAACTGGCAAATAAAATTTTAAACGAGTTTGATAATCAGGCTTTTGATAATCATGACGGTTCCACGTTAAATTTGCTTAATCTCTACAAAAAATTAAGGTAAGCATTGTTAAAAACTTTGTTTATTGTTTGATTTGATTTGTATTACGTAGTACTAAAAAGTATACGTAAATTGCATTGTGTAAATTTGTTAACATTAAGTTAATATTACAACTATAATTAGTCGTATTTTTGCACAAAATTTGAAACTAACAAATCATAATTAAACACAATGAAAAACACAATTAAAGTTATGTTTTTAGCAGTAACACTTATGTTTACTGCATTTACTATGGCTCAAAGTACTGTTACAGGAACAGTTATGGATGCCGATTTAAACTCACCACTACCTACTGCTAGTGTTGTAGAGAAGGGTACTACAAATGGAACTACTTCTGATTTTGATGGAAATTTTACTTTAAAAACTAAATCGCCTTCTGGAGTTATCGAAATTTCTTATGTTGGTTATGGTACAATTAGTATGCCATTCAACGGAGATACTAACTTAGGGAATGTATCTTTAAGTTCAGGTAATTCTTTGGATGAAATTATGATTATTGCATCTGTAGCAGTCGACAGAAAAACACCAGTTGCAGTGTCTACAATTAAAGCTAAAGATATTGAGCTAAAATTAGGAACTCAAGAATTTCCAGAAATATTAAAATCTACACCAGGAGTTTATGTAACTAAGCAAGGTGGTGGTTATGGAGATAGTAGAATTAACCTTAGAGGATTTAACTCAGAAAACGTTGCTGTAATGATTAACGGTGTTCCAGTTAACGATATGGAAAATGGAGCTGTTTATTGGAGTAACTGGGCAGGTTTAGGTGATGTAACATCTACTATGCAAGTACAAAGAGGTTTAGGAGCATCTAAAGTGGCAGTAGCTTCTGTTGGAGGTACAATTAATATTATTACTAAAACTACTGACGCTGAAGAAGGTGGAAGTTTTGGTACAAGTATCGCTAATGATGGATATTTCAAATACGGAATGACATATTCAACAGGTTTAAGCGATAAAGGTTTTGCAGCAACAGTTAGTGCTTCAAAAATTTCAGGTGATGGTTATGTTGACGGAACAGAGTTTTCAGGATATAATTATTTTCTTAGTTTATCACAACAAATAAACGAAGCTCACAGATTATCATTTACAGCTTTTGGTTCTCAACAAGAACACGGTCAACGTTTTAATCGTTCTACAATTGAAGAATTACAAGATACAGATTCAGGACCGCAAAAAGCAAATAGAGATTGGGGTTATAAAAACGGAGAAGTTTATCACCAATCGTATAACTTTTACCACAAACCACAAATGTCCATAAATCACTTATGGAATATAGATGATAATTCAGCTTTATCTACAGCAGTATATGCTTCTTTTGGTTCTGGTGGAGGACGTAGAGATGAAGGATCTAAAATTGGATCTGATGATTACAGAATTGGTACTTCAGGTTTACAACCTATCGATTTTGATAAAATAGTTGCAGAAAATCAAGCTAATGGAGTAAATGGTTCTAGTGATATTATTTCTTCTTCTAGAAACTCTCACGAATGGTATGGTATATTATCCACCTATAAAACATCTATCAATGATAAATTAACATTATCAGGAGGTTTAGACGCACGTTATTATGTTGGATCACACTGGTACCAAGTGGATGATTTATTAGGAGGTCAATTTTTCTTAGATAATGAGACGGATACATTTGCTTTTGGACAACCACTTAAAGTAGGAGATAGATATAATAAAGATTACGACGGTGTTGTTAATAGATATGGTTTGTTTGCACAAGCAGAATATCAAGTTTCTGAGAAATTAAATGTGTTTATGGCTGGAGATATTTCTAACAGTAACTATAAGCAAAGAGAATACATGAACAATACTATATTTGGTAGCAGAGAGTCTGATGCAGTTGATTTTTCTGGTTATGGTATTAAAGGAGGTGGTAACTATAACTTAGACATAAACAATAATGTTTTTGTAAATGTTGGTTATTTCTCTAAAGCGCCATTTTTAGATGATGTATTTTTAGATGAAGATGGAATTGTTCCAAATGGAGGAGCAGTAAACGAAAAAGTATTTAGTGCAGAGTTAGGTTACGGATTCCGTAGCGAGAAATTTAGTGCAAACGTAAACGTGTACCATACTAAATGGTTAGACAAATCTCTTAACGGTTCAATTGGTACTGGAGATAACTTATTTTTCTACAACTTACAAGGGATCGATGCTTTACACCAAGGTGTTGAGGTTGATTTTAGATATAAAGCAAATGATAATATTACTTTAACAGGTATGGCTTCTTTAGGAGATTGGCAATGGAAAAGTAATGTATCAGCAATTATTAGAGATCAAGCAGGAGATGCAATTGACGTTGTAGAAGTTGTTGCAGATGGAATTAAAGTAGGTGATGCTGCTCAAACTACATTCGCTTTAGGTTTAGATTATAAATTAGCTCAAAAATCTAATATTTATGTTGATTATAACTTTGCAGGTGACAACTATGCTTCTTATGATGTAACAAACAGAGGGAGTGCAGATTTACCAGATGTATGGGAAGTGCCTGATTTTGGATTATTTGATGTTGGTTTAAAACATGGTTTTGCAATCGGATCTTTTGATGCAACTTTAATAGGAAAAGTAAATAATGTTTTCAATACAGAGTATGTTTCTGATGCTAATGACATCGATGGTACTGCTTTAAAAGCTCAAGTATATTATGGAGCTGGTAGAACTTACAGTGTAGCATTAAAAGTTAATTTTTAAAAAATATTTAAAATGAAAAGAATAATTTATTGTTTAGCAATTTTAGGGATAACCTTAGTGGGTTGTAACCCTATTGAAGACATCTATAATGACTTAGATGCATCAGCAGATCCAATTCAAGGATCAGAATCTTACACACTTACAAGTGATGATTATGATGAGTTAGAATTAGGTTTTGGTAGTTTTAATTCTGTTGAGGAAGCTAAAGCGCTTTTGCCAGATTTTTTAGCTAATAAATATCCATTTTGGGGTCAAGGATCTTCAGTTTTAGTTGGATACCAATTATATGTTGGAAACGCTGAAGGTGTAAGTGATTTAACTAATTCTGATATTTACCAATTAACTAATTCTGATTATGCAACTACAGGTAGTGATGCTTTTGGATTTTACCCAAATGTAAATGCAACATCTCAAATTCCTGATGTATTAACTGCTCAAATCACTGCTCCTACTGAAGGACAAGTAGTTTTAGCAAAATACAAGCAGTATACTGAAAACCCAGTTGTTGGTTTAGCTAACTTAGTAGAGTATAACTTTGCAGGTAGTTTTGAAGGATGGACAATTGTTGAAGAAACTGGAGCAGACGATGTTTGGACATCTTCAACAGGATACCTTCAAGGAAATGGTTATTTTGGATCAGCAGTAACAAATGAAGAGTGGATTGTTTCTCCTTCAGTGGACTTAACTGACGAGAGTGATCTTAAATTTCAAATTACACAAGAACTTGATTTTGCAGATGATGCTTCACTAGTTAAAATTTTAGTGTCTACAGATTATACAGGAGATGTATTAACTGCTACGTGGGATGAGATTACATTAGCAAATCCTGCTACTGGTGATATGGCTGCTTCAGAAGATTACGATTTTTCTGCTTACGATGGTCAAGTTATTAATGTAGCTTTAAAATATGAGTCTATAGGTGATGATCCTGCAACGACTACAGTTGATGAAGGTGACGCTGGAAGATGGAGAATCTCTAACATAGCTATTAAAACTCTAGGTGCAACAGGTACAACAAATTCTAAAGGAGAATACTTTATGTACTCAGGTGGTACATGGGTAGCAATGGAAGGTGTTTATTACTTAAGTTCTGCAGATTATGACGCAATGGGTACAGCTTCTGGACAACCAGGTGAGTATAATAACTTTAGTAGTTCATTATCTCCAAACTCTTATTTACCAACGTTCTTAGATTTAAATTTCCCTTACGGTCAAGAGGATGAGGAGTTATTTATTGTTTACGATTATTTCTCTAGTTCTTCAGGAGCACAAAGAAGAGGTAACTTATACACTGTAGTTAATGGCGAGTTTGAAGCTCATCAATCTACTATATCTACAACGCTTCAGTTTGGATTTGATAACGGTCTTTGGGTACCAGATAATACAATTAGATATACTTTAGCTGCTGAAGATTACGTTACTATAGCATCTGCTTTAGAGGCGGATTATCCAACAGCAACTGCAAGTATGTTAAACTATGGGAATATGGACAGAAGAGTTGGTAACAGTGCAGAATGGACAAACCCAATGGTACTTGAAGCAGTAGCTGTGGTGTTAAACCAAATGGATCCTTCTGCTGCTGAAGAGCAAAAGTATGTTGTGACTATAGAAGTTTACAATGGTAGTAATACTACTGAAGACTTTGCAGTTATTAAAATGGGAGGAATTTGGGTATACCAATAGATTTCTAATTTATAACACATAATAAATTTAAAAGCCTCTTCAATTGAAGAGGCTTTTTTTATGTAATTAATTATTACCTTTATACCTTAATTAATAAACTAAAAATATATGTATTCAACATTAAAATGGTTACATCATTATTGGGCATATTTGGTGCTTTTTATGATTGTAGTGGCAACCTTTAACGCAGTGTATAAAACAGTGACAAAAAAGGAGTATGAAGCAAGAGATTTTAGAATGTCTCTTTTTACATTAATTGTATCTCATATACATTTGTTAATTGGTATTGTACTTTGGTTTGCTGGAGACTACTTCTCTGAAATGAGTATGGGCGAAATCATGAAAAATGCAACAATGCGATCAAATGTTGTAGAGCATCCTGTTGCTATGATTCTAGCTGTAGCCTTAATTACTATTGGATATTCTAAGCATAAAAAGAAACTAACATCTACTAACAAACTTAAGTCAATTGCAATCTTTTACAGCATTGCATTAGTTTTAGTGTTAGCTAAAATACCATGGAAAGCATGGTTAAATTTATAGTATAAAAAAAGCGACCTTAATTAAGGTCGCTTTTTTTTATTTATATAATTTAAAAATTAATTCTTCTTAACTTCTGTTTCAGATGTGGTGTCAGTGTCTTTTACCTCTTTAACTAAGTAGATGTAAACAGGGAAGTGATCACTAAACCCATTAGTAAATCCACCATCAGCAAAACTTCTTAAAGGATAACCTTTGTAACGACCCTTTTTGTTTACTAAATAGTATTTATTAAATATACCTGCTTTATAGTAGGTAAAGTTTGAATAATCCTTGTCTAAAAAAGGCTTAGTAATCATTATTTGATCAAATAAACTCCATGCATCTCTATAAGCAGTAGTACCTAATCCCTCTTTTTTAAACATGTCAATATAAGGATTGTAAATACCTTTAAAGTCAACTTTGTTTTTGTCGCTTTCAGCTTTTAAAACATCCTTAACACTAGAGTTTGTTGGGTCATCATTTAAATCTCCCATAGTAATAATTTTAGCATAAGGATCTATAGATTGTAAACTATCAATGATACTTTTGTTTAGCTTAGCAGCAGCAACACGTTTTGGTCTGCTTCTAGCTTCTCCACCACTTCTTGATGGCCAGTGGTTAACAATAATGTGCATTGTTTCTCCTTCTAGTTTTCCCGTAACTAATAGTTGGTCTCTTGTGTTAACGCGTTTACGTGTTTTATCATCGTAAATTTTTAAAGTATGCGTGCTTTTTGATACCACTTGAAATAATGATTTTTGATAAAGTAAACCAACATCAATACTTCTGTTATCAGGACCATCAAAATGTACAATACCATAATCCTTACCTAATAATAAAGGGTCGTTTACAACATCTTCAATTACATTAATGTTTTCAACCTCACAAATACCGATAAGTGCAGGTGTGTTATTAGTAACGTCACTTCCAACATCTGCGATAACACGTGCCATATTATGTACTTTTTTCTTGTACACTTCAGAGCGGTCTGCTTTAAGTTCCATCATCGGACTAGCCTCATCATATTTTGTTGGATCATTAATCGTGTCAAATAAATTTTCAAGATTATAAAAAGCAACAGTATGTACTTTAAACTTCTTCTTTTCTTGAGCATTTACAGAAAAAACAACCGTTAAACAAAACGCTGCAGCCCAGAATTTAAAATTTTTCATGTATTCTAATATTATGTTATAGTTATGTTAATACAAAACTCCTGCCAAAAGTAGATATTTATTATAAATAATGTAAATTTGCACGCCTTAAATAATGATTATTTAACGGTTAAGCATTTTTATTAACTATAATTTCTAGTATGAAAAAAAGTTTTTTAATTTTTTTATTCGGAATTTTCTCAACGTTTACGCTTGTTGCACAACAAACTACAGTTAAAGGTAGTGTTAAGGACGCAGTAACGGATGAGCCTATTCCAGATGTAACAGTATCCATTCAAAAAACAGTATTGACTGAAAAAACAGATGGGTTTGGTCAGTTTACTTTTAAGAATGAAGTCCCTTTAGGAGAGCAAATTCTTAAAATTGAAAAAGATGGATTTACTACAAAGTTTTATCCAATCATTATCAACGAAGGTAAGACGCTTGATATCCAAGATATGACTTTAGATCTAGCAGTTACAAACGAGCAAGATTTATTTACCATTACGTTGTCTGATGACGAGTTAAATGATGACACAAGTGGTTCTGATAATATTTCAGGATTATTATCTGCTTCTCAAGACATTTTTCAGCGTACAGCTGCTTTTGAGTTTAGTTCATCATTTTTCAGAATTAAAGGTTTAGATTCTGACAACGCCAAAGTATTAATTAATGGTGTTGAAATGAATAAGCAAGATACTGGTCGTCCACAATGGAGTAATTGGGGAGGATTAAACGACGTTATGCGTAACCAAGAGTTAAGTTTAGGGTTAACACCATCGGCTTACACATTTGGAGGTGTATTAGGATCTACAAATATTAATACTAGAGCTTCTAATTACAGAGAAGGTGGTCGTATTACTTACTCTTCTTCAAACAGAAGTTATACAAATCGTTTAATGGCTAGTTATGCTTCTGGATTAATGGAAGATGGTTGGGCATATACACTTATGATTGGTAGACGTTGGGGAGACGAAGGTTTTCAGGATGCATCATTATATGATTCAAATTCATTTTTTGCTTCTGTAGAAAAGAAAATAAACGATAAGCATAGCATTAACTTTACGTCTATATACGCACCAAACAGAAGAGGAAAATCTTCTGCAAATACACAAGAGGTTTATGATCTTAAAGGTATTAAGTATAATGAGTTTTGGGGAGATTTTGATGGAGAGCAAAAAAATTCTCGTATTAAAGAAGTGGAAGAGCCAATTTTAATGTTAAACCATTATTGGGATATCACTGAAAAAACAAGCTTAAATACAAACATAGGTTACCAATTTGGTAAAGTAGGAAACAGTCGTTTAGATTATGCTGGAGGAGAAAATCCAAGTCCTGCATACTACCAAAACCTACCAAGTTATTTTCTTGAAGATGACGATTTAGCTGGTGCATATGAAGCTGAACAAGAGTTTTTAAATGATGGTCAAATTGATTGGAACAGAATTTTAGATGCTAACTTAACTAATAATATAACAGGTGCAAATGCTGCCTACGTATTATATGAAGATAGAAACGATGATAAGCAATTAACGTTAAATACTATTTTTAATACTGAGATTAACCAAAACATTCTGTTTAATGCAGGTGTAAATTATAAAAAATTAGATTCTGAAAACTTTGCTGAAATTATTGATTTATTAGGAAGCACAACAGGAGCTTTAAATGTTGATTCTTTCAGTCAAAATCAATTTGATTTAAACAATCCTGACCAAGTTGCTTTTGTAGGAGATAAATTTAGATACAACTATAATTTATATGTTAACGAAATATCTGGTTTTGCTCAAGCACAATTCAAATACAACAAAGTTGATTTTTATTTAGCAGGAAGCGTAACAAAAACAGATTACCAAAGAGAAGGCTTATATAAAAACGAAAACCAAGTATATATCGAAAACGGTATTGAAAGAGACAACTCATTTGGTAAAGGAGATAAAATCGAATTTACAGGATATGGTGCAAAAGCAGGATTTACTTATAAAATATCCGGTAAACATTTATTAGATTTTAATGGAGCTTATATCGCAAAAGCACCTTCTATTAGAAACACGTATACAAACTCAAGAGAAAGTCATGATTATGTTGGTGTTATTAATGGTGTAAATAATACAGATATTAATATTACTGAAGAGAAAATTTCATCAGTAGATGCAAGTTATATCTTTAGATCTCCAATTATCAAAGCTAAATTAACAGGTTTTTATACTAAAATAGAAGATGCTAACGAAGTAGGTTTCTTCTTTACACAAGGTAGTACTACAGGATTTATTCAAGAGGTTTTATCAGGAGTAGAAAAACAACACATTGGTGGAGAGTTTGGTATAGAAGCACAAGTAACACCTACTATTAAATTAAAAGGTGCGGCATCAGTAGGACAATATACTTACAACAATAATCCAAACTTGTATGTAACATCAACTTCAGAGGATTTTATTGATGTACAAGGTGGAGATGTTGTTAACACATCTGGATTAGTTAGTACATCTAACTTAAAGGATTATAAAGTGGCAGGTGGACCACAAACAGCTTATTCAGTTGGATTTGAATACAGAGATCCAGATTACTGGTGGTTTGGTGCAACAGCTAACTTTTTTGATAATGCTTACATAGACGTAAGTCCATTATCTAGATCAACTGAGTTTTACACAGATGCAGATGGATTACCGTATAACGATTACGATCCAGCAATTGCAAAAGAGTTATTACAACAAGAAAAATTTGATAGCTACATGGTAGTAAATTTAGTTGGAGGTAAGTCTTGGAAGATTGGAGATAAATTTATTGGTTTTTTTGCAAGTGTAGGTAACCTTTTGGATAAAGAATACAAAACTGGAGGTTTTGAACAAGGTAGACGTGCGGATTACAGAGCTTTAAGAGATGATGTAAACCTTGAAAAAAGAGTTTTTGGACCTAAATACTGGTATGGTAGAGGTGCTAATTACTTTGTAAATGTGTATCTTAGATTTTAAAAAGAAAAAGAAAAATTATTAATAATTAACATTACAATTATGAAAACGAATAAATTTTTAACATTAGCATTTAGTTTTATGGCTTTATTGGCTGTAACTTCTTGTGTAGAAAATGACGATTATTCAGTTCCAGAATCTCAAGGAAATGAAGAGAATGCTACCTTAAATAAATTACTTTCAAAAATTGAATCAGGAGAAGTTGAGTTACAAACAATAACTCAAGTTAAATCTAACTTTGTACAATACGAAGCGACGCAATTTGTATCAGAAATAGCGGTTAAAGGTTATGTGTCTTCAAGTGACGAAACAGGAAACTTTTATAAAGAATTTTTTATCCAAGACAGTCCAACAGACCCAACACAAACTTTAAAGGTAGTGTTAAATCAAGCAGATACTTATAACCAATTTAATAAAGGTAGAGAGGTTTATATCTATCTTAAAGATTTATACATTGGTGAAACTAATACTGGTGATGATGTTGTAACTATTGGTGGTAAATTTGATACGTTTGATAACGATGTTTTAGAAATGACATCTAACCAAATACCTAACCACTTATTTAGATCTACAACTACAGAAACACTAATGCCTGTAGAATTAGAATTATCTGATGTAGGAGAAGAGCATATTGGTATGTTTGTTAAATTAGTTAACGTACAATTTCCTGCAGGTTTAGAAAACAAACCTTACGTAGATCCTACAGACGATTTTGATTCTCAAAGATCTATTGAAAGCTGTTCTGACGCTGGTTCTTTTACTTTAGAGTCTAGTACTTTTGCTGCTTTTAAAAATGAATTATTACCAACAGATGGAAAAGGTTCTATCTCTGGAATAGTAAACAAAACCTACGATGGTTACGACTTAATCATCAACTTAAATACTACAGATGATGTAGTAATGGATGGTTTTAGATGTGATCCTTTATTTCAAGATTCATTCTCTGCTGCCAACTTAGATAAGTGGACAACGTTTAGCGTTACAGGAGCACAAGAGTGGTATTATAACAGCTTTGGTAATCCAAGTGATAGTGCAACTATGAATGGTTTTGCTAGTGGAGCACAAACAAATGAAGATTGGTTAATCTCATTACCAATTGATTTATCTTCAGTACCATCTGCATTTTTATCTTTCCAAACAGTAAAACGTTATGGTGGTAATAACTTAGAAGTATTTTATGCTACAGATTATACAGGAGGAAATCCTAATACAGACGGAACATGGGTTGCATTAGCACCAACGTTAGATACTAACGAAGGTAGCTGGTCATCTTGGACAGATTCTGGTAGCTTAGATTTATCTGCTGCTGCTGGTGGAAATGTATTTATTGCTTTTAAATATACTTCAACAAGTTCTGCTGCTTCAACATGGGAAGTGGATAACGTGAAAATTTCTGCAGAATAATTTTTGCAAAAACTAATATCTAAAAAAAACCTGCTACATTGTAGCAGGTTTTTTTATTCAATTTATGACAACATTCGATCAACTTTTTTTTACTGTTTTTACTGCGTTTAAAGCGCGTTTTAAACAAAAGGCTAATACTATTGCTTTAGTTTATATCTCTGCGTTACAAATCGCCTTGTTCTTTTTATTAGGTGTTTTTACCGCAACATTTTTAACCAAAATGAATGCATCTACTATTTCAAGTCAAAAAGCATGGACCTTATTTGTACTTATTGCGATAGCAATACATATTAAAAACTGGTTAAAGTACAGTGGTAAAACTAGAAAGGTACTTAACGCAAAGTTTAATAGAAGTAAAGCAAGCAGTCACAATCTAACATTACTGTTAAGTTTGCCTTTAGTTAGTTTAATACTTGCAATAATTTTACTGCAAAGTGTGTAATCCTACTTAACGTATTAAAAAAAGCCTGCTATATAATAGCAGGCTTTTTTTATGTCTTATGATTTGATTATAACCTTTAATGGATTCAAAACGACCAATAGCCTATTTGGTCTTTATTTACAGGGTCTGACTCTAGACATTTGTGCTATAGCGACAACTCCCAATAAATTGATTAATGCAAATTTTAATAAAGAAGGGTAACAAAACTAAAGGCTTCTTTATATAAACGTGTATAACTAAAATTTAAAAATGCAAATCATGAAAACTCTATTAAAATTTTTATTAATCGTATTTGTATTTGCTTCGGCATTTACTACAAACGCACAACAGGATGACAATAACTATTTTCAATTGTCACCAAGAATTGGTTATGACTTTCCAAGTTATAACAATAACACACCTTTTATAGATTATAATGGTGGAATGGATTTAGGATTATCCTTAGATTATTACTGGAATTGGTTTGGTCTAGGGTTTGATTTTGATTATATCAAAAACCAACCAGAAAGCACCTATCCAACAGACAATCTTTTTTACGCAGGAGGAGGTCAAATTAATAATTTCATTTTGTCAGAAGATGATATTTCTAGAGTCTTCTTTGGTATAGGTCCAAATTTCCAATATCGTAGTCAGTCTAGACGTTTCTCTGCAGAGCTGAATACAAGAGTTGGTTTAGCGTCAATAAAAGGTGGAAGAACATTGTTAACAGACGATCCTGCTTCAACACTACTAAACTTTCATTCTGGTTATGACTTATCTAGTGTTTTTAGTTTTAAAGGACAATTGCGTTTTACCTATTACTTAAACGATAATTTTGGGATTAATGTAGGTGCATATTATTTAAAACATTTTAGTGCTACAGAGCAATTGGATCCAACATTAAATATAGCTGCAGGATACCATCCTTTTAACACGGTTAATGATGTAGACGTAAATTTTAATAGCCTAGATCAAAGTGGTCCAATGTTAAGAGAGGAACCTTGCGATTGTGATATATCTTCAGTAGGACTATTTGCAGGAGTAACTTTTAAATTTAATAAAAAAGAAAAAGTATCTGTATGCGAAGTATGTGGAGAAGACCACATGCCAAGATGTTGTGCGACTTGTGGTTGTGGTGTAACGATTACAGCTAGAGATAAATACACAGACGAAACATTACCTTTTACAGACGTAGTGTTAACAGACCTAAACGGAAATATTGTGCAGTCTGGTGTGACTAACGCATATGGAGTTGTAGTATTTAATGATGTTGCTGAAGCAGATTTAATAGTAAAAGGAAAACTATATGGTATAAACCTAGAAGAAACAAGTATTACTAAAGATGATTTTAAAGCGTGTAAGAAAGATGGTAATAGCATTCAAAAAGTTATTAGATATGGTGATTTAAACTTCATCCTAAAAGGAAACGTAGTAGAGTGTAATACAGACAAAGGTATCCAAGGGGTTGATATTCTTCTTAAAGATAAAGTTAAAGCTGGACAAAAAAACACCTTGTCTGACTTAGATGGTGGATTTGTTTTTCATTTAAAACAAGCGTCTACTTATGCGTTAAACGGAAATAAAAATGGGTATTTTTCTAATGAAGTAGAAGTGTCTACATCTGATATTGATCGTAATAAATCACTATTTATTGATTTTGAAATGTGTGTGAATCCTTGTGGTCAAGCCATTAAATTAGATAACATTATTTTTAATTTAGATAAATGGGATATTCTTCCAGCAGCAAGACCAGACTTAGATTATGTTGTCAAATTAATGCAAGATAATCCAACCATTAAAGTGGAAATGTCATCACACACAGACTCTAGAGGTAGTAACCAATACAACCAAGAGTTATCTCAAAAAAGAGCACAATCTACAGTAGATTATTTAATGACTAAAGGAATTTCTAGAGACCGTTTAATTGCTCGTGGAGCAGGAGAGTCAGAGTTATTAAATCGTTGTGCAGATGGCGTGCAATGCTCAGAAAATGAACACACTATTAATCGTAGAACAGAATTTAAAGTTGTGTGTATCAATTAAATTAAAAACTATAAATCAATGTCAAATTAAGGCAGTATATAAAACAAAAAGCTGCCTTAATTTATTAAAAATTATAATCATGAAAACAATATATAAAATGAAAAATAACGATTCAGAATCTAGATTTTTCACATCAATAAAATTAGTAGTAGTAACCGTTTTAACTTTATTTGCTTCTGCATGTAGTGATGACGAGGCTTGCGGTTATACCACACCATCAGACACCTTTCCATTTTCATGTGACTCTGGTATGGACGTAGCGTTTTTAATAGACTATACAGGTAGTATGGGAGAAGCTATTGAAGGTATTAAAAGTTCAATTTCATCAATAGCAACAAGTATTGTAACAGAGTCTGGTGGTGATTACCGATTGTCGTTATCAGTTTTTGACGAGGTTACTGCAGGTACTACTCCTAGTTACAATACTCAGGTTGGATATACTAATTTACCTACTGCGCAAAAACAAGTTATTACTACAGGTACAACTACTGACCAATACTTAACCATGATGGAGCCATTTGCTACTGCAAATCAAACAACTTTTAGCACGCAATTAGCTAATTTAAATAGTGCAAATATGTCATTGGGTTCTGGTAATGGTTTTGCAGAGCCTGGAGCATTATTACTAGATCAAATTTTAAATAATAATTTTTCGGGATCTTGGAGATCTGGTATAACTAAACTAGTATTTATAATTACAGATGCACCAGCAGGAGGAGATGATGATATTAATACTGCTATTGATGATACCTTTTTAAATGGATTGGCTACTCAAGCTAATTTAGATAACGTGCAATTAGTTTTAGTATCCACATTAGCATCGTCTAATTATGAGCTAGAGCTTATTAATAATAATATTTTAGGAGATAAAATGATTGTTCCTAACTTTAATAATATAGCAGAAAATATTATAACACTAATCGAAAATATTTGCGACGGAAACGAAGAATAATCATTACATAATTTCAAAATTAGTCTAACAAACTCAAGACTGTTAATACAAATAGTCTTGAGTTTTATTAAATTTTAAACAATGAAAAAACTCTTTACACTACTAATAATATCTCTTATTTTATCGTCATGTACAGATGCAAATAATGGTTTAACTAAAGCATTAGCTTTACAAAATATTAAAGCTTGCGATGCAGAAAATCCAGTGGAATTTATAAAAGGAATTTATGTTGGTAAAATGACCTATCAAAATGCAGGAACAAGTCTAGTAGAGTTAGGTTACATTAAAAAATTAGCAAAATCTGGGATTATAGTCTTGGATTCATTATCCTCTAGCAATCAACAAATGTCAGATCATATCAGGATAAATACCGTTTATAATGTTTCCATTAAACCAGAATATAAAAAGCATATTACCAAACAGAAGGACAATATTGCTTATGTTAGATTAGTCTCTAGAGAAGTACAAGAAGTAACATCTATTACATTAAAAAACGATGTTAGAGCAGATGTGATGGCAACTTTTAAAAAGATAAAAACACCATTTTATGACATTCAATTTGATCAATCAACCAGGTTAAAAACAAGACAAGATGTGTTTACAGAAGTCATTGGTTTTAATAAGTCAAATAAAGATGGTTGGACAAGTTGCTTTTTAAAAGAAAACAAACAGTAATAAAATATATTAAAAAGTAAAATACTAACTTAGTAATCTAGCTATTAATTTAAACCACCAACCAATGAAAAATTTAACATCAAAGTCATTACTAATCATTTGTTTAGTACTAGGGTTTTTACTCTTTCAAGAGTGTCAAAAAAACAACGATTCTTACAAAGAACCAACAGGTTTAATCTCATTAAAAAAAGCAGAAATGTATGAGAAAAACTATCTTGAAAACCAATATAAATTTATAAACGAAAAATTAAATCAGCCATTAGTGGATACCATAGAAGGTGTCGACATGCAGGATAGTGATTATATTAAAGACTCTAGAGCGATTCGTTTTAGTCTTGAAGAATTAGAAAACTACATAAAATACGTTAAAGCTTATACTGATAAAGAATATGCAAAAGACGAAATTAGTTTAAGAGTATATTTTGGAGCCAAAAATGTAAAATTTGAAAAAGACAAGGATAGCGTCATGCGCTCCACCTTATTTTTTATTCCAACGGTTAAAGAAGTTACTAGAAACACTGAAGCACCACATCAAAACATTAACCAGTTAAACCCACTTAACTATGGTAGTGCAGGAGATCCTGATAGTATAGAATATAAAACTAAAGGATAATCTAAATTATGCTTAGCCAAGATATTATATTAAGATTAATAATGTGGTTACCACAAATTGCAGCTTTTGTATTTGCAATTGTAATGTGGCCAAAGTATAAAAATACTACACAGCGTAATTTTATATACTTTTTAGGTTTTGTGTTGGTTATTGAGTGTTTTGGCTACTTATTACCTATTTTATATGGTGTTAAAAGTGGCTATGTATATAATGTTTATACTATAATATCCGGATTGTTTTTACTTACTTGGTTTAAGTCCATATTACAAACAAAAAAACTGGTCATCGTCTTTATTTTTGTATTCATTGCATCAATTAGTTATTGTCTTTTTTTTCAAGCGTTTGGTGTATTATGGAAAATCCCCTTAGTCGTTTTAGCAATTACAATACTAATTTGTAGCACAGTATTTTTTTCTGATTTATTAACCAAAAATGAGGTTGTCAATTTTAAAACCGACCAAAAATTTTGGATTGTTACAGGGTGTTTAGTGTTTTATATTAGCTATTTACCATTAGTATTGTTGCAAAAATATTTTGGATTGTCAGGTATTTATTATCGTATTCCAATTACGATTAACATCATTTTAATGTTTGGATTTATAATAAAAAGCTTTTTATGTCTGAAAAAGAATTAATTTTCATAGCATTATTTTCAGTTGCTTTATTAGTGGTTTTATCACTAATATTTCTGTTTATGACGTTCAATAACCGTAAAAACAAACTCATCCAAGAACAATTAGAAACTAAACTAAACAACCAAAAACGTCAACACGAGCTGGAACTTAATGCGCTTAGAGCGCAAATGAATCCACATTTTGTGCACAATTCGCTTAACGCCATTCAATATTATATTCAGTTAAATCAAGTCGAAAAAAGTGAAGATTACCTCTCTAAATTTTCAAAATTAATGCGACAATTTTTTGAGTATTCTCGAAAAGAACGCATTTCGGTTGAACACGAAATTTCGTTATTAAAAAATTATTTAGATATAGAAAAGCTTCGTTTTGAAGACGATTTTGACTTTCAATTAAATATAGATAAAGCATTGGATACACAAGATTTATTTTTGCCTCCAATGATTTTACAGCCTATTGTAGAAAACGCCATTAACCATGGTATCTTTCATAAAAAAGGAAAAGGAGAAGTTGTTATTGACTTTGTAAGTATCAATGATTATAGTTTTAAAGTTGAAATTACAGATGACGGAATAGGTATTAATAAGTCTAAACTTATGAATGCCAAAAAGAAACAATCGCATACAGAACATTCTAGTTTTGTGTTAGAAGAACGTTTGGCTTTATTAAAAGTAAGTAAACATTGGGATGTCGCGTTTACAATTCAGGATCGTGCAGATACATCCGATAAAACAGGAACCAAAGTCACCTTGATTTTTAAGGAAGGCTTAAATAAAGACGATTATGACCATTAAAACCATATTAATAGACGATGAGCGTAAAGCGTTAGCTATTTTAAAAAATAAGCTACAACGTTTATGTCCTAATGTTCAAATAATAGCAGAAAGCCAAAGCCCAAAAGAAGGGATTGAATTAATTAAAAGCCTAAAACCAGACTTGGTGTTTTTAGATATTGCAATGCCAGAATTAAGTGGGTTTGATGTATTAAAGCAATTTGAAAATCCTGATTTTGAAATCATTTTTGCAACAGCTTTTGATAATTATGCTATTGAGGCTATAAAACATTGTGCAATTGGTTACTTAGTTAAACCTGTAGATAATAAAGACCTGGTAGAAGCTGTGGCTAATGCCGAAAAAAATATTGGTGATAAATCTGCGCTTCAAAAAAACAAACAGTTAATTGAAAACTTAGGTGTACAAACGTTTCAAAAAAAGAAAATTATAATTCCGTCTGTGGAAGGCTTAGAGTTTATTAAAATTGAAAACATTGTGCATTGCGAAGGCGAAGCGGGTTATACTAAAATTCATTTAAAAGAGGGTAAGCCATTATTAAGCTCCAATAGTATTGGGCATTTTAATAAGTTATTAGAAAATAGTGACTTTTATTTAGTACATAAATCACATTTAATAAATTTAAGTTACATAGAAAAATACCTGAATGAAGGTTATGTAATCTTAACCGGAAATGCAAAAATTCCTGTCTCGCGTAATCGCAGACAGGAATTTTTAGATCAACTTAAAAGCTGATATGTTACTGTACAGTTAATGTGTACTGTGGTGTTTTATTTAATGGGCAAAAGTATGTGTATTCTCCTTTTGCTAATGTTGTTGCGCTAGACGTTTGCGTTTCTCCATCCTTAACAACACTAGTTACGTAAGCAGTTTTAATGTGGTTTTCTGGGTTAGAAGCATCAGCACCTTTTTTAATTAGTACAAATCCAACATCTGTTCCAACAGCGTTATTTGCTATTTCAAAAATATAAGTCCCTTCACTTATAGTTAATCCTTTTTGAGTAAACTCACCTGTAGTTTGCTCTAATGCTACTGTTTTAACAGTATCATGTTTCATCATTTTGTCTTGTGCATTAACAGATACTAAAAGTGTTAATGTCAATACTAAAGTTGCGATTAATTTTTTCATTGTTATTTATTTTTAAGGTTATAATTAATTAAGATATTACTGTTTCTAATGGTTGTGCTACTGGAAAATCTACAGGGACTTGTGTTGTATTGTGGATGTAGTTAGAGATTGTTTTATCACCAACTAAAGCAATAACATCAATTAAGTTTCCGTGGCTATAACCAGCGTCTAAAAAGTTGTTTAAAATTGTAGCGTCTGTTTTTCCTCTGGTTTCTGTAATGTTTTTAGCTAAAGCAGCTAAAGCATTAAACTTAGTGTCAAAAGAGGCTTTTCCTGCTCTTAATTCTAAAATTTGGTTGTCTGTAAAACCATTCATTTTACCAATTGCAGTGTGTGCAGATAAACAGTAAATGCAACTGTTTACTTCACTTACAGCAAGATTTACTACTTCTTTTTCTTTAGCTTTTAAAGAGGTCTTTGCATTTGCAAAATTCAAGTAGTTTTCTAAAGCAGTTTCGCTATTAGCATACGTTGCATATAAATTTGGTACAAATCCTACAGCTTTTTCTAATTGGTCAAAAATAGCTTGATTGGTTGCGTTTACTTCGTCTCTTTTAAGTGCTTTAATAGGTGTCATAATCTTATGTTTTTAATGTTGTGTTTTTATATAATTGAATTGTCAATAATTCCTTTGTTTATTTCTGCATCACAATAGTAATCGTGTAATTGTTTATGCTCACAATGTTCTTGTGGATTGATAGATTTGGTTAGCTTTCTTTTTGCTTTTGTAAATATTTCAATTAAATTGAATATAGATATGGTCGTTTTCATAATGCTGTTGTTTTTATATTACAGTGCAAAGATGCGACGCGAAAGCGGGTTTTAAAACGACGATATTACCTTAGTAGTTGTCGATTTTTCCTAAATTGTATTTTTATGAAGAAATAAAGGCCTTAAATAAAGTTTATAAACCTTTTTTAAAGTCCGAAAGGGTAATGCTGGTTTGTTTTTTAAATAATCTGCTTAAGTGTGAAGCATCGTCAAAACCAATATCAAAAGCAATTTGCTTAGCAGTTTTGTCAGTATACATTAATTGGCGTTTGGTTTCTAATACTAAACGCTCATGAATAATCTTTAAAGGACTTTGTCCCGATTTAGCAAAGCTATTGGATAATGTTTTTGGAGACTTAAATAATTTTTCTGCGTAAAAACTAACTTGATGGGCTTCTTTAAAATGGGTTTCTACTAATAAGTTATACTGTCTTAATGTTTCGTCAGTAGCTTTATTAAGTGGCGTAGATGGTGTTTCGTTTTTAAGTAAACGTGTGGTCTTTATTATAAATCGTGCTAATAACATTCTAAGCATTTCGGCCTGAATAGTATCTTCCGTTTCAATTTCATCTAAAAACATATCATGAAGCACATTAAATTTGTGTTGCTCATTTTCGTTTAAAGAAATCACCGGAATAGTATCATTCCCAAAAAATAAAACACCAGCACAACCCACCTCTTTGTCATGGTCTTTTATGCAATAAAACTCTTGGTTAAATTGATAGACTACGCTATCGTCCCCATCAATGTATTTAAAATTTTGGATAGGCGTTAAGGATAATATTTGATGCGGTTTTAAAACTAAAGGGACGCCATCCACTTCTGCGGTAATGGTATTGCTACCCGTAAGAATAAAGGTGTAAAGCCCAATTTGCTTTGCGGTTGTAAACTGTTTTAAAAGACTTTGGTCAGAGATTTTTAATGTTCCGTTAGTGGAAAACTCTGTAAATGTTTTTAGCATAAGTATTTAGTCTGATAAAGTAAGGCTACATTACATTTAAAAATAAATTTCTTGAGCCAATCTAAACGTATTTGCATGTGCCTCTACAATGGTTTTAATGTTAGGACTATAACCACCACCCATGCTGCACATAATTGGAATGTTGTTAGTTTTACAGGTTTCTAAAACAAATTGATCACGTGCTTTACAGCCTGTCACGGTTAGTCCTAATTTGCCTAGTTTGTCTGTAGCAATAACGTCTACACCGCATAAATAATAAATGAAGTCGGGTTGGAAGTCTTTAATTAGTTTGGGTAATGTGTTATGTAAAATGGAAAGATATTCGGTGTCTCCAACATTATTTTCTAAAGCAATGTCTAAATCGCTTTGTTCTTTTTTAAACGGGTAATTATGTTTTCCGTGCATAGAAAAAGTAAATACCGAAGGATCATCCTTAAATATTTCAGCAGTTCCGTTACCTTGATGTACGTCCAGATCTACGATTAAAATACGTTTTGCTAATCCTTTTTTTTGAAGAAATCGCGCACCAATCGCTTGGTCATTTAACATGCAAAAGGCTTCGCCACGATTAGTATAGGCATGATGTGTTCCGCCAGCAATATTCATGGCAATACCATGTTTTATTGCATATTCACTTGCTTTTATGGTGCCATCTGCAATCACAATTTCACGTTCAATTAAAACCTCACTTAACGGAAAGCCTATTTTACGTGCAGCACGTGGATCCAATGTAATATTAAGTAAGTCGTAAAAATACTCAGGATCGTGTACTGCCAATATTGGAGCCTCGTTTAGCATTCTATTCGGTTCAAAAAAATTATCCAAAGTGCAAGTGCCTTCATGGATTAATTGCTCAGGAAGCAACTCGTATTTTAACATCGGAAAACGATGTCCTTCAGGCAATGGATGACAGTAAATAGGATGATAAGCTATTTTAAGCATAGGTAGATTAACGGTTCAAGTTTTAAATTTAATACTAACTCTTTTCAAAAAAAAATTATCGAAGTTTTATAATTTAGCATCTTCTTAACAACTTATCGTATACCTTTGTACTTATAAATTAAAGTATAACATGGCAAGACTTAACTTTTTAGTTATTTCTCTTTTTATAGGGTTGTCTACCTGCTTCTCTTCTGAAGTAGAGGTCGCATCTGTCGTACAAAATACTTTTCCGCAACATACAGTACAGTCTAGTGCAGCCTTACACTCTCAAGGTATAATTGTAAATTCTCAAATTGATCTTACAGTTAACGTACAGCCAGAAGACAGTATTACTTTTTTTAAGCAACTCGCTTTTATAAATGCAGTTAGTAAAGAGCAACAAGAAAATTTCTTGGTGTATCAAAAAACTAACACGTCTATAGATGTTGGACTGTCTAAAACACAAATTATCTATCCTTTTCATTGGTTTACATAAGCGCAATACGTTTTTATTAACTATTGCAATACATGTCTTTTACGTAAAGATAATGTGTTGATTTCTTATACATTAAATCAAAATATTAAAACAATGAAAATTTCATTCACACTACTAGCTATTCTAGTATCATTAAGCGTATTCGTGCCTTTTTTTATATTCATCTTTAAAGGTTTAAATAACACTACAAAAACAAAGCATAAAGCAGAAAATTTATTAAAATCCAACGGGTTTAAATACAATTTAAAAGAGGTTTGGAACAATAAATTTATCGGTTTAACCGAAGATAAAAAAGTACTGTCCTATATTGCTTTTAAGGAAGATGAAAACCAAGTGTTTAATTTAGAACTGTCTGAAATCAAGGCATGCGAAGTGCTTTCTGACTATAAAAAAGACATAGATAAAGTCACACGATTAAAACATTTGGATTTAAAAATCTGGTTTTATACACCTAATAAAGAAGCTGTCGTGATCAGTTTTTTTGACACAGATGAAGCTTTTACAGAAGATTATGAAGTACGAAGAATAGAAAACTGGAAAGATATTATTGACAATAACTTAAAGGTTACAGTCAAAGCTAAAATGGCATCTTAACGCTATTAAATTAGTTTTATTTAAAGCATCAATCTAACCTATAGATTGATGCTTTTTTTATTTGTGTAGTTTTAATTGGATGCGCTTTCGCGGAACATCAACCTCTAAAACTTTAACAATAACCTGTTGGTGTAAATGGACATGCTCATTAACATCTTTTACAAAACTATCCGATAAGTTAGAGACATGTATTAAACCACTTTCTTTAATTCCGACGTCCACAAAGCACCCAAAATTAGTGATGTTATTGACTATTCCTGGTAATAATTGACCAGCAACTAAATCGTTTATTGTTTTAATATTTTGATTAAAAGTAAATACTTTAGCTTCTTCTCTAATATCTAATCCTGGCTTTTCAAGTTCTTTAATAATATCTTCTAAGGTTAATAAACCTACAGTATCAGTACAGTATTTTTTTAAATCTATTTTTTTAAGCAACTCTTGATTGCCAATCAAATCGTTTAAAGTAACCTTTAAATCTTTGGCCATTTTCTCGACTATATTATAACTCTCAGGATGTACTGCCGAGTCGTCTAACGGGTTTTTAGCTTCTCTAATTCTTAAAAAAGCAGCGCCTTGTTCAAACGCTTTTCCGCCTAAGCGTGGTACTTTTTTTATTGCATTTCTACTAGTAAAAACACCATTTTCGTTTCTGTAATTAAAAATGTTTTCGGCTAGTTTTGGACCAATTCCGGATACGTAGCTCAGTAAAGAGGTGCTTGCGGTATTAATGTTTACACCAACACTATTTACACAGTTTTCTACCACAACATCCAGTTCTTTCTGTAGTTTGTTTTGATCTACATCATGCTGGTATTGTCCAACACCAATAGATTTAGCATCAATTTTCACCAATTCTGCCAATGGATCTTGTAGACGGCGCCCAATAGAAACACTACCTCTAACGGTAACATCGTAATTAGGAAACTCGTCTCTTGCAATTTTTGAAGCCGAGTAAATACTTGCTCCAGCCTCGCTAACCACAAAGACTTGCATGTCGTTTTTAAATTTAATTTTTTTTACTAACGCTTCCGTTTCTCTTGACGCTGTTCCGTTACCAATCGCAATTGCGTCTATTTTATATGCTTCCGTTAAAGTGGATAGTTTTTTAATGGCTCCAATACTATCACTTTTTGGAGGATGCGGATAAATATTTTCGTTATGCAGTAAAACTCCTTGGGCATCTAAGCAGACTATTTTACAGCCTGATCTAAAACCAGGGTCAATTGCTAGTACTCGTTTTTCGCCTAAAGGCGAACCTAATAATAGTTGTTTTAAGTTTTTTGCAAATACCGAAATAGCAGATGCATCAGCCTTCTCTTTTGCTTTTTGTAACGCTTCATTGCTTAAAGATGGGAATAATAGTCGTTTGTACGCGTCGCTAATGGCTAACTCAATCTGATCTGCGCAGGCGTTTTCGCTTTTAATAATGCGTCTGTCAATGTTTTCTAACGCCTTTATTTTATCTATTTCAATTTTAACACGAATAAAACCCTCTTTTTCTGCTCTTAAAATGGCTAATAATCTATGCGACGGAATACGACTTAACGCTTCTTCCCATTCAAAGTAGTCTCTGAACTTTTGAGCATTCTCATCCTCTTTTTTTGTTTTTACCACTTTCGTGGAAATCATAGCATGACGCTCCAATTGGTTACGTAAATTATTACGAATATCTGTGCGCTCGTTTATCCACTCAGCAATAATATGTCTTGCACCTTCTAAAGCGTCGTCCACTGTTTTAACGTCGCCTTTTACGTATTTAAATGCGATAGACTCCACATCATTTGCATTTTGCGACATGATGATTTTAGCTAAAGGTTCTAATCCATTTTTTCTTGCAGTTTCTGCCTTAGTTTTTCTGCTTTTTTTATACGGTAAGTATAAATCCTCAAGCGTTGTTAAGTCAGTACATGCTGTAACCTTGTCTTGCAAAGCATCAGTTAAAACGTCTTGCTCTTCAAGTGCTTTTAAGATTGCTATTTTTCGTTTTTCTAAGGCTTCAAATTCTTCTTTATATTTTACAATATCTCCAATTTGGACTTCATCTAAATTTCCAGTTGCTTCTTTTCTGTATCTTGAAATAAACGGAATAGTTGCGTCCTGATTTAATAGGTCAATCGTATTTTTTACTGATGTTTCAGGTAATTTAGTCTTAGAAATTATATAGTTTAAAAGCATAAAAAAAGACCTTATTTTTTTATAATAAATAAGGTCTTGTAATATATTTAACTCTGATTAATTTTCCGAGTAAAATCGGACAAAATTCTAGTTTTCTCCAGACTCCATTTTAGCGTCATTAATCATTTTTTCATTTGGTAGAATGGCTACGTTTACACGTCTGTTTTTTGCTCTGCCTTCTGCAGTTGTATTATCATTAGTAGGTTGTGTCTCTCCAAACCAATTTGTTGTAAATCTACCGCTACTTAAGCCTTGATTTGTTAAGTAATTGGTAACAGCATTAGCTCTGTTTTTAGATAATGTCATGTTGTTTTCTTCGCTACCAACACTGTCTGTATGTCCAACAACTAAAATATTAGTATCTGGATACTCTTTAAATACAGCTACAAGTTTGTTAAGTGTCTCTTGCGACGCACCATTTACGTTATATTTTGCTGTGTCAAAATACACACCACTATTTTCGTCAAAAGTTACGACAATACCTTCGTCAACACGCTCCACTGTAGCACCAGGGATTTCTTCCTCTATTTTTTGTGCTTGTTTATCCATTTTGTTTCCAATAAGGATTCCGGCTCCACCACCAACAACTCCTCCAATAACAGCACCTAATTCTCCGTTACCACCTTTACCAACATTGTTACCAATTATGGCTCCTAAAATGGCTCCTCCAGTAGCACCAATGACACCACCTTTTTGTTTATTATTTGCATTTTTTACACTGCTACAATTAGTAAAGCTAAAAGCCATAGCAACTGTTAATGCACTTATTGATATTTTTTTTAATATAGATTTCATAGTTTTTATAATTTAGAAAAGTTCATGTTAATTGTAAATGGTTTACCATCAACTGTAAGGGTTTGTTCCCATCTCATGTTAGTTTCTGATAATTGGGCTAATTTTAATCTAAACCCTTGATTGGTTTCACTTTTCCCTTTAGCATCGGTTGGCTTTAATAAGAAGTTGTATAAACCTGTAGTTTCGTCTACCTCCTGAATAGTAAAGTTAAAGTTTCTTTCTCCTGTATTACAATTTGGAGTGTTTATGGTATAAATACCTGTATTATTATTTGGTATAAACTGCCAAGTACTTTGCTCAAAACATTCCTTAGATGTGTCATTTAATAATGATACATTATAAGTGCCTGATTGATTGTAATTAATGGTGTTTAAAACCCATTGACCTTTAATGGTTTTTTCTGATTGTCTTACTGTTTTTGAAGATCCACAGCTAAATAGTAGACTTAAAAACAAAACGGTTATTATTTGCTTCATGATTGTTTAATTTATTTGATACAAAGGTGCAATATTACTTGATATTTGATATTACACGATTATTAATATAGGTTATATAATTACCATTTTTAAAATTGTAATTGGTAAGGTAGAGAAGGTATATGCTTGCGATTAGAAGAATTAATTGTCAAATTTAGTAAGTGTATATTCTCCAGTCCTTTTATTATAGTTTCCTAAAAAGTAGCTAGATTGATACTTAAATAAGGTTTGCAAATGTGCATTATTGTACGTTCTGTTAGCGTCTTGAAAGTTTTTGATTTGATCAAATTCGTTTAACGGAATGTCACCTGTTTTGTGATTTAAATCTTTGTCAAATAAACAACTTATTCTAGTAGATTTTGTTCTAGTGTAGCTATTAAAGCTGTCTAATATTAGACCATATGCAATTACACCAAAAGCGCCAAAATTGACCATAGCAAAACCACCTCTATCAATTTCTACACTGGCACCTAATGTTATAATTAAGTCCTCATTTTTTGAATAAGCAGTAATACCTATTTTAGACTGTGTTATTTTTCTTAAAAATTTAGAGGTTTTTTCTAGTTCTCTGTAATCATCAAATGCACCACCTTCCTGAATTATTGGTGTGTTTTTAAACGTGATTTCTTCTTTGTCGTTAATATTAAACGTTTTTATTAACCCAAAATCATCTAAATTATAGGCACTAAAACTTAAGTGATCTAATGTAGAATAGATGGTTAACAGTTTATCTTTATGAATAAAGGAATTAGAATTTGCGCCATGATGATTATTAGTATAACCTGTATTGATAATGCTATTAAAGTTAGAAGAGTCACTTTCTAGATCTAAACTAATAACGTAAGTATACTTGTTAAAAAGATTATTGGTAATTGTAAGTTTATTATTGTCTACATATAATTTTGTGAACGCATTAGTTTGTTCTAAACTATTAGGAACATTACTATTAACAACCTCAATAGCTGCGTAGTTAGGGTTACCAAATAGCAAAGGGTATAATGGGTAATCTCTGTCTATGTTATTAACTATTGCTTGCGATGATAAATCGTAATGAGTAGTCTTAATAAGGCCTTTATCAGTTAATATTCTAGATATTAAAACATCTTCTTTCCTGCTAACAGATAAAATATGAAGCTTATTTTTTAAGACTAGATATTCGACTATTTTTTCTTTTTTAAATTCAATGTTTAAGTCTTCGGTTATTTTAAAATTTCCTGTTTTAAAACTTAACGAAACCGAACTAAAATGAGATTTGTTATTATTACTAAAAAACAGCGTATAAGTTTCTTGGTCATATATTGCACCAATTAAAATCTTACCCTTTTTAGGAATTATTACATTATTTATTGAGCCGATTAATTGTTTATTTTGATCATGAAGATTTCCAAAAATCACCTTTCTGTTTGTAAAAAACATGGCGATTTGGTTAGTATCTTCATTAACCACAGGGATGACGTCCTTAGGGTACAGTTGTTTTGTTTCTTCTTCAATATTAAATCCAACCCATTCTTCTTGAGCAGAAGTTAAGGTGCTAAAAACAAATGCAAATAGTATTAAGGCGTACTTCATAAACTTATTTTACAATAATAATTTTGGTTAACTAATGTGTAATCCATTACTAACGTTAGCATCATCGGGATTTACAAATACTAATTTGCCTTCCGCATTTTCTGTCATTAAAATCATACCTTGACTCTCTACACCACGTAATGCTCTTGGTGCTAAATTAACTAAAACAGTCACTTTTTTACCAACAACTTCTTCTGCAGTAAAGCTTTCTGCTATTCCAGAGACTATTGTGCGTACATCAATACCTGTATCCACTTTTAAGATTAAAAGTTTTTTAGCTTTAGGCATTTTTGTAGCTTCTAAAATGGTTCCAACACGTATGTCTAACTTAGTAAAATCATCAAAAGTGATTTCATCTTTTTGAGGCTCAACGACTTTGTTAGCAGCTTCATTAGCTTTTTTACTTGCTTCTAGCTTATCTATTTGCTTTTGGATTGTTTCGTCTTCTATTTTACTAAATAACAATTCACCTTTACCTATTTGGTGCAAAGCAGGAAGTAATGTGTCTTTAGTAGATATATCGTTCCAAGAGTTTTCTGTTGTATTAAGAATGTTTTTTAATTTGGTAGAAGTAAATGGTAAAAATGGTTCTGATAATGTTGCTAAAGCGCTTGCTATTTGCAATGCGACAAACATAATTGTTTTTGTTCTAGCTTCATCTGTTTTAACTAGTTTCCAAGGTTCTTCATCTGCTAAATACTTGTTTCCAAGTCTTGCTAAGTTCATTAACTCCTGACCAGCT
Organism: Olleya sp. AS48; assembly: GCF_038900355.1. NCBI lineage: Bacteria > Pseudomonadati > Bacteroidota > Flavobacteriia > Flavobacteriales > Flavobacteriaceae > Olleya > Olleya sp. AS48. The sequence goes on along the minus strand of NZ_JBBMRD010000002.1, from coordinate 285,238 downwards.
TCTCTAAAACGGTAACGCTCTAAAGAGCTTTCAATAACTGCAGGATATGCTTTGACAGTCGCTAAAGTTTCTTCGTCTATAGCAGAAAAATCAGATGGTGTCGGTACAATACCTTCGTAGTACTTATTAGTTAAAACTACAACGCGATTAATAAAGTTTCCGAAGATTGCTACTAGCTCGTTATTGTTTCTTGCCTGAAAATCTTTCCAAGTAAAATCATTGTCTTTAGTTTCTGGCGCATTAGCAGTTAAAGCATAACGTAACACATCCTGTTGGTTAGGAAAATCTTGTAAATAATCTGGCAACCAAACAGCCCAATTTTTAGACGTCGATAATTTGTTGCCTTCTAAGTTTAAAAACTCGTTAGCTGGAACATTATCAGGCAAAATATAGCTGCCTTCTGCTTTAAGCATAGCAGGAAATATAATACAATGAAATACTATATTATCCTTACCAATAAAGTGTACTAATTTAGTGTCTTCATCCTTCCAGTATGGCTCCCAATCTTTACCTTCTCTTGCAGCCCATTCTTTGGTTGATGATATGTAACCAATTGGTGCATCAAACCATACGTAAAGCACTTTGCCTTCTCCTCCAGGAACCGGAACCGGAATTCCCCAATCTAAATCTCTAGTTACAGCACGAGGTCTTAATCCATCATCAATCCAAGATTTAACTTGACCATAAACGTTAGGTTTCCAATCTTTTTTATGACCTTCCAAGATCCATTCACGTAAAAACGCTTCGTGTTTATTTAAAGGTAAAAACCAATGTTTTGTTTCTTTTAAAGTGGGAATATTACCAGTTATAGCCGATTTAGGATTAATTAAATCTGTTGCATTATGTGACGTTCCACATTTTTCGCATTGGTCACCATAACTTTCTTCGTTACCGCATTTTGGACACGTACCAATTACAAAACGGTCTGCTAAAAATTGGTTAGCCTCTGCATCATATAATTGTTCTGACACTTCTTCAACAAATTCATTTTTATCATACAAAGTTTTAAAAAACTCAGAAGCAGTATCGTGGTGAATTTTGGCAGACGTACGTGAGTAGTTATCAAACGTAATTCCAAATTCTTCAAAAGAATCTTTAATTATTTTATGATAGCGATCTACAATTTCCTGAGGTGTAACACCTTCCTTTTTTGCTTTAATAGTAATTGGCACACCATGCTCATCACTACCACAAATAAAGGCTACATCGTTACCAGTTAGTCTTTTATATCTAGCGTAAATATCTGCTGGAACATAAACACCTGCTAAATGTCCAATATGTATTGGTCCATTAGTATAAGGTAATGCTGCAGTAATTGTATATCTTTTTGACATCTTTGTTATCTTTTGAAGTTGTAAAAATACGTAATTTGACAGCCATTTAGAAAAAAAATGTAATTTTACATTATGTCAAAGAAGAGATTATTATTGTTAGTGTGTTGTGCTGTTTTTTTCTTAGGAAATACAACAGGATTTGCGCAAAATAAAACCGAAACTAAATTGATACAGCCACCTTATTTAAAAGCAGGAGACACTGTTGCTATTGTTGCGCCTTCTGGTGTTTTAAAAAATAGATTTGATGAAGTAAATCGTGCGAAGCAGCTTTTAGAAAGTTGGAAGTTACATGTCGTTATTGGTAAGCATGTTTTTAATCAGGCAAACCACTTTGCAGGTACAGATCAAGAGCGTTGCGAAGACTTTCAGATGGCTTTAGATGACCCTAAAATTAAGGCTATATGGTCTGCTCGTGGTGGTTACGGAACCGTTAGGATTTTGGATAGCTTAGATTATACCAAATTTTTAAAGCAGCCTAAATGGATTATTGGTTACAGTGATATTACAGCGTTACATAACCAAATACATAATTTAGGAGTGCAATCGCTACATGCAATAATGGGAGTGAGTTTACCTGAAAATTTAGAGGACATTGCAGATAGTATTGCCACTTTTAAAAATACGCTTTTTGGACAACCTTTACGTTATGCATTAAAGGGATCAAAATATAATAAATCTGGAGATGCTAATGGTATTTTAGTAGGTGGAAACCTAACTATTTTACACACTATGTTAGGCTCTAAAGATAGTATAGATACGGATGGTAAAATTTTATTTATTGAAGAAATAGGAGAGTACAAGTACCATATAGATCGTATGTTACAAAGTTTAAAACGTGCTGGTTATTTTGATAATTGTAAAGGTGTTATAGTTGGTGACATGAGCAGAATGCGAAAAAACACAACATTATGGGGAACTTCAATTGAGCAATTAATTTTGGATGCGTTGTCTGATTATAATTTTCCTATTGCGTTTAATATGCCTGCAGGACATGAAAAAGATAACAGAGCTTTAATTTTAGGACGTCAAGTAGTATTAAAAGTAGATAAAAGTAAATCGACTTTAATTTTTGAAGAATAATGGCTAGTCACAATGAACTTGGTAAAAAAGGAGAGCAACTAGCTGTAGATTTTTTAATTGAAAACAAGTACGATATAATAGAACAAAATTATCGTTTTGATAAAGCTGAGGTGGATATTATTGCTCAAAAAGCTGATGTTTTAGCCATAATTGAAGTCAAAACAAGATCTACAGATACTTTTGGTAACCCTCAAGACTTTGTAAAACCTAAACAAATCCAACGTTTAGTAAAAGCTGTGGATGAGTATGTTACAGTAAATGGATTAGATGTTGAAGTCCGTTTTGACATTATCGCAATAGTCAAACAGAATAATCAATTTAATATCAAACATTTAGAAAATGCCTTTTATCATTTTTAATTTGTCGTGATTGCTAAAAAAAGGTGTCCTAATAAAAATTAGTATTTTGATGTTTAACTTTTTAGTTACCTATTCTTCTTTTTTTGGTTGAGGTAATGTTTTAAAATAAGCTTCAAAAGCTTTAAAATCGTATGGTTTTTTGATTATTTTTTTATCACTATCTAATACAAAATAACTTGGTGTAGATTTTACGTTATAGTTGTTTCCAATCTCATTATCCCATTTTCCTTCACCAAAAACATGGTAAAATTCAGGATAGTCATAGGTCATGTCTTTCCATCTGTAACGGTCTTCATCTAAAGCAATCGCAATAACCTTTAATTGTTTATTGTCTAAAGTTTTTACATACTTACGTAGTTCTGGAATCTCTTCTAAACAGTGTGAGCATGTTGTGCTCCAAAACACGATTAGGTAATTATTAGACTCATCTAATTGATATAGGTTTTTTACAGTTGCCTCGCCTTCTTCATCATAGATTACTATTTCAAAATCTTGTCCAATATTACCAACAGATGCATTTTTAAAATAAGTTAAATCTTCTATTAATTGCGTGTCGTTTTCCGCTTTAGATAAAGCTAATAAATGGGTGTCTGTAATATGGTTAGCAACAGGTTCAACTTCTTCTAAAGCAAATTGATTCCATAAAATTTCTAACATTACTTTTTTAATCTTAGGATTGTTACCAATAGCTTTTACTACAGTATCTATGTTATTTTTGTAGGAAGTAATTTGGTCATTGCTATCACTAAAATTAAAAACATAATTTAATGTTGCTTCAATTAAAAAATTTGAATTTTGAAGTACTGGATTTCCAAAATTGATATGTTTAAAGTAGCTGGTTTTAGCATTTTCTGTAAACGTTTTGGCGTCAATTAAATATTCAGGAATGTAAGGTTGACTGGCAGTTATAAAATTAAGCACTAATTTACCTTCCGATGCCTTTTCAAACTCTGACTGTGTTGTTTTTAATATGTCAATAATGTTTTTAAAATCTTTTTCTTTTTTACCTCCAGAAGAATAAAAAGCATTTAAGCTCTGTCCAATCATAGACATGCTATTATTGTAAGAAATCCAAAGTTTGTTTTCTTCAGAAGTTACAAATTCTAGACCTTTTTCTAAATCAAACGTTAACTCAATATCCTCGTTGTTATACAAAAAATCGAAGTTATATTCGTCTTGTGGTTGTGCATAAACAATACGATACGTGCCAGGAGCTTGTGTTTTTTTAAGATTAAAAATAAAGCTTCCGTCTGCTGCAATATCTGCATTGTCTACAAAAATTGAAGTGTCTGCAGTAACTTGGTATAGAAATGCAAATTTAAATTGATCTGCTGGAGTAAAAGTTCCTTTAATTGTGTTTTGAGCCATCAAAAAGGTTGGCAATATGGCAAATAAAAACAGTATTTTTTTATTCATTTTTTGTGATTTTCTTTTATAATTTCAAAAACTATTCCAATATTGGTTGTAAGGCAGTTAAAGCTTTTTTAACCGTTTTTATATTGTCAAAGGTAAGTAATAAACGTAAGCCATTTCTGGTTTGTTTTTCTTTCATTTTACAAGCCTGAGAATGTGTTTGTACATACTGTAGTAATTTTGTAAAATTTGGACTTTGATAAAAACTGCTTTGTTGATCATTAATAAAGTAACAAATTAGCTTTCCTTGTTTCATTATTACTTTTTCAATACCTAATTTGGTAGCTACCCATTTGATGCGTACGCTATTTATTAAATCTACAACCTGTGTTGGTAACTCTCCAAAACGATCAATAAGTTGTGTCTCAAATTCGGTTAATTCAGTTTCGGTTTTAAAATTGTTTAATTGGGTGTAAAGACTTAATCTTTCGGCAATATTGTTAACATAGTCGTCAGGGAATAAAAGTTCCATGTCTGTGTCAATAGTAATGTCTTTAACGTATTCTTTATTTTCTAAAGGTTCATCATATAACTCTTTAAACTCATTTTCTTTAAGTTCTTCAATTGCTTCATTTAGTATTTTTTGATAGGTATCAAAACCAATTTCATTTATAAATCCGCTTTGTTCACCTCCTAATAAATCTCCTGCTCCTCTTATTTCTAGGTCTTTCATAGCAATATTAAAACCACTACCTAACTCAGTAAACTGCTCTAAAGCTTGTATGCGTTTTCTGGCATCGTCTGTCATTGCAGAGTATTCTGGAGTTATAAAATAACAAAATGCTTTTTTATTACTACGTCCAACACGACCACGCATTTGATGCAAATCACTTAATCCAAAATTATTGGCGTTGTTAATAAAAATGGTGTTGGCATTTGGTACATCCAAACCGCTTTCAATAATTGTTGTACTGACAAGCACGTCAAATTCGCCATCCATAAAACCAAGCATCAAGCTTTCTAGTTTTTTACCTTCAAGTTGTCCATGACCAATACCAATTTTAGCATCAGGTACAAGTCTTTGGATCATCCCTGCAACCTCTTTAATGTTTTCAATACGGTTGTGAATAAAAAAGATTTGTCCACCACGTTCTATCTCGTAGCTTACAGCATCTCTAATAGACTCTTCTGTAAATCTAATCACGTTACTTTCTATTGGATAACGATTTGGTGGAGGTGTAGTAATGACTGATAAATCTCTTGCTGCCATTAAACTAAATTGCAACGTCCTAGGTATTGGAGTTGCTGTTAACGTTAATACGTCTACATTATCCTTTAAAGTTTTTAATTTTTCTTTTACAGCTACGCCAAATTTTTGTTCTTCGTCAACAATAAGCAATCCTAGATCTTTAAACTTAACATTTTTACTTGCTAGTTGATGCGTGCCTATAATGATATCAACGTGACCTTTTTCTAATTTTTCTAAGGTTTCCTTTTTTTGTTTTGCAGTCCTAAAACGGTTAACGTAATCCACAGTTACCGGAAAGTCTTTTAAACGTTCTGTAAAGGTTTTATGGTGTTGAAAGGCTAATACTGTTGTTGGTACTAAAACTGCAACTTGTTTACCATTATCCACTGCTTTAAAAGCTGCACGAATGGCTACTTCGGTTTTACCAAAACCAACATCTCCACATATTAAACGGTCCATTGGACGCTCGCTTTCCATGTCTGCTTTTATATCTGCAGTTGCAGTGATTTGATCTGGTGTGTCTTCGTATAAAAAAGAAGCTTCTAGCTCGTGTTGTAAATAGCTATCAGGTTTGTATTGGTACCCTTTTTCTAGCTTACGTTTTGCGTATAATTTAATTAAGTTAAAAGCGACATGCTTAACTCTAGATTTGGTTTTTTCTTTAAGAACTTTCCAAGCTTTACTTCCTAATTTGTATACTTTAGGAGGTTTACCATCTTTACCATTAAACTTAGTTATTTTGTGTAATGAGTGAATGCTTAGATATAGGACATCACGTTCTCCATACACTAATTTAATAGCTTCCTGTTTTTTACCTTCGACATCAATTTTTTGAAGTCCTCCAAATTTTCCTATTCCATGATCAATGTGTGTTACATAATCACCAATGTCAAGGTTTGTAAGTTCTTTTAAGGTTATGGCTTGCTTTTTAGCATATCCATTTTTAAGATGAAATTTATGATAACGTTCAAAAATCTGGTGATCTGTATAAACGACTATTTTAAGGTCGTGATCTATAAACCCTTGATATAGTGATTGGGTAATGGTTTGGTAATGGACGTCTTGCTCAACATCGTCAAATATATCATGAAAACGTTTTGCTTGTTGCTCACTGACACAAGCTATATAGTTTGTGTAATCGTTATTATGATTGCTATTTAGGTTATCTATTAATATGTTAAACTGCTTATTAAATGTAGGTTGCGGTGTGGTATTATGTTGTATGACTTGTGTCGCACTAAAAATTGAGTCTGTACCTAGCTCTACGATGCTAAACTCTAATAGTTGTTTTTTTAGCTCGGCAGCATTACAGAATAACTCTAGTGGTTCTGCGTGTTTGATGTCTTTGTTTAATTTAACAAAAGCAGCAATTGCTTTGTCAAAAAAGTCGTCCACACGATCAAAGGTTAAGTCAAAATTTTTGCCAAAAACGACTGTTTTTTGAGCAATGTATTTTAAAAAACTTTGTCTGGACTCATCCATTAATTTATTAGCAACATTTGGTATGATACTAATTTTTTTAATTTGCTCTGTAGATAATTGTGTTTCTACATCAAAAGTCCTGATACTATCTACTTCGTCTCCAAAAAACTCGATTCGGTAGGGTTCGTCATGACTAAATGAAAACACATCTACAATTCCTCCACGTACTGAAAACTCTCCAGGTTCTGTTACAAAATCAACACGTTTAAATTTATACTCAAATAAGACTTCGTTAACAAAGTCTATTGATAGGCTATCATTAACGGTTATTTTAAGTGTATTACGTTCTAGCTCTTTTCTGGTGACTACTTTTTCAAACAGTGCGTCAGGATAGGTAACGATTATAGCGGGTTTTTTACGTGAGTTAATACGGTTTAAAACTTCGGCACGTAGAAGTACGTTTGCGTTATCAGTTTCTTCTATTTGATAGGGTCTACGATAGCTTCCTGGATAAAATAGGACGTCTGTTTTGTTAATGAGTTGTTCTAAATCGTTTAGGTAAAAAGCAGCTTCTTCTTTGTCATTAAAAATAAGTAAAAAGGGCAGCTGTGTTTGTTTAAAAGATTGTGCTACAACGTAGGATAATGATGAGCCTACAAGTCCTTTTAAATGTGTTTTACTTTGGGTTTGGGCAATAGCAGTTTGCAGTTTTTGCAATTGCAAAGACTGTAAATAGGTTTGCGAGATTAAGGTTTTACTCACTATAACTTTAGTTTGTGCAAATATAAGCAATGCATAAATTATTAGCTTTTAGATTTACAAAATTTAACTTTTTAGAAATATCCATGGGTAAGTGCGTTAAGGATGGAGTGGTTTGTCTGAGCTCCTCGCAGAGAGCGAGCCACGAGAGCCTGGTTTTTTACACCTATTAAAGGGTGTAAAATAAACGCCCAAAAAAATAGAAACTTTTAATTTTAAAAGGTGTACGGTTTGACTATATTTGTAGTCTAAAATTAAACAAAAAAGTATGTCATTTTCAGATTTATTCGATAGTGGATTTAAAAAGCGTAATGAGGATCATTTTGCTGCAATTGTACGTGTAGCAATGAGTGATGGTGTGATTAGTGAGTCAGAAAAAGCGTTTTTAGATCGTTTAGCACGTAATTTAGATATTAGTGAAGGCGAGTATAAGCAGATATTAATTGATTATAAAGAGCATCCAATTAACCCTCCAACATCTTATGATCAACGTTTAGAGCGTCTGTATGATTTGTCAAGAATGGTTTGGGCTGATCATATTGAAGGTCCTAAGCAAACAGCTGTATTGGAGCGTTTATGTGTTGGTTTAGGTTTTAAATCTAGCAATGCAAAATATATTACGCATAAGGCTTTAGAGCTAGTGCATGAAGGCGTTGATTTAGATACTTTTGCTGAAGAAATTAAAACGATGAACAGATAATCCTGTTTGATAATTATAAAAAAAAGCGAACTTTAAAGTTCGCTTTTTTTTATTTTAAATATTCTTCTATTTTGGTAATTAAGGCGTTTTCGTCAAATGGTTTTTGGATAACATCGTTAATTCCTGCTTTTTTATAGCGTTTTAAATCGTCTTTCATAACACGAGCGGTTAGTGCTATTACTGGGATTTTTTTATGTTCGCGTTCTGGCATTTTTCTAATTAGTTTGGTAATCTCGTCACCATAACTATTAGGTAATTTTATATCCATAAGTATTAGGTCAAACTCAGAGTTTTCTATTCTTGGAATAACGTCTTCTCCTTTTGTTACTATGTCTAAAAAGTAATTACCTCTAGAGGCTAATATTTTTAGTATGGATAATTGAGTAATTTCTGAATCTTCAACTAATAGAATACTGTATTTTTTATTTGATCGTGGTGAAGTTACAGCGTCTTTCTTTTTAGTTTTTAGTTTATGGTTTTTATCTAAGCTAAAATTGATATTGGTAGAAAACGTGCTACCTTCCCCTTCTGTACTGTCTACACTAATTTTGCTATGTGTTAAGCTTACTAAATGCTTGGCAATTGCTAATCCTAATCCTGCACCTTTGTAGGCTTGAGAGTTATTTAATTGTGTAAAACTTGTGAAGACATCTTCTATTTTGTCTTGAGGGATTCCTATTCCTGTATCTATTATTTGGAAGTGTATGCTTGCTTTTTGAGCTCTGATTTGGTTTAAAGACACATTAAAGGTAATAGTACCTTCTTCTGTAAATTTTATAGCGTTTTCTAGAAGGTTGCTTAATACCTGTCTTAATCTTAAAGGGTCACCACCAACAACTGCTGGTAGGTTATCATTAAAATTAGTGATTAACTCTAATCCTTTTTGTTGCGCTTTAATTTCAAAAATACTTTTTATGTCTTCTAGTAATTGTTTAATGTCAAAAGGACTAATAACAAGGTCTAACTTTCCTGCTTCAATTTTAGAGATGTCTAAAATATCTTCTATTAATTGTTTTAGGTAAGTAGATGACGAATCTATTACTTTTAAGTAATTTAATTGCTCGTCACTTAAATGGGTCTTTTTTAAGATATCAGAAAACGTTAAGATTCCTGTTAAAGGGTCTCTTAATTCATGACTAAAGTTTGCAATAAATGCATTTTTAAATGCTTCTTTTTCTTGTAGGTATTCGTTTTTTAACTCTAAAATTTGAGAGTTTATAACAGACTCATTTCTAACCTGAGCTGTTGTTTGGTAATTGTCATAATGCGTAGTAAGATCTAAAACAACTACTAAAGGCGGTTGTTTACCGTCAAAAGTTTTTACAATAATGTCTGTTATTATTGTTTGATTTTCAGGATTTGTTAAATGAATACAAGAAAATACGTGTCTTTGGTTTGGTTCTAGAAGTGTACTATGTATACTTTCAAAAAAAGGATGAATTGTGGAAATGTTTTTTCCAACTACCTTAGTAAATATAACATCGTCAGACTCTAATATTTTACCATCTAAGTCTACAACTATGTATTGATTTGTGGATTGCGAATATTCTTTTTTGTATTGTTCTAGCATTATTTTTTCGCTTGTTAAATTACAGCTTCTGCTAAATTAATAAAAACATCGTCAACGTTAGTCCCAGATTTTGCACTTGTATAAAAATCGACAAAGCGTCCAAAAATGTCTTTATTCTGTTTAATAAACTCGTTAGTAACCAAATCTTTTTTGTTACCAATAACTTTAATTGGTGTTTTTGGGTAACGGTCTTTGATGTAATCTAAATCCGCTTCTATGTTTTGATAGGTTGCAGGTCTAGTCATGTCAAAAACATATAAAAAACCATTAGTACCTATAAGGTATGATGGTCTAGTATTTGTAATGTCATCGTTTCCTTCTAAGTCCCAAATAACAAGTGTTATATCTTTATCTGATTTTGGTATTGATACTTCTTTTTTTAAAATGTGTACACCAATAGTTACTTTGTAGTCTTCTGTAAACGTGTCTTCTACAAATCGTCTTATTAAAGAGGATTTACCAACTCCAAAGTGGCCTATTAAAACTATTTTTTTAGATATTTTCATTGTCAAAGTAATCTTTTAGTTTAGTGTTAAAAATATCACTGTTTTCTAAATCTGTTTTGTTTATAATATTTTGTGCAAAGTCTAGAAGCTTGTCTTCAAGTTTGCTTCTAAAGGTAGCTGTAAATGCACCTGAAATTACAACAGCAATATAATAATTAGAAAAATTTTGAAGATGAATGTGGTAGTTTTCATATTCTATATATTCTAAATTTTGAATTTGAGTTGTAAACGCATCTTGCGCAAAACTTTTTATGGCTGTTAACATACCAGCAACTGTGTCTTGGTCTATTCCTTGGGTTTTTGAGTATTCTGATACAATTAGTCCAGAGCCACTTTCAATAACCATTATTTGCTCTATCTTAGATTTAAATTGATCGTGAATAATTATTTCTCCTTCTGATACTCCTGATTTTTTTGATCTAAATTTTCTTTTTATCGAAGCCCAAGAAAAGGTATTGTTTAAACTTTTGTTTATGTTTTCAGATAGGATTTGTATTTCTTTCTGTACATATTTTTTAATCATTTTACCCATTATTGGGTACAAGGCTTCAACTACTTCGTCCTGAGAGTTTTTAATTTCTTCTTTTAACGTTTGCGTAATCGTTGGTCCTAATGTTTTAGGCATTTCCTTGATAAACGCTTCTAGTTTCTCTTCTAGAATAGGGTCTATATGTTTAGATAAATTATTTTGCTTGTTAATTAAATCTTCAAGTTTTTTAAGCTTTTCTTCAATTGACAAGGCGTACTCATGCTCATCTTTAAGCAAGATGTCCTTAAGAATTTTTAATTTATCTTCTTGGTTCATGCTGAAGTCAATTTGTTATTGACTTATTTTTTCGCCTAATTTGGTAAATAGTTCACCTAAAAGTTTACGATCCACTTTTTTCTCGTTTAAATCGTCAACTTTATCTTCTAAATTGTTTTCTAGCTCTGTGATTCTAATATTAATATCAGTGCTTAGGTTATCAATGTTTTGAAGCAACTCAGACTTGACTTCGTCCATCAAAGCTTCTAATTCTTTTTTCTTAGCAAGGATATCTTTTTTTAGTGTTTCAAACTCACTATCGTAAGCTTGCATGTTTTCACCAAAAATAAGTTGCTTAATCGCATCTATTTTTGAAGTTGCTTCAGAAGATGCTTGCATGTTGTCTTCGTTGATTTTGTCTGTATTTGCCATCAGGATAATTTATGTTTCAAAAGTAGCAAAAAAATAAACACAATGTTAATTAATCAGCGTTTTGCATGAATTCTTCAGCTTTAAGTACCATGTTTTTGCTTCCGCAGAAAAAAGGAACACGTTGGTGTAGTGCTGTTGGCTCAATATCCATAATTCTTTTATAACCATTACTTGCCTTTCCGTTAGCTTGTTCTGCTAAAAAAGCCATAGGATTACATTCATACAATAATCTTAATTTACCGTCTTCATTTTTTGAGCTTTTAGGATACATATAAATACCACCTTTAATCATGTTTCTATGAAAGTCAGAAACCAATGACCCAATGTACCTAGATGTGTAAGGTCTATCTCCTTCTTCCATTTGACAGTATTTAATATAGTTTTTTACACCCTGTGGGAAGTGTGTATAATTACCTTCGTTTACAGAGTATATGTTTCCGTTTTCCGGAAACTGCATATCTGGATGTGATAAATAAAAAGTACCGATTGCTGGATTTAATGTAAATCCATTAACACCATGACCAGTGGTGTATACTAGCATTGTAGATGTACCATAAACCACATAACCTGCAGCAACTTGTTGGTTTCCTGGTTGTAAAAAATCTTCGATAGTTACAGGTGTTCCAACTGGCGTAACACGTCTATAAATTGAAAAAATAGTTCCTACAGACACGTTAACATCAATATTAGAAGAGCCATCCAAAGGGTCAATTAATACAATGTATTTATTTTGATTGTTATCATCTTGACTATTTATTGTAATAAAATCATCTTCTTCTTCACTTGCAATACCACAAACAATATTACGATTTGTAAGGGTTTGGATAAATTTATCATTTGCATAAACATCTAGCTTTTGCTGGTCCTCACCTTGTATGTTTGTATCTCCTGCAGCACCAATAATATCTACTAGTCCAGCTTTGTTAACTTCATGATTTACAACCTTGGCAGCAAGACGTATAGAGTTTATTAATCTAGAGAGTTCTCCAGATGTGTATTTAAACGAAGCTTGGTTTTCAATAATAAATTCTCCTAACGTTTGATTTTTTTTAGACATGTGTTTAGATGTAGTTGTTTGCACAAATATCGTATATTTTAACAATTATAACGTTGTAGTTGTCCATAATTTGGTATTATAAACATTCTTAAACTATATTTGATTAAATTAAAATTTTATGGAGTTTACAATTCGTTTTGCCGAAAAAAGAGATGTTCCGGCTATGCTTGACTTGATAAAAACACTTGCTGTTTTTGAAAAACAACCTGAAGCAGTCATTGTTACAGAAGCAGATTTATTGGAACAAGGTTTTGGAAAACATCCCTTATTTACAACTTTTGTGGCTGAAAAAAATGATGAAGTTGTAGCTATGGCTTTAATATATATCCGTTTTTCTACCTGGAAAGGTAAGACAGTACATTTAGAAGATTTAATTGTTAAAGAAAACTATAGAGGAGAAGGTCTTGGTACTTTACTTCTTGACGAGGTTATCAAATACGGTTATAGTTTAGGTGTTAAACGTATATGTTGGGAAGTTTTAGATTGGAATGAACCTGCAATAAAATTTTATGAAAGTAAAGGAGCCACTTTATTAAAAGATTGGTTTTTAGTACAAATGGATCAATCAAGTATTGAAAATTACATCCAAAAATTATAAATGAGAGTATTTAAATTTGGAGGTGCGTCTGTTAAAGATGCCAAAGGTGTTAAAAATCTAATTTCGGTTTTAGATCAAGTAGGACATGATAATACGTTAATTATTGTGTCTGCAATGGGTAAAACCACTAATGCTTTAGAGCAGGTTATAGGTAACTATTTTGATAACAAACCAGAATTACAGCAAGCTATACAAGCAGTTGTGACTTATCATAATGATATTATATCAGAGCTTTTTGAAAATAAAAATCATCCTGTTTTTGATATTACAAATGCGCTTTTTGAAGAGCTTACCACTTTTTTGAAAACAAATAAATCTCCGGATTATAATTTTGTTTACGATCAAGTGATAGGATTTGGAGAGTTAGTATCTACCACTATAATTAGCCAATTTTTAAACTTAAAAGGATTTACTAATAATTGGATAGATGTTAGACAATTAATTAAAACAGATGACTATTATAGACGCGCAAATGTTAATTGGGACCTGACACAGCAGTTAATTACTAAACATGTTGATACTAGTAAGCTTAATATAACTCAAGGGTTTTTAGGAAGCGATAAAAATAATTTTACAACAACTTTAGGTCGCGAAGGTAGTGATTATACAGCAGCCATTTTGGCTTATTGCCTAAGTGCAGATAGTGTTACCATCTGGAAAGATGTACCAGGTGTTTTAAATGCCGACCCTAGACACTTTAAAAATGCACAATTATTAAACGCCATATCATATACAGAAGCTATTGAGCTGGCTTTTTATGGTGCTTCAGTAATACATCCTAAAACATTACAACCACTGCAACGTAAAGAAATACCGTTGTACGTTAAATCGTTTTTACAACCAAATGAAGATGGAACAATAGTTAGTAAAATTAAAGGAATTGAACCAAAAGTACCCTGTTTTATAGTAAAGCAAAACCAAGTCTTATTATCATTATCTACTTTAGACTTTTCCTATATTGTAGAAGATAATATTAGCGAAATATTTAATTTGCTATCAAAATATAAAATGAAAGTTGATGTTATCCAAAACTCTGCGATTAGTTTTTCTGTTTGTTTTGATAATAATTACAATAATTTAGAACCTTTATTGTTACATTTAAAAGCTAAATTTAAAGTGACATGTAATGATAACGTATCTTTGTACACGATTAGGCATTACAATCAAAAAGCAATTGCCGATTTAGAAGTCGGAAAAACAGTTTTATTAAAACAAATGTTTCAAGAAACACTACAAATAGTAACTAAATAAATCTATTGATTACATTTGTAAACTCTAATATGAATAAAATTAAATGGGATTAGTCACTGCAAAAGAAGTTTCAAAAGCTATAAAACTTGATAAATACGGGTTTTTAGGGACTTTTGTTGGTTGGTTATTAATGAAAGTTTTAAAGATATCTACTTTAAATAAAATCTATAATCGTAATAAACATTTATCACATTTAGAATTTTTAAACGGAATTTTAGATGAATTTCAAATTAAATTTGAAATACCTGAAGAAGATTTAAAGCGTTTACCTAAAGATGGAGCATACATTACAGTTTCTAATCATCCTTTAGGCGGAATTGATGGTATATTACTTTTAAAATTAATGCTAGAACAACGCGAAGATTTTAAAATAATTGCTAACTTTTTATTACATCGTATAGAACCGATGAAGCCATATATAATGCCTGTTAATCCTTTTGAAGACAGAAAAGATGCAAAATCTAGCATAGCAGGTTTTAAAAGCGCAATTTCACACTTACGCGATGGTCACCCATTAGGTATATTTCCTGCTGGAGAAGTGTCTACTTACAGAGACGGTAAATTGGTAGTAGATAGACCATGGGAAGAAGCAGCTATGAAGTTAGTACAAAAAGCGAAAGTACCTGTAGTACCAATATACTTTCATGCTAATAATAGTAAGTTGTTTTATAAGCTATCTAAAATTAGCGATATTTTTAGAACCGCAAAATTACCATCAGAGTTGTTGACTCAAAAAAGACGAGTGATAAAGGTTAGAATAGGAAAGCCAATCTCTGTGAACGATCAAGCCGAGCATGAGTCGCTTTCAGATTTTTCTGAATTTATAAGAAGAAAAACCTATATGCTATCCAATGCATTTGAACCAAAAGAAAAAATAATAGATACCATTTCCTCTAGCTTAAAATCTCCAAAATCTGTAAAAGCACCTAAACAAATTGTGACACCTGTTAGTCAGCAGGCTATGATTACTGAGGTTGATGCTTTAAGACAGCAGGATTGCAAATTGTTAACTAGTAAAAATTACGAAGTCTTTTTGGCTACTGCCGAAAACATGCCAAACCTGCTTCGTGAAATTGGTCGTTTAAGAGAAATAACTTTTAGAGAAGTAGGAGAAGGAACAAACGAACCTATAGATCTAGATCAATTTGATAACTATTACCACCATTTATTTTTGTGGGATAGTGAGGCTAATGTTTTAGCAGGAGCCTACAGGATGGGATTAGGATCTCAGATTTTTGCCAACTATGGTATTAACGGATTCTATTTACAAGATTTATTTGGTTTTGAACCGGAATTATATAAAATGATGAGTGAGTCTATTGAAATGGGACGAGCTTTTATTATTAAAGAGTATCAGCAAAAACCAATGCCTTTATTTTTATTATGGAAAGGTATTGTACACACTACGTTACGTCATCCTGAGCATAAGTTTTTAATTGGTGGTGTTAGTATCAGTAATCAGTTTTCAGAATTTTCTAAATCGTTAATGATTGAGTTTATGAAGTCTCATTATTACGATCCTTATGTAGCTCAATATGTACATCCTAAAAAAGAATTTAAAGTAAAACTTAAAGATGCAGATAAGGACTTTGTATTTGATGCAACAGAAGCTGACTTAAACAAGTTTGATAAAATTATAGACGAGATTGAACCAGGAGCATTAAGGCTTCCTGTACTACTTAAAAAGTACATCAAACAAAATGCACGTTTAGTGGCTTTTAATGTTGATCCACTATTTAATAATGCAGTAGATGGTTTAATGTATATTAAAATTGAGGATTTACCAGAAAGTACAGTAAGACCTGTTATGGAAGAGTTTCAAGCAGAATTAGAGCGTAAAGTTACTGAGCAAAATGAGTAACAGAATAGTAATCTTTATTGCTTTTTTTGTTAGCACATTAACATTTGCGCAAACCTATTCTGGTACTGTCCAAGACGCAGATACAAATCAACTGTTATCTAATGTTACCGTTTATTTTGATGGCACAACCATTGGAGTAATCACAGATCTTGATGGTAATTTTTCTATCACAACACAAAAAACTATAAACGCGCCATTAGTAATTAGTTATATTGGGTACGAGACGTTAATAATTGATAAAAAAACACTTCAAAATAATCCTATAATAAAGCTTAAACCTCAAGCTACAGATTTGGACGAGATAGTCTTAACTGATGATGACTGGTCAAGAGAAAAAAAAATAGGATATTTTAAACGAGAGTTTTTAGGACAGTCAATCCATAGTGAAGATTGTAAGATCAAAAACCTAGATGACATTAGATTTAGATATAGTAAAGTAGATCAAACTATGTACGCTATTGCAGATCAACCCATAGTTGTAATCAATAAGTATTTAGGTTATAAAGTCGAGTATAACTTAGTTGATTTTGAAATCATGTTCCATACATCAGCAGCAGGATTTGATTATGTTAAAGAAGTATTTTACAGTGGGACTAGTATTTTTACCGAATTAAATACAAAAGTAAAGAAACGTTATCTCAAAAATCGAAGCTTTGTTTACAAGACCTCATTACTATATTTTATGAGAAGTCTAGCAGCAAGTAATCTTAGGGAAAATGGATTTAAGTTATTTAAAAAGGAGGATGAAGCGTCGTCCGATCCATTATTTGAAACTATTCAAGATGCGGTTTTTAAAACTGAAAAAACAGAACATAATACTACAAAAGTCTCCTTTTTAGGCACTAACAAAGTCGTTGTTAGTTTTGACAACTTAGAGCAAGCCTTTTTATTGCCAAACTCAAAAGATCTGACTTTTTATATAGACAGCTTTGGTATACACTTTCCTATTAACAATGTTTTGTTTGGAGGTCTGTTTGGACAAGATAGATTGGTAAATATGTTACCATCTGATTATAATTTACAATAACTATTACTTATTGCAATTTACCTGAGTTTTTACAAAAAAGTCATTGACAACACGTCTACTTTCGTTTAATTGATCTAAATCAATCGTGTAAAATAGGTTTTTCCCTTTTACTTTTTGTTTAAGTAAACCAATTTTTCTAATCTCGCCAAGATGTTGAGAGATAGTTGGTTGTGACAATCCAGTGCTTTCCACAAGCGCATTGCAATTGCAGTCTTTGTTTTCGCTTATGTACTGTATCATGGCTATTCTAGCAGGATGACCCAAGACTTTAGTAATACTTGCTACTTGATTTTGCGATGTATTAAATAGCTGTTTTTTTGAAAAACCCATAGTTATTATATGATTAATATAAGTATAAAAGTTATATTGCAATATCACAATGATAAATTTAATTAAAAAACCAAAATCAAGCAAGACTTTGGTTTTAAATTTCTAATCTTTTTGTTATTTACCAAATAAACGTTGGAAAAAAGACTTCGTTTTTTTAGTAGTTTCTTCAATAACTTCTTTAGCATCTTCAGCTAAATCTTCTAATTTATCGCCAGCTTCGTCTGCAAATTTAGAGGCCTTCTCTTTGGCGTCATCTAGCATTTCTTTAGCATCTTCATTTATAAATTCGGTTGCTTTTGCTTTAGCCTTTTGATACGTTTCTTTAGCATCATCAGATAGCTCGTCAAATTTTTCTCCTGCCTCTTTGGCTATTTTAGATGCTTTGTCTTTAGCATCGTCCATAAACTCTTTAGCATCTTCGTTTATAAACTCGGTAGCTTTAGCTTTTGCTTTTTCAAACGTTTCTTTAGCATCCTCTTTAAGATCTTCAAACTTAGACTCTGCTTTATCAACAACTTCTGATGTCTTTTCTTTAACAGCTTCTAGGGTTTCTTCGGATGTTTCTTTGACGTCTTCAGTTACATTATTTGCAGTGTCTTCTAAACTGTTTAAAGTTTTCTCTGCTTCACTTTCAATATTTTTGTGCTCTTCGTTCATGATTTATAGATGTTATTTTTCTGAAAGCTAATATATTACAATAATAAATGATTATTCTAAAAATGTTTTATCTATAGGTTCCCAAAGTTCAATTTTATTACCATCATTATCTAAAATCCAACCAAATTTTCCATAGCTATATTCTTCAATTTCTCCAAGTACAGTAACGCCTTCTTCTTTCAAAACAGTTATTAATTCTGTTAAGTTTTCTACACGATAATTAAACATAAAGTCTTTTTTTGAAGGTTCAAAATGCTTACTGTCTTCTTTAAATGGACTCCATTGTGTGGAGCAGTCATTACCATCTTTGTCTTTCCACCAAAAGGTTGAACCATAATCATCTGTATTAAAGCCTAAATGCTTTTGGTACCAATCCTTTGATGCTTTTGGGTCTTTGGTTTTAAAAAATAGACCTCCAATTCCTGTGACGCGTTTTTTCATTTTTTTAATTTTAATACAGATTCATAAATTGTTATCCATTCCTGAACACTCATTTTACCTAATAACTCCTCAATTAAATCATAAGGGATGTCATCCATTTTTTTAAATCTGATACAACTTTTACCCATGTCTAATTTGTATTTACAATGTTTTGGGTATTCTGTAACAAACCAATCGTATAATTCCTTTTTTGCATATAAACCAGAATGATATATTGCTATAAAGTTTTTTTGAGAAGCTACATTAATAAAAGGTAAAGGCGGAAACGGTTTGCAATGGTAACCAGCTGGATATATAGATTTTGGTACATAATAAGCCAACATACTATAACCCATGCCTGCTTCTAAACCTTTTGGCATGTGTTGTATTATTAAATTATGCAGTTTAGTAATAGGTGCTTTTCTTTCTTCTGGAAGTTGATTGATGTAGTCTTCTGGTGTTTTTGCGGTTGAGGTCATTAGGTTTAATTTTATTTTTAGAGAATTAGCTAAACTGTGATTTAATTTTATCTACTATTGTTTGTGCTAGTTTTTCTTTACTTTCTAGGGTCCATCCAGCTACGTGTGGAGATAAAATAACATTAGATGCTTTTATTAAATATTTGAAGGCTTCTGGCATTTTATTATCCGTAAAAAGGTTTTCGAAGGATGATTTTTCATATTCTAAAACATCTAAACCTGCACCTAATATTTTTCCCGTTTTTAGGGCATTAACTAAATCTGAAGTTACTACACTTTTGCCTCTTGCTGTATTTATTAACCAAAAGTCTTTTTTAAAACCGTTAATAAATTTAGCATCAATCATATTAATGGTGGATGGTGTCTCTGGAGTATGTAAACTTAATATGTCTGCTTGGTCTTGTAACTCAGATAAAGGTACTTGTGTAGCGTTAGCATCTGCTACATTTGGTTTAAGGTCATAACATAATACCTTAACGTCAAAGCCACGTAGTTTTTTTGCAAAGGCTTTTCCCATATTACCGTAACCAATTAAGCCAACGGTTTTACCATCTAGTTCTAATCCACGATTATCTTCACGCAACCATTTGCCTTCTCTAACTTCTTTATCACCTTTATTGAGTTTATTAAATAGACTTAATAGCATGGCTAAACTATGTTCTCCTACAGCATTACGATTACCTTCTGGAGCTGCAATTAAAGCGATGCCTTTACTTTGTGCGTAGTCACAATCTATGTTTTCTAGACCTGCACCAACACGTCCTATAAATTTAAGATTGGTTGCTGCATCTAAAAAAGTTTTGTCAATACTAAATCGGCTTCGTATTATAAAACCGTCATATTGGTTTATTTTTTGTTGGATGTCTATTTTGGAAGAGGTATAATCTTCGTGATTTGTAAAGCCTAAATCGTTAAGCTGATTGATTAGCAATGGATGGTTGGCGTCTAGGTGTAATATTTTCATTTATTAGAGACTGTCTATTGTGTTAAACAATTTTAATAAAAGTAATGTTTTTATGCGTTAGTGGTAGTAGTGGCATCCTTTTTTTTGCTGCCATATATGGCAAAAAAAAGATATAACGGATGACACGACCTTTAGGTAACGCCCAAATTATTTAAAATCCTAAGATTGATTTTGCAATAAGAAAATATAGTAATATACCAAATACATCATTACTGGTTGTAATAAATGGTCCTGTTGCAACAGCTGGATCAATACCTCTTTTATCTAAAAATATTGGAATAAAGGTTCCTATTAATGCTGCCATAATTATAACTGCAACTAATGCTATTGCTATAGTTATTGATATTATATATGGTGTTTTAAATGCAAAATGTGTTACTGCTATGGCTACTAATGCTAGTGCTAAACCGTTAACTAATCCTAAGATAGACTCTTTAAACAGTCGTTTTATTATGTTACCATCTATACTGTTGTTGGCTAATCCTTGTACTACAATTGCAGAGGATTGTACTCCAACATTACCAGCTGTTGCTTGTATTAGTGGGACAAAACTTAGTAGGATTATAAACTCACCCATGGAGCCATTAAATCCTTCGATTATACTGGCTGCACCAAGTCCACCAAACATACCAATTAGTAACCATGGTAATCGTGCTTTGGTTAATTTAAGGATGCTATCATCTGCTTCTACATCTTGCGATATACCTGCTGCCATTTGATAATCTTTGTCTGCTTCTTCACGAATAACATCAACGATATCATCAATAGTAATACGACCTAATAGTGTTTTGTTTTGATCAACAACAGGAATCGCTTCTAGGTCATACTTTTGCATGATTTTTGCGACTTCCTCTACGTCTTCTTCTACGTACACATAGTCCACATTGCTGTTGGCTAATTCTGCTATTTTTTGATCACTTTTTGCTGTTAATAGGTCTTTTAAAGATAGTCGACCTAACAGTTTTTCTTGTTTGTCTACAACGTAAATAGAGTGTACGCGACTGACGTGTTGTGCTTGACCACGAATACGACGCAGACAGCCTGCAACTGTCCAAGTTTCGTAAACCTTGACAAGCTCTTTTGCCATTAAACCACCTGCTGTATCCTCGTCGTATGCTAATAGTTCTTGGATTTCGGCTTTGTGCTCTTGGTCTTCTATTTGAGATATTACTTCTGCTTGACGTTCTTCTGGAAGCTCTGCAATAATATCTGCAGCATCATCTGTGTCAAGTTCTTCTATTTCTTCTGCAATTTCTTTAGCAGATAGATTTTTTAAAACCTTTTCACGATTGTCCTCATCTAATTCCATTAGGACATCAGATGTGGTCTCAGAGTCTAGAAGCTTGATAACATACATAGCCTCGTCTAGATTTACTTCATCTAAGATTTCGGCAATATCTGCATAGTGAAACTCCTCTAAAAGCGTTTTAAGTGCTTTATCGTTTTTTTGTTCGATAAGTAACTCTACTTGCTCAATAAGTGCGTCTGTAAGCTGAAATTGTATGTTTTGATTGTCTTCCACCAAATAATTATTTGTCGTTTTCGATTAGGCTAGTTAACTCTAAAAATTGGGCAACGCTTAGTTGCTCTGGTCGTTTGTCAAAGATAGGGTTTGCTTTTAAATTATCTGACAATTCCATTGTTTTTAAACTGTTACGAATGGTTTTGCGTCGTTGCTGAAAAGCTTGTTTTACTACTCTGAAAAATAATTTTTCGTCACACGGTAAACTATAATCTGCTTTACGTGTTAAACGTAATACTCCAGAATCTACTCTTGGAGGTGGATTAAATACGGTTGGAGGTACTGTAAATAAGTACTCGGCATCATAAAACGCTTGTGTAAGCACAGATAATATACCGTAAACTTTACTACCTTCTTTGGAGCAAATACGTTGTGCTACTTCTTTTTGAAACATGCCAGAAAATTCTGGAATTTGATCACGAAGCTCTAATGTTTTAAATACAATTTGAGTTGAAATATTATAAGGGAAGTTACCAATTATTGCAAAAGGTTGGTCCTTAAAAGTTTGGCTTAAGTCGTATTTTAAAAAATCTTTTTCAATGATTCTTGGCGCTAAGTTTAGATAGTTGTTTTGTAGATATTCTACACTTTCTGTATCTATTTCTATAACGTATGTTGTAATAGGTTTTTGTAGTAAGTATTTGGTTAAAACACCCATTCCTGGTCCAATCTCTAAGACGTTTTTGTAACCATTTAAAGTTAATGCGTCTGCAATGTCTTTAGCAATACCTTCATCTTCTAAAAAGTGTTGACCAAGAAATTTTTTAGCTTTAACTTGATGGTTGTTATGTTTTTGATGTGCCATAAAATAGGTTGTTTTTCAGCTTAAGCTGAATTATTTAAACGATACCGAATACTCGTCCACAATTTGAAGCTCTGTTCTAAAAGCTAACATTTTGTCGGCAAATTTTTTAAGACCTTCATTTCTAAGGTTGTCAGCGTCTTCTTTATAATAGGCATCCAAAGCTTCTCTGGAATACGATTTATATTGAATGGAGTAGGTTTGTCCTCCCATTTCTTCATCTACTAAAACCTTTGTAAGTGTTGCTTTTTCAAACTTACCAGTTGCTAACACAGTTGGTATGTGTTGTTTTATCCAGATTAACCACTCGTCATGAGCACTATCATCTATATTTACTGTGACGTTATATATGTACATGGTCTATAAGTTTTTTGCAAATAACATAAGTTCTGAGTCGTCCTCAAAGGGTTTTACCATTTTTATGAAGTTAAAACCTAATTTTTCTATTAATTTAATGGATGCAACGTTATTATCTTTAGTTATTGCTCCAATTTTTTTTAGATCAAAGCTGTTTTTTGCTAATTCTAATATCGCTAAAGACGATTCTAATCCATAGCCTTTACCTTCATATTCTGGTAACATTGCAAAGCCAATGTCAGGTAATTCTAAATTTGCTCGTTTTGTTAAACCGTTTGTGCCAATTGGTTTGTTGTTTTCTGCTTTTAAATGCAATTTGTAAAACCCATAACCATGCGTTTTGTAGTCATTTAAATGACCCTTTTTAATGCGTGCTTTGGCTTGGTCAATAGTGTTTACTGTACGGTCACCAATAAATAATTTAAATTTTGGAGTGTTAACTAAATCTATAAAAAATTGAGCATCATCCAATGTAAACTTAGTAATTATAAGTCGTTCTGTTTCTGCTACTACCATAATGTTAGTTTAAGGTGTCACCACGAAGCGCTCTAAATTTTTTACGAGCATCGACTGCGTATATGCTATCCGAATGATTGAATAATAATTGTTCGTATAATTTTTTAGCTTCTTCTGGTTGATTTAAGTGATTTACTAATAGTTCTGCCAAATTGTATAGTGCGTTATCTAATAAAATACTGTCTTTAAAGTCTGTTATAATACGTTGGTAATTTGACTTTGCGTTTTCAAATTCATTTTTAATTTCGAATAATGCTGCTTGTTTTAGTAAGGCTTGAGGTACAATAACTTCTGTTTTATGATCCGTTAAAACGCTATTTAGGATACTAATGGCTTGGTCATTTTTATTTTGAAACGCTAATAAATCTGCTTTAGCATATTTAGTTAAAGCTACTTGTAGTGAGTCTTCTGCTCTGTTATCGCTAATTAGTAATTTTAAATCTAATGCATCATTAGCGGTTAATTGAGAGGTTGAGGATTTTAATATTTTTAGCTGTGATTCTGCCCATTTAAAATCGCCTTTATAATAACTAGCTTTTGCAATCTTAAATCTTGCTTCTTGTGCTATGGTACTGTTTTTTAGGTTGCGTTCTATTTGGGTGTAGTATATTAAGGCTTCGTTAAATTTTTCTTTTAATATTAATATGTCTCCTAATTCTAATTTAACTGGAGCTAAATCATATTCTGAAATTTTAAATTTTAATGCGTTTTTTAATATTGAAATGGCTTGATCTTGCTGGTTAAAATTAAAGGCTAAAAAGTGCGCGTAGTTAATTTGTAAATTTAAGGTTTGTGGTGTTTTACCATAGGTTTCAAAAAGCGTTTCATAGTCTTTCTGGATGTTGGGATAGTCGTTAGCAGTGGCTATTTTAGTTTTAATTAATAGCACTTTTAAGTTGCCAACAAGTTTGGTGTCAATGTCCTGAGTATTTTGAATTATGAAATTAAATACAGCTATGGCATCGTCGTATTGTTTTTGGTTTTCTGCAATTAGACCCAATTCAACCAGACGATCTAAGCTTTGCATTTGTCTTTTGTAAATTGCTTTTTCTTGTGCAAAAGCTTTATTGTAATCTTTTTGCTGAATGAATAACCAACTAAGCATCTCATTCCAGATTAAATCTTGTGATTGTTGAATTTTTTTTAAAAGTATTTTTTTTAAAAATATATTATTTTGATTGGAGGCATCATCCGAAATAAACTCGCTAATACTTCTTTTAATAGTGTTTAAATAACTGTAGCTAGTTTCTACTAACTCTATATAGCTTTCAAACATTTTTTCTACTTCACCTTGTGCACCATAAATACGTGCTAATTGCATATTAAACTCTAACCTAGGATTAAGTTGCATAGCCTTTTTATATGTAGCTATGGCTTGGTTTAAAAGTGATAGATTTTCAAAAGTCCTACCAACGCGATAGGCATTATTTGTGTTTTCGTCTAAGGATTTAATTGCTTGATCATAATATTTATTAGCATTTATACTGTCGTTTTGTAGGTTGTAGTTGTAACCTAGTTCTACTAATAATTCTGGATATTTATTGGTGTCAAGTACTTCTAGTAGTCTTGCTTCTGCATCTTTATATAGCTCTAATTGTTGCTCTACTTTTACTAATTGTAATAAGTAGTTGGTGTTATTTGTGTTTTTGTTGTATAATTTTTTATAGCTGGTTAAGGCTTTTTCAAACTCACCATTTGTAAAATATTCGCGTGCTACTAAGTCTTCCTGTGCATTTAATGTCACAGAAATTATCAAGAGTATTATTAAAATGTAGCGTTTAATTATCATTGTTGTAAATATAAAAATACGAAAGCTAGTAAATGTAAATAATGTGCAAAAAAAATGCCCGAACTAAGTTCAGGCATTTAGCCAATCTAATAAATGTGCTATTAATCATATATATATTCAATATAAGATTCAATTACTTGATTGGGGTTTATCTATGTAATTTTACTTTTTATTGTTTTACTAGTGCTATTTTATCTTTGTCCTTCCTTTGGTCGTTAGTTTTGTTTAAAACTTTCACCATAACAGCTAAAAGAAGCATGAAAAGCAGCAATCTTGCAACGTTTTTCATAATTAGTAGGTTGTATAGGGTGTATCAAAGAAAACTTATTTTTTGTTAACCACAAAACAAATCGTACTAAAACCGACAAAACAACGTGTTTTTTAACGTTTAATCGATTAAATTAATTTTAAAAATAAGAAAAAACCTACAAAACTAATTAATATATTCAAAACCTGTATAAGGGACTAATACGTCTGGAATCTTAATTCCGTCTGCTGTTTGGTAGTTTTCTAATATTCCTGCTAAAACTCTAGGTAGTGCTAAAGAGCTTCCGTTTAATGTATGTGCTAACTCATTTTTACCTTCGCTATTTTTAAAACGAAGTTTTAAGCGGTTGGCTTGAAACGTTTCAAAATTAGAAACGCTAGATATTTCTAACCAACGGTCTTGTGCTGTAGAAAAGACTTCGAAGTCATAAGTTAATGCAGAAGTAAACCCTGTGTCACCACCACATAATCTTAGGATTCTGAATGGTAAATTAAGTTCGTTTAATATTGCTTTAACGTGGTCAACCATACCGTCTAATGCTTTGTAAGAATTATCAGGATGCTCTACACGTAAAATTTCAACCTTATCAAATTGATGTAAACGGTTTAATCCACGCACGTGTGCACCATAACTTCCTGCTTCAACTCTAAAACATGGTGTGTAAGTGGTTAGGCACTTTGGTAAATCTTTTTCGTCTAATAAATCGTTTCTGTAAATATTTGTTGCTGGAACTTCTCCTGTAGGAATTAAGTATAGGCTTGGGCTAACATTGGTAGCATGATACATTTGTCCATCTTTATCTGGTAACTGTCCTGTTGCTAAAGCTGAAGCTTCGTTTACAAGATGTGGTACTTGTACTTCCTCATAGCCAGCTGCTGTATTTTTATCTAAAAAATAGGCAATTAATGCACGTTGCAACTTAGCGCCTTTACCTTTGTATACTGGAAAACCTGCTCCAGCTATTTTTGTACCTAATTCAAAATCTATGATGTCATATTTTTTTGCTAGTTCCCAATGTGGTAAAGCACCATCATGTAATTTAGGGATTTCACCTTGGGCGTAAACTTCTTCGTTATCCTCTTCGCTATTACCTTTTGGTACAGAAGCGTGTGGAATGTTTGGAATTTTGTATAATAGTTGATTTAAAGCTTCGGCTGTAGTAGTAAGCTTGTCGTTTAACTCTTTAGATTCGTCTTTAAAATCTGCTGTTTTAGCTTTTAAAGCATTTGCTTTTTCGGCTTGACCGGATTTATATAAAATACCAATTTCTTTAGAGATAGCATTGGATTCTGCTAAAACTGCATCTAATTTAGTTTGTAAAGCACGACGCTCTTCATCTAAATTTATTACCTCTTCAATCAATGTAGAAGCATCTATGTTTCTAACTGCTAATCTATTGATAACTAAATCTTTGTTTTCTCTGATAAATGGTACTTGTAACATATGTTTTGTTTTGGGTGTTACTTCATGCTTTGGCACACTATAATTGATGTGCTAGGTGACAATTTGTAACTTCAAATTATATGTTGTAAAAGTAGTAAGATTTTGGTTGCTTTAAAATAAATTATTTATCTAATTGCGAAGGTAATACCCAATCACTGTGCTTAAAGGGTTGCCACTTGACACTAGCTAAATCTGTTTTAGTATTAATTAACGTTTTATGAGGTCTTCCATTAACGCTTACTTTTGCACTTACGTACACAGCAATATCTTGACCTTTTGACTTATAGTCCTTTTTTAAATGCTGTGCAAATTGCCATATTACGTCAGGTCTTGTAGTGACCAAGCGTTGTTGTTTTTTGGTTAAATAATCGTTTAAATTTATTAAGGTTTCTTGATTGGTGTTTTTATCGACTACTTTATAGGTTGCGTATCCAGATTTTGATCTAAGCATCATTCGCCAAGATAATCTATGACCTTCTTCTGTCCATAAAACATTATCGTTTATAAAATGATGACGTAAAGGTAGAATGATTTGAATTATAAAATATATGGTTGTAGCTCCTATTAAGATTGGTTTGTAATTAGGGATAATAACTTGGTTGTCCTTATATAAGGGCTTGTTTTTAAGAAATATTTTTTTAACTAATTCTGGAGCAAAAAAGAATAAGCTAAATGCCAACGCTAAATAAGGGAAAATGCCTACTTGAAATACAACAGAATTAAATAAATGGAATATTATAGAGCTGTAAAAGGCTAGTTTTCTGGTTGGTTTATAAAGTAATAAAGGAATTATTAATCCATCATATAAAATACCTCCATAAGCTACAAAAAAAGGTAAGTATTGATTTTGTAATAGTTGTCCAATAATAGGATAGTTAATTTTGTTTTCTAACAGCTGTCTAGGTACGCTTAGGTCTAACCAATCAGGATACATTTTGGCAATGGATGCGTAAGTATATAATATTAATAATTGCACTACAAAAATCCATTTACACCAGCTAGGCATACTTATTTTTTTTATTTCAGGATTGAGTTTGGCGTCAATTGATGCGTATCTATTAGCAGGCAAAAACACCATAATTCCGCTTAGTAAGCATAATAAGTAATAGTGGTTGTTGTACGATGATTTTTGCATTAAATATGTAGTTGTCCACATAACAGTAAATGCAATCATGCTTAATCTGTATTTGTAACCAACCATGATTAGCAGTCCAAAACAACCCATTATCAAGTAATATACATACATTCCATTACCAGGTAGTGGCTGTAAAAAATCAAAACCAATAAAGTTGAACGTAAATTTTGGTTCTATTAACGTAGTTTTAATCCATCCAGTAAAAATGGCTCCTACGGATTCTAGAAAACACAACAGACCAAAAATAATTCTGAAAACTATTAAGGCGCTATTGTCAATATGTTTAAATAGAAATTTATTTATCATACGACTTTAAAAATTCTGATGCATTATGGTTGTCAATCTCTAATTGTTTTTTTAGTAAGTCTAGGCTTTCAAACTTTTGCTCTTCTCTTAGCCTGTGTAGTAGCTCAATTGATAAGGTTTTGTTATATAAAGATTTATTTAAGTTAAAAAAATGAATCTCGATACTTTGGGTAGTACCACTTACTGTTGGATTTGTGCCAATATTCATCATTCCAAATTCAAGTACATTATCTATTATGGCTTGAACGACGTAAACGCCTTGTTTAGGAATAAGTTTATAAGTTTCTTCAATTTTAAGATTTGCAGTAGGATAGCTTATTGTTTTACCAATGCCTTTGCCTTTAATAATTGTTCCTGTCAGCATAAAATTATAGCCTAAGTACGTGTTAGCTGTTTTGATGTCTCCTTCATTTAAAGCAGCTCTGATTTTTGTAGAACTTATGGCAACATCATCTATATCTTGCATAGAAATCTCTTCAACATCAAAATTAAATTGCTCTCCAAATAGTCTTAGGTCATTGATGTTAGCATTTCTGTTACGACCAAAATGATGATCATAACCTATAATTACGTGCTTTGCTTTTAATTGATCGACTAAAATGTCCTCCACAAATGACTCAGCGGTTAATCTAGAAAAGTCTTTGGTGAATTTTTTTACAACCAAATTGGTAATTCCAAAACGTTTTAATAATAACTCTTTTTCACTTATTGTATTAATTAGCTTAATGTTAGCGTCTTTTTGAAGTACCATCCTTGGATGCGGGAAAAATGTTAATAAAGAAGGTTGAAGTCCTTTATTATTTGCAACCTCAACTAACTGTTTGATTATTTTTTGATGTCCAATATGAACGCCATCAAATGTACCAATAGTTAATACAGTGTTTTGTGTTTGATTTGTTTTCAACTTTCTAATATTATACTACAAAAGTAAAAAAGCCAATTGGATTAAATCCAATTGGCTTTTAAGATTATTGTATTTATCTTTTTATTTCTTGATAAAAGGGAATGTTACAGCATTTCCAGCTTTAGATATTTTAATAAAATACATTCCATTACTAAATGGAGTAGTATCTATAGTAAGATCTTGAGCGTTGGTAATGTTGTTTTCAGTGATTAACTGACCAAGCATGTTGTATACTTTGTAAGCATTTGGTAAATCATTGTCATTAGCTGCTTTTATAGTTAATACACCAACAGATGGGTTAGGGTATATAGATAATGTACTAGCTAATTCAAAATTATTAACCGATAAGAATGCTAATTGTGATCCAAAGTAATAAGTATCTGCGATACCTGTAGTAAATGATGCAGATAATATTAAGTCAGTACCAAACGCACTAATTGTAACAGGTACAACTTCGTTAGTACCTTCTTTTTTAACTTGTAATGCACTTCTGTTATTTCCAGTAGCAGTTTCCCAAGCAGCTATTTCAGCTTCAGTAAAGTAGAAGTTAATTGAAGATGCGTCACTCGTACTAGCATTTGTGGTTGTGATATCAAAAGTTTTAGCAGTTACAAAACCAGCAGCATCAGTTGCGCCAGCATACGATACAGCTGCAGCTCCAGCAGTTGTTGCATCTCTAGATACAGCTACTGTTGTACAGCCATGAGCAAATCCTCCTGTGTTATCAATATCTAGCATGATATTTCCAGTTGAAACATCTGTCGAGTAAGCTTGACCAGCAGCAGTTAAGTTGATCTGGTCAGGTGTAGTAGTGTTAACATCTGTTTGTACTAATGTGTTAACGTTTGATGTCACAGCAACATTATCTATAGCTAAAAAGTCTTGATCTGTACAATCCCAATGTCTAAAAGCAATATAAACATTTGATTGACCAGCAAATGCCGAAATATCAAACGTATGAGATATAATTGCTCCTGTATTTCCAACATCACCTAGTATTTCTGTCATTGAGGTCGCAGAATTTACTAAGGTTGCAATATTGTTTGTGTTACCTACATGGATGCTATATTTTTCTTCATCCCAACTTGCTGCAGCCACTTGAGTAGTCCAGCTCATTGTAACTGTTCCAGAAGCAGCAGATAAATCTATTGCTGGAGTTACAGCCCAATTATCAGGAGTTAATGGTACTTGAATCCATGAACGTGACATTAAACTAGGACTTAAAACAACGCCTACTGTAAATTGATCTCCAAATGAATTACCATCACCATCGGCATCTGTTGTTGTCCAATCAGAAATATCTTCATCTTCAAAGTCATCACTAAAATATGTAACATTTGCAGTGTTTGAAACTACAGCGTCATCATTTAATATGGTAACATTGTAAGGTACTGTTGATACCGTAGCATCACCTGTAGTTGTTAAATTTAAGGTTAATTCAATAGTTTCATCAGCTTCAACAAAGCTATCATTAAATACTCTTAAAGTAACAGCATTACTAGGTGTAGTTGATCCAGCAGGAAATGTTACAGAGTTATTCATTAACATAAAATCTTCATTTTCTGTAGCTGTTCCACTGTTTGATAATGTTACAGTTGAAGCAGCAGTACCACCTAAAGAGATTGTAAAATCAATTGTATAATCTTGGAAATTACAATCACTACCTTCAGCTATTTGTCCAGGAGAAGGTGTTCCAGAAGACGTGTTGATAAATGGAATTGTTGAAGAGTTACATGCATTAGAGCTAGCTAATTCCATTCTTCGAGGCGAATTAGCCATTACAATTAACATTCTGTCTTTTTGATTTTGAGTAAAGTTATTCATACAGATATCGTTTGAATAATCCATATAATTGGTAGTTAAATCAGCAACACCATCACAAGTTGTCGTTGCTGGACAGTTACCACCACTAGATGTTTGTTGCGTTGGTGTATCTGCACAAAAATCATCTCCACAGTTAGCATCACCCCAAATATGTCTTAAACCTAGGTAGTGACCTACTTCATGAGTCATTGTTCTACCTCTATCATAAGGTGCGTTTAATAAAAAGCTACCATCATTGCTACCAATATCTCCAAAAGTACTATATGCAGCTACAACACCATCCGAGTTAGCACCACCATTATTTGCGTTTAAACCTTGTAATCCTGAAGCATTAGGAAATTGTGCATAACCTAAAAGCGTCTGATCAGTAAATTGAACAGACCACATGTTCATGTATTGTGTAGGATCCCAAATTGTAGCAGGTTTAAGTACTGTATCTGTACTACCTCCTGGTCCAGACCATGTTGTACCTAAAGCAGTAGAGTCAAAACGATTAATACCATTAGTTGGATTACCATTTTCATCTTGTTGAGCAAGACAAAATTCTATCTCAACATCAACTCCAGTTCCATCACCAGGTGTACCTGTTAATTTTCTAAAATCCTCATTCATTGCATCAATTTGAGAAATTACTTGTGCGTCAGTAATATTTGGTGCTACACCAATTGCTTGTCCTGAGTGAACAACGTGTACTACTACAGGAATTGAAATAACAACCATACTTCTGCTATCTGGATTTGCAAGGCGTTGTTGTTTAGCTTCTTCAATTTTGGTAGCCATCCAATCTTCAAATTGACCATCTGTAGCTCTTTCAGGAAATTGTTGAGCTAAGTAAGCTTCATATTCTGTGCTTGAACATTTTACATAACCCGTGTCCTCTAGACTACGTGCATTTTCAGGGGTTACGTTTTTTGGACCGTTATTTCTCTTTTCCTCTTGAGCTGTTAAGCTTAAAGTGAATAGTATAGAAAAAAGATAAAGTGTAATTTTTTTCATCAAAGGGTTTTTTAGTTTAATCCGATAAATTTATGGAAAAATTGCTAATTAGGGTGTTAAATTTTAAAAGGAATATTATTTTTTTACACATTTTATTAAGAATTCTCATTATTTTAGTCTAATAATTCAACTAAAACCAGCTGTCATGAAAACAAGATTACTCAATTTATCTAAAATACTTATGATGCTTTCATTTGTATTTTCCTATGGTCAACAGGACTATTGGATTAAATCTACCGAAGCTAAAACTTCTAATTTAGAAAAAGTTAGACGTGCTTCTTTTCCAGATGATTATCAAGTATTTTCCTTAAACGTTGCTAAATTTAGATTAGCAATTAAAGACGCTCCTTTAAGAGGTGAAAATATAGGTAAGTCTAATGTTATAGCTTACTTTCCTGACGCTACAGGTAAGTTAGAACGCTTTAGTGTTTCTGAATCTCCAATTATGGAGTCAGAATTAGCAGCAAAAAACCCGATGATTAAAACGTATAAAGCTGTAGGTATTGATGATCCAACAGCTACAATGCGGTTTAGTTTAACTCAATTTGGATTACATACAATGTCATTGTCAGGAAAAAGAGGGTCATTATTTATCGATCCTTACACTATTACTAATGACTTTTATATTGTGTATCAAAGAAGTGCTTTAGGTCAAGATTTACAAGGTTTTGAGTGTTTGACAGATGAAAACATAGAGCTTAGGTCGCTTACTAATGAAACAGCAAGAGCTTTAGCTGATACCGACGATATGCAACTTAGAACCTATCGATTAGCTCAAACCTGTAATGGTGAGTATGGAGCATTATTTGCTGGAACAGGAACAGATGCGCAGAAGAAGCAAAATATTCAGGCTCAAATGGCAATTACTATTAATAGAGTAAATGAAGTTTATGAAAGAGATTTGGCTATAACACTGGTGTTTATTAATCAAAATGACCAATTGATTTATTATAACGCAGCGACAGATCCTTGGACAGGAGAGTTTAATACAAAAACACAACAAGTGATTTCTACAACATTAAATGATGAAAGCTTGTATGATATAGGACATAATTTTAATACCTCTGGAGGAGGTAGTGCAGGTTGTTTAGGTTGCGTGTGTCTTGATGGTGCACCACCTTATACAGGAAATCAAAAGGGTAGAGGTTATACTGGACGACCAAATCCTACAGGAGACGCATTTGATATTGATTATGTTGCGCATGAAATGGGCCATCAATTTGATGGATGGCATAGTATGAATACTTGCAGTCGTTCAGGAAATGGTATGACAGAAGTAGAGCCAGCTTCTGGTAGTTCTATTATGGGTTATGCTGGTATTTGTGCTACTAACGTACAATCTAATAGTGATGCTCATTTTAACTATGTAAATATTAGAGATATATCTGCTAATATCCAACCAGGAGGAACTAGTGATTGTGGTGTGACTATGGCACTAACTAATCAACCTCCAGTTGCAGATGCAGGTTCTGATTATTCAATTCCACCAAGTACAGCTTTTGTTTTAAGAGGGTCCGCAACAGATCCTGATGGATTAGCAAGTTTAACGTATAATTGGAGTCCTAATGATCCGTCTCAGGCACCAACAAACGGAGCGCCACAACCAAATTGGACTACAGGTCCAATGTATAGATCTATATTGCCAACAGATTCTCCAGATAGATATATGCCAAGTTATAGTGATGTGGTAGCTGGTAATTTAACACCAACTTGGGAAGTGACTCCTGCTGTTGCAAGAACCATGAATTTTTCCTTTATAGTAAGGGATAATGCTAGTGGTTTTGCTAATGGTATTGGACAAACTGATGCAGATTTAATGGTGGTTGACGTTGTAGGTACGCAGCCATTTACTGTTGTTACTCCACCAGCTTGGGGTTCAGGAAGTGATCAAACTTTAATATGGAATGTTGGAGATACTGATGGAACAGTTATTAATTGCCAATCGGTAAATATTAAATTTTCGACAGATGGAGGTTTAACTTACCCAATAACTTTAGCATCTGGTACTGCTAATGATGGGACAGAAGTTGTGACTATACCTGCAATTGCAGATACGGATAATGCTAGAGTAATGGTTGAGGCTGCGGATAATATATTTTATGCTATGTCTAGCGTGTTTTCAATAAGTAATACGCCTTCTTTTGTGCTTAATAATGCTACAGGAGCTCAAGTTGCTTGTAGTATAGATGCGGTGGATTATAATGTAGATATGATTACTGTTAATGGTTTTTCAGAGACAACTAACTTCACGTCTTCAATCAGTCCAGCATTACCAAGTGCAAATGTGATATTTACACCTTCAAGTTTAAATACTGATGGAACAACTTTAGTAAGCGTATCTGGTTTACTAAGCGCTGCAGCTGGTGACTATACAATTACTATTACAGGTACGTCTGCTACACAAACTAAAGCAGTGGATTTACCTTTAACTATTATTGATGGTATCTGTGCATCTGTTGCTAATACAAGTTATCAAACTAGTACGACTTTAGTTCAATTTGCAGATATAAACAATACTTCTGGTAAACCTTCTGGTTATAGTGATTATACAGGCTCTACTATTGCAACTCAAACAACGGATGTTAATAGAGGCTCTACTTATCCATTAGTAACACACCAAAATACAGATGGTAACTATACTTGTGTAACTAATGTTTGGATAGATTGGAATCAAAATTGTTTATTTGAAGCAAATGAAACTTATGACTTGGGCTCTGCTATTAATGTAACAAATGGACCTTCAGGAAATTCTGGACTAATGGTTACCGTTCCTTCTGATGCACTTATTGGAGCGACAACTATGCGTGTAACTACAAAGTATGCATCTGCTTCAAACTCTTGCGAAAATGGTCATGATGCTGAGGTGGAAGATTACCGTATTAATGTAATGGCACCTTTATCTGTTACAGAATTTACTGATTTTAGTAGTTTTAATGTGTATCCTAATCCTAATAATGGAGAGTTTGTTATCCAAATGAATAATAATAATTTGTCTAGTGATGTTAATGTTGTTGTTTATGATGTTAGAGGACGACGTGTTTTTAACGAGTCTTTTCAAAATTCTACTGAATTTAATCAAACTATAAAATTAAATAATGTAGAATCCGGACTGTATTTATTAAGTATTACAGACGGAAAGTCTACTGCAACTAAGAAGTTAATTGTAAAGTAATTTACTACTCAATATTTATAAATAAAAAAAGGAAGCTACTTAGCTTCCTTTTTTTATTTTCCATTAAAATTATTCATTGTATTATTGATTCCAGCAGTACCAAAAGATTTTACTATTTCTGCACTTTTTTCATAGCGTTCCGGAAGTTTTTTGTTTTCATCATCTTCCCATTCGCCTAATACATAATCAACCTGTCTTCCTTTGCTAAAAGCATCGCTTATACCAAATCTAAAACGATTATATTTTGAGGTGTTTAATTTATCTTGAATGTCTTTTAGTCCATTATGTCCTCCATCACTACCTTTAGTTTTAATCCTGAGACTTCCAAACGGTAGGTTTAAGTCATCTGTAATAACAAGTAAATTATCTAAAGGAATTTTTTCTTTAGTTAACCAATATAATACAGACTTACCACTTAAATTCATATAGGTACTTGGTTTTAGTAAAATAAATGTTCGGCCTTTATATCTAAAGGTTGCAACATCTCCTAATTTTTGAGTTTCAAATGTAATGTCCTCTTTTGTAGCTAAAAAGTCTAATATTTTAAAGCCTATATTATGGCGTGTATTCTCATACTTTTCACCAATATTACCTAAGCCTACGATTAAAAATTTTTTCATGGGATCTAATTCTTCAATAAAATTTGAGGATTTATTGTTTGTAAACAGTTTAAAAATCCATTTAAGCATAATGTCTGTTTTTGTAAAAATAAAAAAAGCATCCTAAATTAAAAGGATGCTTTTTGGTATTTAATTTTAAAAGAAACTTAATCTTTTACTGCAGCTACATCATCTGTTTCAGTTGCTGGTACATCATCTGCATCTTCATCTTCATCTTCATCGTCTACAGTTACTGCAGCTCTAGAACGTCTTACTAGACACACAACAGTATTGTCTGGGTGCATAAAAGTGTAAGCTTCGTTTTCTAACTTAGTAATGTATAATTTGTTACCGATTTTAAGATCTTCGATATTTGCATCGATAAAATCAGGTAAGTTTCCTGGTAAAGCTTTAACACGTAAACTACGTTTGTTTTTACGTAAAACACCACCATTTCTTACACCTCTTGGGTTACCAATAAAGTTAAGTGGAATATCCATTGTAATTTCTTTGTCTTCAAATACTTGGTAGAAATCTACGTGTAAAATATTATCTGTTACAGGGTGAAATTGAATGTCTTGTAAAATAGCATTAAAAACTGTTCCACCTTCTAATTCGATTACAACTGTGTGCGCATTTGGTGTGTATACCAATTTAGAGAATGCTAACTCAGCTGCTGAAAAATGAACTGGTTTGTCTCCTCCGTATAGTACGCAAGGAACCTGACCAGCATTACGTAAGGCTTTTGTTGCTTTCTTGCCCACGCTTTCTCTTTGAGATCCGTTGATTGTAATTGACTTCATTTTATTATTTATGTTTAATTATTAAATACGTTGTTGATGTAGTTATACGTTACTACATTAAAAATTTTGAGCTAATTGATTTATTGTAATGTACATTTTGCATGACTTCGGCAAATAAATCAGCACAGCTTAAAACTTTTATTTTTTTACTTTCTTGCTTTAATGGGATAGAGTCTGTAACGATTAATTCTTCTAATTTAGAGTTCTCTATTCTTTCGTAAGCATTACCTGACAATATTGGATGTGTACAAATAGCTCTTACACTTAATGCGCCACGTTCCATCATTAAATCTGCTGCTTTTGTAAGTGTACCAGCAGTATCTACCATGTCATCTACCAATACTACATTTTTACCAGTAACATCTCCAATTAATTCCATGTGTGAAATTACATTGGCTTTAGCACGTTGCTTGTAGCAAATAACCACATCACTTTGTAATGCTTTTGAATAAGCATAAGCACGTTTTGATCCTCCCATATCTGGAGAAGCTATAGTTAAATTGTCTAGCTTTAAATCTTTTAAATAAGGTAAAAAGATGGTTGAAGCAAACAAATGATCTACAGGTTTTTCAAAAAATCCTTGTATTTGGTCAGCGTGCAAATCCATAGTAATAATTCTAGTAGCTCCTGCTGCTTCCAACATTTTTGCTACTAATTTAGCAGCAATAGGTACTCTAGGTTTATCTTTACGGTCTTGTCTTGCCCAACCAAAGTAAGGCAATACAGCTGTAATGTGTCTTGCAGACGCACGTTTTGCTGCATCAATCATTAATAACATTTCCATTAAGTTTTCTGAGCTTGGATTTGTTGATCCAATGATGAAAATACGAGTTCCTCTGATAGATTCCTCGTATGATGGTTGAAACTCGCCATCACTATAAGTTGATGTTATTACTTTGCCTAAATCTGATCCGTAAGCATGAGCGATTTTCTCTGCTAACGCTTTACTTTGCGTAATGGAAAATATTTTAGCTTCTGGCTTTGTGTTTGGCATTGTTAATCTGTTGTTTGGTAGGTTTTTAGGCTACATGATTTTTAATGAGGTGCAAATTTAGTATAATTTTTGAGCTTTAAAAGATATTAGACGCTATTTTTAAGGGATATTTCTAAAATATATTTATTTTTGTCATCTCAAATTGCTCAAGTGGCGGAATTGGTAGACGCGTCGGATTCAAAATCCGATTCTTCGGAGTGTGGGTTCGATTCCCACCTTGAGTACGTTTAAAGCCTTTATAATACTAAAATATAGTTTTATAAAGGCTTTTTTGTTGGTTGTAATTAGCTAGTTGTTAGCTTGTTGTTTGTTTAATCTTATTTTGAAGAGTCTCTAAATACAATATCAGTTTCTATAGTTTCAATGGTTGTATTTGTTATTTTCTTTTCTAGTTTATTGATTAAAAGTGTGGCTGCTCTTTCGCCAATAATCTCTCCATGTTGACTTATTGTACTTAATCTAGGATTGGAGTGTCTTGCTAAAATTCCGTTAGAAAACGCTAAAACAGATAATTCTGTAGGTATTTTAATGCCTTTTTCATGGGCTATTTTCATTGCAGCAATTGCTACGGACTCGTCAGAAGCAATAAGTGCATCAAAAGTATGTTCAAATAATGGTTTTACGACAGCTTCATGTTTTTTGTAATATATTTCATGAGTTGTTATTATAATGTCGTCGTCTTTTTCTAAATTATTATTTTTTAAACCAGCTAAATAGCCTTCGTGTCTTAGTTTTCCTATGCTTAAGTCCATATTTGCGCCAGCAAAAGCTATTTTTTTACAGCCTTTATTTTTTAAGTAATTTACAGCGTTTACAGATGCCATAAAGTCGTTAGTGATTACTTTGTCACAATCTATGTCTTCAACAACGCGATCAAACATGACTAAAGGAATTTCTTTAGCAATACAAGATTTAAAATGATCAAAAGATGCTTCGGTTTCTGTTTCTTCAGCTACAGATAAAATAAAACCATCTACAACACCTGTGGATAACATTTCTATCGTTTCAATTTCTTTGTTAAGCGAGTCATTGGATATACAAGTAATTATTTTGTAACCTTTTTTTGTAGCTGTTTTTTCTATTCCTTTTAATACTTGTGCAAAGTAATAGTTAAGCATGTTTGGAATGATAATCCCAATGGTTTTAGTGCGTTGATTTTTTAAGCTTAAGGCATTAAAGTTTGGTGTGTAATTTTTTTCTTTAGCGTAAGCTTTTATGTCTTCTGAAGTAGATTTACTAATCTCTGGGCTATCATTTAAAGCTTTTGAAACTGTCGAAATTGAAACACTAAAATGATTAGCTATATCTTTTAAAGTAATTTTTTTCATAGTAATTGTTATAAATAAACTTCTAGTAACTCACAAGATGTTGAAGATAAAGAAATGTTTTTAATACTAGCAGGAAGTAATACTGTTTCACCTTTTTTTAAGGTAAAAACATCCTTTTTCCACTCAATTTCTACGTTTCCTTCAACACATATGTATATTATAAACGAATCTATATTGCTGTAATCTTTATTTAGTGTACCATCAATTTTAATAAAATTGCTTTTAAAATAGGCTGAATGAACTAAATCATTAGATTGGTTAGTCGTTTTGTTATAGTGTGTTTTGTAGGTGTCGTGTACGGAAAAATCTATGACATCCTTAGCTAAATCGTTATGTAATTCTCTTTTTTCACCTGTACTATTATCAACTCTGTCGTAGTCGTAAATTCTGTATGTAATGTCAGATGTTTGTTGTATTTCGGCTAACAACACACCTGCTCCAATAGCATGGACACGTCCTGTTGGAATATAAAAAGTATCTCCTTTACTTACAACTTCATGGTTCATTACGTCTAATAGCTTACCATCCTTTAAATGTTGTTCATATTGTTCTGGAGATAAGTTTTCTTTAAATCCAATGATTAATTCAGCCTCTTTTTCGGCTTGCATAACATACCACATTTCGTTTTTACCAAAAGAATTGTGTCGTGATTTAGCGACTTCGTTACTTGGATGAACTTGTATTGATAAAGGCGTTTTTGCATCAATAAATTTAATTAACAAAGGGAAGTTGTTTCCAAATGTAGTATAAACGGTTTCGCCTAAAAAATCGCCTTTATATTTTTGGATTAATTGTTTTAAAGTCAACCCTTGAAGTGGACCTTCTAATACAGTCGTTTCGTCATTATTAACGTCAGATACTTCCCAAGACTCACCTATCATGTTTTTGGAATAGTTTTTACCAAGCTCAGTTTTTAGTTTTTCGCCTCCCCAAATTCTGTATTTATAAAGCGGTTGAAATTTTAAAGGATATAATTCCATAGGTATAAAAGGTGATGTTTTGAGTTCAAATTTACCAAACTATCGCTATATTTTATAGTTTTTTACTAAAGTCTTTTTTTTAATCTGTATCGTGCTTATAATTTGGCTAGCGTTTTTGTTTTTATGTATATTTACCACAACCCTAAAACCTAATTTATATGTTCC
Organism: Olleya sp. AS48; assembly: GCF_038900355.1. NCBI lineage: Bacteria > Pseudomonadati > Bacteroidota > Flavobacteriia > Flavobacteriales > Flavobacteriaceae > Olleya > Olleya sp. AS48. The sequence goes on along the minus strand of NZ_JBBMRD010000002.1, from coordinate 245,182 downwards.
AAGAATTTTGGATAAATGTACAGTATGGTATTAACCATGTATTAGATATCAACGCTTATGACCATGTTTTATTTTTAATTGTTTTGGCAGTGCCATATCTTTTTAAAGATTGGAAACGCGTATTGTGGCTAGTTACAATGTTTACTGTTGGTCACACTATCTCTTTGATTTTGGCTAGTTACGGAAAAGTAAAAATAGATGGTGATTTAATTGAGTTTTTGATTCCTGTTACTATATTAATTGTAGCTGTTTACAATGTCTTTACAGCAGGTAAGATTGCTAAAAGCCAAAAAATTGGACTTTTGTTTGTGTCTACCTTGTTTTTTGGTTTAGTACATGGTTTTGGTTTTGCTAGAGAGTTTAGGATGAGTTTAGATCAAGGCGATAGTAAGTTATTGCGACTTGTAGAGTTTGCATTAGGTATAGAGATTGCTCAAATTATAATTGTTTTTGTAGTCTTGTTTTTAAGTTACATTTTTCAAACTGTATTTAGATTTTCTAAGCGTGATTGGGTTATGGTAATCTCTGCAATTGTTGTTGGATTAGTAATTCCTATGTTGTTAAACAGTCCGTTTTTAGGTTAATTATCATTAAAATTTTCATAAACTTCATATTTAAAATTGTGATTAAAATATGAAGCGAGTATCTTCGTTTATATCTAAGCGCATCTTTTTATGCGTTATAATTTCTATTACTTAATTATGTCAGACTTAAAACAACTCAAATACGATAAAGCTTATTTAAGAATAGCTACAGAATGGGGTAAGCTATCCTATTGCAAGCGTAAACAAGTAGGAGCTGTTATAGTTAAAGATAGAATGATTATTTCAGATGGTTATAATGGTACACCAAGTGGGTTTGAAAATTTTTGCGAGGACGAAGAGGGTTACACAAAGTGGTATGTTTTACATGCAGAAGCTAATGCAATTTTAAAAGTAGCGTCTTCTACACAATCTTGTAAAGGTGCAACATTGTACATTACAATGTCACCATGTAAAGATTGTAGTAAGCTAATACATCAAGCTGGCATAATACGTGTAGTATATAATCAAGGATACAAAGATAATTCAGGCTTAAAATTTTTAGAAAAAGCTGGAATAGATATCCAATTAATCGAACAATTAGAAGACTAATGTCCAAATCCAAAATATATTTTCCTTTAATTATAGGTGTTGCAATTGCAACAGGAATCTTTATTGGTGGAAAATTAAATTTTGGTGATTCATCAGACAGGTTGTTTACATCTAATAGTAAAAAGGATAAACTTAATAGGTTAATAGATTATATTGATTATGAGTATGTTGAAGATGTAAATACCGATAGTATTGTAGACGTTACCGTTAATGGAATTTTGGGGAATCTAGATCCTCATTCAGTTTATATTCCAAAAGAAAATATGCAAAAAGTTGCCGAAAACATGAAAGGTAACTTTGTAGGTATTGGTATTAACTTTTACACATTTAAAGATACCATAACGGTTATCAAAACTATTGAAAATGGTCCAAGCGCAAGAGTAGGTATTGTTGGAGGAGATAGGATTATATCTGCAAATGGCGAGTCGCTTTTAGGTGGTGGCTATGATAATGATACCTTGATTGATAAATTAAAAGGTGAACGTTACACACAGTTGCTTTTAGAGGTTTTTAGAAAAGGAGAGCCTAAGCTGTTAACTTTTAATGTGACTAGAGATGAGGTGTCAATTAAAAGCGTAGATGCAGCATATATGCTAACAGATAAGTTGGGTTACATTAAAATTAACCGATTTGCAGAAAGTACTTTTACAGAATTTAAAAAAGCATTACTAAATTTAAAGAAGCAAGGAGCGACCAGTTTAGCTTTAGATTTAAGAGGTAATCCAGGTGGTTTTTTAGAAGTAGCTGTAAATATTGTTGACGAGTTTTTGGAAGATGATAAGTTAATAGTTTACACTAAAAATAAAAAAGGAAAAGAAGATAGGAGCTATGCTACCAAACGTGGTGACTTTGAAAAAGGACAGGTGTATGTAATGATAGATGAAAGCTCTGCTTCTGCCTCAGAGATTATTGCAGGTGCTTTGCAAGATAATGATAAAGGGACTATTGTAGGTAGACGTTCTTATGGTAAAGGATTGGTGCAACGCGAAATGAAATTAGGAGACGGAAGTGCAGTAAGATTAACAGTGTCTAAATATTATACACCAACTGGTCGATCTATACAACGATCTTACGACAATGGTAACCGAGATTATTATGACGATTATTCTGATCGCCTAAACAGTGGAGAGCTTTTAGATGAAAGTAAAATTGAAGTAGCAGACTCCTTGAAGTATACAACACCTAAGGGAAATATCGTTTATGGTGGAGGTGGAATAATACCTGATGTTTTTGTTCCGTATGACACTAAAATGCTAAACGAAACCTTGACTTTTTTGGAAAAAAGAGGATTGTTAAATAATTTTATTTTTGAAGAGCTAGAAAAAGAACGTGACGTTTATAAAAACATGTCTAGGCAAGACTTTTTTAATAACTTTAAAATTACGGACGAAGTTGTAAAATCTTTCGAAGATTTTTTAAAAATCAAAACACGCTCTAACATCGTATTTGTAGCTTATAAGGAAGAGGTTAAACATTATTTAAAAGCTACTCTAGCAGAACAGTTATATGGTTTTGGTGCTTACTTTAAAATATTGAACAAGCATGATATAATGATTGATAAAGTTATTGACTTATCTAATAGTGCAAATTAAATTTTATCGTGCACCTTAGTGTGTTTGCCATTATTCCATAAAGTTAAAATATCGGTTCCTACATGTGCTCCACTTCCGGAAGCAATAGCAAACTGACTTCTCCAACCAGCTAAAGTTCCAGCAACATAAAGGTTGTGTTTTATTAGATGGTCTATGTTTTCTAGCCAAATCCTATCTTTTTCAATCGCAGCTTTTGGATGTGGTTTAACGTAGTTTTCTAATCCAGATATGGTTAATAAATTAGTGTAGCCAACAGCAATAACAACACGTTTTGTTGTGTAAGTCTTTTTGTTTGTAACAATGCTATAGCCAGATTCTGTTTCAATAACTTGCTCTGCTTTTTCCTTGTCAATTTGTATAACTTCAGGATATAATTGCGATAATTGTAATATACCTTCTTCAAGTAAGTCCTTTCCTAAAGTGCCTGGTTTTAGTCCTAAAACATTATTAAACAATGCATTTTGTAAATGCGAATTTTTTTGATGCGTAATTAATGCAACTTTTTTTCCTTCAGCAAAAGGTTTTTTAAGTCCAGAACCTAAAATTAATGCGCAAGACAATCCTGCAGCTCCAGCACCAATTATTATCGTATCAAAATCCATTAGCTTTTACTTTTAACTTCTATTTTTTTAGAGATACGTAAAATGTGTACTAAGCAAATAGCGCATAACGAGGCTAGTATGGTGATTATTGCAACAATGCTTTTTCCTTCAAATAATGCAGAAAAATTAAGGTTTGTAGCATTATATATTATTAAAACAACAGATATTATAGTTGTGATGTATGTAAATAGTTTCATTAAAATAAATTTTTATAAAAATACAACAATTAGGTTAAAAGTACTTTGATATTGTCGGTAAACAGTTTGACAGCAATTGCTAATAAGATGACTCCAAAAACTTTTCTAATAATGCTAATTCCGTTTTGACCAATAAGTCGCTCAATGCGTTTAGATGTTTTTAAAACAATGTAAATTACAATCACGTTTAAAATTACAGCTATTATTATGTTTTTAATATCATACTCAGCACGTAAAGACAGTAATGTAGTTAAACTACCTGGTCCGGCAATTAGTGGGAAAGCTAACGGAAATACAGACGCAGTTAAAGGGTTAGTGTCTTCTTCTTTGTATAGGGTTATTCCTAAAATCATTTCCAAAGCAATAAAAAATAATATAAATGATCCTGCTACAGCAAATGAGCTGACATTAATACCAATAAGATTTAATATGCTTTTTCCTAAAAATAAAAATGAGATTAATATAATTCCAGCTATAATTGACGCTTTTTCACTTTGTATATGACCAACTTTTTTACGCAAATCAATAATTATTGGAATGTTACCTACAATATCAATTACAGCAAAAAGCACCATAAATACAGTAAATATTTCTTTAAAATTTATTGGCATAACGTATAATTTTAATTATTTAATTTTTTTGCAAAAGTAGTCTTAATTCATTGAATTTTAGTGATAAACAATGAATAAGTTTCTAGTTTTAAAATTATAGCGCTTACTTTATTTAGATGCTTTATATTTGTAAAAAAATAAGTTAAGTTATTTTATGTTTCAATTAGGTAAAACTATAGTGTCTGAGGCTATAATAGAAAAGGATTTTATGTGTAATCTTTCTGCATGTAAAGGCGCATGTTGTATTGATGGAGATGCTGGTGCACCTTTGTCTAAAGATGAAGCTCAAATATTAAAAGACATTTACCCAAAAGTAAAACCCTATTTACGTAAAGAAGGTATTGCTGCAATTGAAGCTCAGGGAACGTCTATTGTTACCGATTTTGGAGATATAGAAACCCCTTTAATTAATGGTGCAGATTGTGCTTATGTTATTTTTGATAAGAAAAAAACTGCGCTTTGTGGTATTGAGGAAGCCTATAATCAAGGCGATGTAGATTGGAAAAAACCAGTCTCTTGTCATTTGTATCCAATAAGAGTTAAGGATTATACCGAGTTTTCTGCTGTTAACTATGATAAATGGGATATTTGTGATGATGCTTGTACCTTAGGTAAAGAATTACAAGTACCAGTTTATAAATTTGTTAAAGAAGCACTTATTAGAAAATTTGGAGAAGATTGGTATACAGAACTTGAAAAAGTTGCCGAAAAAATGTCTAAATAATTCGGCTCTGCCAATAGCATTAATTAAACTATAAAAATTATACTTTAATTCTCTTAAAGAAAAGTAAAAAAAGCTTTACTATTTAAGACTAAAATCTCATCTCTTTTTAACCTAATTTAAAAAGAAAAATTGAGATAATTTTGTAATGCTCTATTCAAATAAAAACAATCTTTTTTTAACACTATTTATATCAAGTTTTGATACTAATTAGCGTTTGTTGTAAAATACGTTTTGTGTGCTTTTAGTGTTAACGTTTTTGTGGTATTAATTGTAATAATTTACAAAGTAATAATAATCTCAATTTCATTTTTTTTATGCCATTTACGTATTTTATTTTTAATAATGCAAACAAAACAAATCTTTTAGGTTTAGTTGTATGTCGCTGATAAATAAGATGCTACAAAAGTATTTTTTGTTAAAGGTTGCATAGTGACTAGAGTGTTAGTCAGTTAGAAGTTTAGTATGTATTTTAAATTTGATGTAAAAAAAATGACCATTAAATTACAACTTATTTTTGTTTGTTTATGTGTTTTAAGCGTTTAATTTCAATGTTAAAAAAATATTAAAATGTTAAAAAATCCGAAACATCAACAACAGCCACTTGTAGACCTACATTTCAACAATCGATGTTAAAAACTTTGAAAACATTTAGCTTAAACAAGCTTTTTAAATCATAGATTATTTCCAATCTTTGTTAGTCCCAAGTCAAAGCAAATAATCGCATATTATAATCACAGAAAAACATAGTACAATGTCGCAAGAAGTAGAGCCAATTTTAGCAGAAAATAAAGATAGATTCGTAATTTTTCCTATTCAACACCATGATTTATGGGAGTGGTATAAAAAATCTATGGCTAGTATTTGGACAGCAGAAGAGATTGATTTACACCAAGACATTTCAGATTGGAAAGAAAAATTAAATGACGATGAGCGTTACTTTATCAAACATGTTTTAGCATTTTTTGCAGCCAGCGATGGTATTGTTAACGAAAATTTAGCTGAAAACTTTGTAAACGAAGTACAGTATAGTGAGGCAAAATTCTTTTATGGTTTCCAAATTATGATGGAAAACATACATAGTGAAACGTATTCATTACTAATTGATACTTATGTTAAAGATGAAACTGAAAAAAATGGCTTATTTAATGCTATTGAAACGTTTCCGGCTATTAAGAAAAAAGCAGATTGGGCACTAAAATGGATAGAATCTCCTAGCTTTGCAGAACGTTTAATTGCGTTTGCAGCAGTAGAAGGGATTTTCTTCTCAGGTTCATTTTGTGCTATATTTTGGTTGAAAAAACGTGGTATAATGCCAGGTTTAACGTTTTCTAACGAGTTGATTTCTCGTGACGAAGGAATGCACTGTGATTTTGCAGTACACCTTCATGAAAACCACTTAGTCAATAAAGTGCCAAAAGAACGTATTAAAGAAATTATAGTAGATGCCTTAAACATTGAAAGAGAATTTATAACAGAATCTCTACCAGTAAGTTTAATTGGTATGAATGCTAATTTAATGACTCAGTATCTTGAGTTTGTAACCGATAGTTTATTAGAAGACTTAGGTTGCGATAAGGTATATAATACCGCTAATCCATTTGACTTTATGGAAATGATATCACTACAAGGAAAAACTAACTTTTTTGAAAAAAGAGTTGGTGATTACCAAAAGGCTGGTGTTATGAACAAAGAAGTTGATGAGGATAAATACAATATGGATTTCGACTTTTAATACCGAAATCTAATCGTAGATAATTTTTATTGGATTATTTAGTTGTTATAGCATTGCATGCAACGCTTGACAAACTTTTTATACCCAACCCAAAAAAAATAATTAATACTTAAATAACTAACCTATTGAAAAACAGGTTGGTCTATATTTAGGTCAAGAAGTTAACCCCTTTTCTGAAAGGCAAACCAGAAAAGAATAATAAACAGTGTAAAGTATGTATGTAATTAAAAGAGACGGAAGAAAAGAGCAAATAATGTTCGATAAAATAACTGCCAGAGTGCGTAAATTGTGCTATGGTTTAAACGAACTTGTAGATCCATTAAAAGTTGCTATGCGTGTAATTGAAGGATTATATGACGGAGTTACTACTAGTGAACTAGATAATCTAGCTGCAGAGGTATCTGCAACAATGACAACATCTCATCCAGATTATGCACGTTTAGCTGCTCGTATATCAGTATCTAACTTACACAAAAACACTAAAAAGACATTTAGTGAAGTCATGCATGATTTATACATGTACGTAAACCCAAGAACAGGTAAAGAAGCTCCTTTATTGTCAGATGAGGTGTATAACGTGATCATGGAGAATAAAGATAGATTAGACTCGACTATTATATATAATCGTGATTTTAGTTATGATTATTTTGGGTTTAAAACTTTAGAGCGTTCATATTTATTAAAACTAAATGGGAAAATTGCCGAAAGACCACAGCATATGTTAATGCGTGTTTCTATAGGTATCCATTTAAACGATTTAGAAGCAGCTATCGAAACATACGAGCTGATGTCTAAAAAATACTTTACACACGCCACACCAACACTTTTTAATTCTGGTACGCCAAAACCACAAATGTCTTCATGCTTTTTATTAGCTATGCAAGACGATAGTATAGATGGTATTTACGACACATTAAAACAAACCGCTAAAATATCACAATCTGCAGGAGGTATTGGATTGTCAATCCATAATGTACGTGCTACAGGTAGCTATATTGCAGGTACAAATGGTACTAGTAATGGTATTGTACCAATGTTAAAGGTATTTAATGACACTGCGCGTTACGTGGATCAAGGTGGAGGAAAACGTAAAGGTAGTTTTGCAATGTATATAGAGCCTTGGCATGCAGACATCTTTAGTTTTTTAGATTTAAAGAAAAATACAGGAGCGGAAGAGTTACGTGCGCGTGATTTATTTTACGCCATGTGGATGCCAGATTTATTTATGGCACGTGTCCAAGATAATGCAGAGTGGACATTAATGTGTCCAAACGAATGTCCTGGATTATCTGATGTACATAGCGAAGAGTTTGAAGCACTATATACTAAGTATGAAGCAGAAGGTAAAGGACGTAAGTCTATAAAAGCACGTGAGCTTTGGGAGAAAATTTTAGAATCTCAAATCGAAACAGGTACTCCTTATATGTTGTATAAAGATGCAGCAAACCGTAAGTCAAACCAGAAAAATTTAGGGACTATTAAGTCATCTAACTTATGTACAGAGATTATGGAGTATACTTCTAAGGATGAAGTTGCTGTATGTAATCTAGCGTCAATAGCGTTACCAATGTTTATTAAAAACGGAGAGTTTGACCATAAAGAGTTATTCCGTATTACTAAGCGTGTTACTAAAAACTTAAATAAAGTAATTGATCGTAATTACTACCCTGTTAAAGAAGCAGAAAATTCAAACTTCCGTCATAGACCAGTTGGTTTAGGTGTGCAAGGATTGGCAGATGCGTTTATTAAATTGCGTATGCCTTTTACTAGTGATGCAGCAAAAGCATTAAACCAAGATATTTTTGAAACCCTTTACTATGCTGCTTTAACAGCAAGTATGGAAGAAGCAAAAGTAGATGGACCATACCAAACCTATGAAGGATCACCAATTAGTCAAGGACAATTCCAACACAATTTATGGAATATCCAAGAGGACACTTTGAGTGGACGTTGGGATTGGGATAAATTAAGAAGCGATGTTAAAAAACATGGTGTGCGTAACTCATTATTAGTAGCACCAATGCCAACAGCATCTACAAGTCAAATATTAGGTAATAACGAATGTTTTGAACCTTACACCTCTAATATTTACACACGTCGTGTATTATCAGGAGAGTTTATTGTCGTAAACAAGCATTTACTAGAAGATTTAGTAGACTTAGGATTATGGGATGATAATCTTAAAAACGAAATCATGAGAGCTAACGGTTCTGTTCAAAATGTAGATATTATTCCTCAGGACATAAAGGATTTATATAAAACCGTTTGGGAGTTAAGCATGAAAGACATTATTGATATGTCTAGACAACGTGGTTATTTTATTGATCAATCACAATCGCTTAACTTGTTTTTAGAAGGTGCAACTATGGCTAAACTAACATCTATGCATTTTTACGCATGGAAAAGCGGTTTAAAAACAGGAATGTACTACTTAAGATCTAAGAGTGCAGTTGATGCTAAAAAAATGACGGTTACAAAAATAAAGAAGGCAGAACCAGTAGAAGTAAAAGCTACGGTTGAGGTTGCAGAAAATGATAGTGTAGCTCAAAAACAACAAAAAGCAGCTAATACAGCAGCTAAGTTTGCAAATACATCTAGTGCAGAAGCAGAACCAATGACACCAGAAGAAATGAAAGCTTTAATCGCTCAAGCTAAAGATGCTGAAGGTGATGATTGCTTAATGTGTGGTTCTTAAATAAAAAAGCAGGTATATAAACTTGCTAGTATTAAGTGTTATGATAAAAAAAGCATCCACATTCGGATGCTTTTTTTTGTTCAAAAACTACAATAAATACTATATTACTAAACCAAAGTAAAGTGTTAATGGAAATACCGCAAAGTATAATATTACAATCAGAATGTAAACATTGTGAAACGCCAGCAAAGGAAGAAGCCTCTTTTTGTTCTGAATGTGGATATCCAATAAAGGGTAGCGATCAGGACATTGCTAAGTTTTATGCTAAACGCGTAATGGATAAGCGTAAAACGGACAATGCTTACGAGAAAATAAAATCGGCCAGAAAAACCTTATTCATAATTGCAGGTATTATTACTGTGTTTGGTTTTTTTATCTATTATAAAACTGAAGATATAGTACCTTTAAGCATTAACTTGGTAGTTAGTATTGTTTACGTCATTTTGGGTTTTTGGTCTAAACAAAGACCTTTAATAGCCTTGATTTTAGGATTATTGTTATATCTAACTTTAATAATTATTACAGCTATTGCAGATCCTTTAACATTAGTAGCAGGAATAATCTGGAAAATATTAATCATTGGATATCTAGCCAAAGGGATTTACTCGGCATCCTCAATTAATAAAGCTGCGTAATGTCTATTTTCTGTAAAAATTGCAATTATATTTTTGAAACAGAAGTTAAATTTTGTTCGCAATGCGGACAGTCTGTTGTAAAAAATGTATCTACTAATAAGCTTAAAAAGGTGTCTACCATTATTGGTTTTTATATAGCAATGTTGGTTTATATGTTGTTAGTTTATTACATAGATATCACGTTTCCTAATAATTTAGAGGCCGAAATTATTACAGTCCTAGGCTTTGCGTGCATTGTGATTGGTTTTGCGTCGTTTGATTTACAACCCGTTTTACAGTTATACAACTACAAAGATTTAAAACTTAAGCATCTTGCTTTTGCGATTGTTACACCAATATTAACAAGCACTTTTGTTTACTTTTTTATTGGGTTTATTAATAGTTTTGTTGCGGATGGTGCATCTGTAAACTATTTTCAGGAGTATTTGTACTTGGATTATCCTTTATTGTGGGCAACACTATTTATTGCCTTAATGCCATCAGTTATAGAGGAGTTGGCTTTTAGAGGCGTCTTGTTTAATGCCTTAAAAGAGGTGACAAGTACTAGGCTTACTATAATAGCGACAGCGTTTTTATTTGCGGTAATTCACTTTTCAATATTTTCTTTTTTATGGATTTTTCCTTTTGGATTATTGTTAGGGTTTTTAAGAAGTCGCTATAACACACTTTGGTTAGGCATGATTATTCACTTTATCCATAATTTTATAATCTTAATGATTGATTATTACAATTTTTATAACTTTTAGACACAAAAAAAGCATCCAAAATTGAATGCTTTTTTTAAAATATATGTTGTGTCTAACTAATTTTGTTGTGCCATTAAAGCAAAAAACTTATCAATGTTAGGTAGTATTAAAATACGTGTACGTCTATTTCTAGAACGTCCTTCGCTAGTGTCGTTATCTGTAACTGGTTTATAGCTGCTTCTACCAGATGCAATTAATTTTTCTGGTGCAACACCAAAGTCTTTTTGGAGTTTTCTAACTACAGAAGTGGCACGTAATACACTTAAATCCCAGTTGTCAGCTACTTTATCTGTACTGATTGTTCTAGAGTCTGTATGACCTTCAATCATAACATCTAAGCTTGGCTCAGAGTTTATAACGTCAGCTAATTTTTTTAATATTTTGTCTGCTTTTTTGCTAATTCTGTAGCTTCCGCTATTAAAAAGCATTTTATCAGAAATAGATATCATAACTACAGTTTCCTCGATGCTAATCGCGATATCATCACTTTCATCTAAATCTGTAGTGTCAACAAAACGTTTTAAGTTTAATGATAAAGCCATGTTCATTGAGTCTTCTAATGTCGTAACATATTTCATTACTTCTGGACTAACACGACTTAAAGTTTCGCGCATACCAACTTTAGCTTTTTCTGAAATAACAGCTTTGTTTCCAACTGCGTCAAATTTAGTCTGATTTTCTTCAGTTAAAACACCTACTTCATCAGTCAGATTATTGATTTTAGAATTATACTCGTTTACTCTAGCTTCAATTTTTGCAAATTTAGCTTCTAATTCTTCTTTTTCAACCTGAGTCTTTTGTAGCTCGCTAGTTATTTGTCCTTTTTCTTGTTCTAATGCGACAAATTTCTTTTTAGAAACGCATGATGACAATATTACTAAAGCGAATAAGGCTATTGATGTTTTTTTCATAAATACATTAATTTTTTAGTTATTCTATTTACGAATGCTAAGCTGTTTTGGATGTTTTAATCTTGGGTTTATTGAAAACGATGTGTGCTTTCAGTTTAGTTTTTGGGCTGTAAACACTTGTTTATTATGGTTTTAATTAGGTCAGGCTAAGTCTTTGTTTTTTTAAATTTTGAATTCCATAAAGTGGTATGGACTATACTTAAAGTATTTGCTATTGATATATAGACATAAAAAAAGCTACCTGATTAAGGGTAGCTTTTTATTATAAATGGTATTTAATTTATTCCTCTTCTAAAGTTGCAGGAGTTACAGATGCATCATGAGCATTATGGTACTCTTCTAAAAGATTCATAGTAGCACTAAGTAAATCTTTAGTTTCTGATAATAAATTAAAATATAAGGTTGTATTTTTTGGACTAGACTCTTCAGTTCTTGTACGCTCTACTTGTTTAATGATTTTAGAGGAAACAAGTTCCATTATTTCATTCTTTCTTCCTAAAATATCTCCTATTTGTTCAAATGAGCGTGAATTAAAGGCGTTTTGTGTATTATTGAAAAACAAATCAAAACGTGCATCAATTTCTTTAAGCTCTTTTATTTGACTAAACTTTAATTTTTTATGATTGTTGTTTACGTGTTTATGACTCATTTTAGTAATGTAGTCTAACGACTGCGTCATGTCTTGTAAATAACCTAAAATATTGATGTAAAAGTTACTTGCGTTTAAGCTAGATTCATCTAAATTTTTAATAAAATAAAAGATATTGTCTCTAAGTGCATCTACTTCTGTAGACAGTTTAATAACTTGTTTTTTATTCTTTTTAAGTAATGCGCTATCCTGTATAGCTAAACCATTAATAGCGTTAGTGTAAATTTTGTTTCCTCTTTTTACAACGTTAGCAATGTTTTTGGCGCTTTCGTGAATAACACCTTGTACAGAGCTGCTTTCTGAATCTGTTAAGCTATCCTCTGGAGCAGTTTTGTTAGACGTCTCTTTGTGTGATAAATAATTTCTAACTAGTAAAATAGCAGTTAATAATAATAATATTGGTGTCATCACTTTAGGATTCCACTTTATTAAAAACACGACTGTACCTGCAGCAAAAAAGGCTCCAATAGCAGTTCCAAACCAACCACCAATTACATTTAATACACCAGCGACTCTATATACAGCACTTTCGCGTCCCCAGGCACGATCCGCAAAGGATGTACCCATTGCGACCATAAACGTTACGTAGGTTGTAGATAAAGGCAGTTTCATAGATGTTGCAATTGCAATTAATACACCAGCCACCATAAGGTTAACAGATGCTCTAATCATATCAAAAGCTGGTAAATCTTTACTTTGTGTTTTAGTTAAAGCTTTAGCAGTAGGCTTTTGAAAGCTTTTGTCAATTTTTGCTTGCGTTGATTTTGGTACAATTGCACTAAAGTAATCAGATAAAGCTGAGGTTCCTTTTACAATACCTCTAGATAACATGTTAGGTTCAAATTTTTCATGCGTATCGCCTTGGCTAGATAAGTTAATTTCAGTTTCGGCTACTGTTTTAGCTTTTTTAGAAAACCATAACGTTAATACCATTATAGCTCCAGAAACAAACAATAATAAAGGCTCGGCTGGTACTTTTTTCTCTAAAATTGCCATAGAGAAATCTGCTGGTAATGTTCCTGAAGTAGCAAAGGCTGTTTGCATCGCCTCAAACGAGTGGTAAGCTGCCATAGGGACACCAATAAAATTTACCAAGTCATTTCCAGAAAAGGCTAATGCTAATCCAAATGTACCAACTGCTATTACTATAATTAGAACACTTTTTTTAGTTATTTTTTGAAAAATATAAGAAAATAAAGTCCAGAAAATAACGCTTCCTATTAGTATGTATAATTCGTTTCCTTCTACAACACTATTAATGCTTTTGTAAAAAGGAGTCCCTTTAAGACCTTTTAAAAAGATAAAGTAAGTTATTGAAGCTAATGATATACCGCCAAAAATAGCTCCAAAAAATTTAGATTTTTTTTCGTATTGAAAAGTGAAAATTAAACGCGATACCCATTGTACTAATGAACCAACAGTAAATGCTATAAAGACAGACATTACAATTCCTGTAATAATTTCGACAGCTTTTTTAGTGTTAATATAGTTGCCTAAATCAGCAAATGTTTGCGTGTCTGAAGCACTAATTTTAATTAATGACATTACAACTGCTGCACCAAGTAGGTTAAATACTATGGATACAGTAGTGGATGTTGGTAAACCTAATGTATTAAAAAAGTCAAGTAGTAAAATATCAGTAATCATTACTGCCATAAATATATACATGATCTCCTCAAAACTAAACATAGCAGGTACAAATATACCTTTACGTGCTACTTCCATCATTCCGCTAGAAAATACAGCACCAATAAAGATACCTAAACTAGCAACTATCATGATAGTTCGCATAGAAATAGCTTTGGAGCCTATAGCTGAGTTTAGGAAGTTGATGGCGTCATTACTAACACCTACAACAATATCAACGATTGCTAATACTGTTATGGCAATCAACATAAATAAATAAATATTATCCATAGTTTTTAATTAAAATAAGTTTGCAAATATCTTTACTGTTTTTGAGTGCAATGTTATGACAATGTTATGTTTTATTGTTAAAAATGAAGGTCAAATCCAAGTCTAAAGGTAATGTTATCTTCGTTACCGCTTACAGTTGTGTAACTTAAATCTGTTTGTACTTTTAGTTTGTGTCCAACAATGTATCTAGATCCTCCTAAAGTGTACTGATCTGTCGGTAAGTTTCCGGTTACAGCATCATAAGTTAATGTAGTGTATCTAGCTGCAATTTCATAATTACTTTTAAATAAATAGCCTGCTTGTAAATTTAGGGCTTTACCAGTTAAAACAATATCTCCAGTTGGTGTTGTACCATCTGTGTCAATTGCTATAGGTTGATCGGCCTCTCTATTAGCATATTCTCCCATAAATGAAAATCCTTTGTATTTAAACATAGCATCTGCAAAAATAGTAGATATGTTGGTTTCATACAATGTACCATCACTTTTAAACATGTAGTCGCCTAAACCGCTTCGTTCGCGTACAGCGTTTTCGTTAAAATTATAAGTAAAACCTAACATTAATTTAGGTTTAGATTCTCTTTTTAAATCTGCTTGAATATAGGCTCCTTTAGATTGAAACTTACCAAAAGGTAAAAACTCTAAACGACCTGTATATTGTAGACCACCTTCGTTACCTTCCGAGACATTACGACCTTCGCCTTGAGAAATAGCTAATTTTTGACGCATTAAAAAATTACCTCCTAAGTTTGATGTGTGACGTAATTGCAATCCTAAGTCACGATCAATATTAAAACGACTGTTTAATAAAGAACGATCAATTAATTGCAAATTTGCGGATGACACAACACGCTCTACATTACCAGGTAATTTTGTTTGTCCAGCCCAAAGCTCCCAATTATCAGCAAATTGCCACATAATTACAGCATCTAAAATATATCTAGGTGTATTACGATTAAATTGGTTTGCACCAGAAAGATCTCTGTTAGATAAACCTAATTCTATTTTGTATTTTAATTTTGGACTGTAGGCAAAACCATCAAACTTTAAACGTGCACGTCGCACAATAAAGTTGTGTTCTGGACTAGTATATTGCGACCCATCATGATCCCAAGAGGATATAGATCTAACCTGAAAGCGAGGTGCAAATTTTATACTAAAAGAACTGTCCTTTGCTATAAAATTAATTAGTCCTTTACCAAAGGACGTATCACTAATTTCTTGAGCACGCACAGTTAAGGTTATGCACAATAATAGTGCAACAGATAAAATAAGTTTCATTAAAAGGTATTAGTTTTTGTCGCTGCAAAGAAATAACTCTAATGTTAACTTAATGTTTCCTAAGTATTAACCTTATAAAATTAATAAAAAAAGACTGCTTTGGCCAAAAGCAGTCTCATTAGAAATCATAATAATGTAGTCGACAAAAACTAATAGATTATATGAAATACTAATTGTGTTGTCTTAAGACACCAACAAATATCACCACACAAAGTGATTTTAATGTAACCCTAATATTATGTAATTATTAAGGATTATTATGTTAATTTAATTTGTTTAACGATTGTTTTTCAGTGCTTTATAATTCCAATGTTAATTTAATGTTACGTAAATGTTGCATAAATGTTATGAATTGTGTATCTTTGAAGTATAATGTTAAAACCCATAATTATGAAGAAATCAATTTTAGTTTCAATTGCTTTTTTATTTACTGTGGTTTCTTTTGCTCAAGACAAAAGGGATTTAAAACTTAATAAAAACACTAACTTAATAGAAGTTGTTTATTATCACGACAATGGAGTTGTAAGCCAAACAGGAGCTTATACGACAGATGGTAAGTTACAAGGTGAGTGGTTAAGTTTTGATACAGCAGGCAAGAAACAAGTTTCAGCAAGTTATGATAATGGTAAAAAAGTCGGCAAGTGGTTTTATTGGAATGATACCACTCTTAAAGAAGTAGATTATACTAATAACAAAATTGCTAATGTTAGCGAGTGGGAAGTAAAAAATCCAGTAGCTACTAGTAATTAAGTTATTATATCAAAAAAAAAGCCTTGCATTTGCAAGGCTTTTTTTTTGATATATATTTTGGTTTAATTGATTGTCCAACCAGCTCCCCAAGTTGTGTAATCTGTTCCAGTTGCAGAACCTTCTGCAGTATAAAAGTCAGCATCTGTGAAAGTTACAGTAGTATCATTTTTAACTTTAGTTAAAACGTCAACAAAAGTTACTCCTGTTACCTGAAGATCGTCACTTACAACTCCGTTTCCTGTGTCAGCATCATCTAAATCAAAACCTTCAGCATATCCTGTAATCATTATGTTGCTAAATATACCTTGTGTACCAGCTCTTAATCTAACCGCTTCTGATGAGTTAGCTGAACCTTCTCCAATAATAGATACATTATTTAAAGTTGGCTTAGAAAATATTCCTGTAGCATTACTAAAGTCTGTATTGTAACCATCAGCTTCTATTGCTTTATCGTCTGATGCTCTATTAGAGATGTATACATTATTTAATGTTCCAGAAAAACCTTCAGTCCAGTCTACAGAGTCATCTTCTGCATTGATTACAGAGATGTAGCTTGCATTAACTGTTCCTCCAAAAAATTCGATTCCATCATCTTTTCCTGCAAAAGCCTGGATGTAGTTTACAGACGTTCCGTTACCTACACCATAAAAAGAGAATCCGTTATTTTCAGATTGTCCATCTGCTGCACCACCAGAATACTCAACACGTACATAGCTTAAAGATCCAGAATTGTCATTAGCAGTATTTCCTCCGTAAGGTAAACTTGCAATCTCTGAAGTTGCAGTGTTTGTTCCTGTAACAGAGTTGATAGGTGCTTTTCCTAATAATATTAATCCTCCCCAATCTCCAGCAGCAGGACTTGCAGCATCAGATGTAAAAACAATAGGACAATCAGCAGTACCATTAGCTATGATTTGTGCACCCTGAGATATTGCAATATATACATCTGCTCCAGATGATAATGCCTTAATAGTCATACATGGTGGAATAGTTAAAGTGGTTCCGCTTGCCATGATTAAAGATCCATTTAACTTGTATGTGTTGTTAGCGTCTAATGTTAAATCTTCAGTATAAGTACCAGATAAGAAAATAGTTGAAGGGTCCGTTGAACCTCCTCCAGACGTATTATTGGTTACACTATTGTCGTTAATTACAATATCAGATGTGTCATCAGTTGAGCAAGAGAATACTGTTGCTGCTAATGCTAAGCCTAAAATTATTTGTTTTTTCATTGTTTTTAGTTTTTTAGTTGTACTATGTTTTTGTGTTATGTTTATTAAAATTTATATTTAAGTTGAAGTCCTATATTCATACCTCTTTTATAATCTGTAACACCTTTTCCGTTTGCAGATACCACTAATACATCGCCTTGGTTTTGGTCTTCTCTAACGTATTGAATAGTTGGGTCTAAAAGGTTTTTAGCGCTTAAGTTGATTTCAAAATTATCATTGATTGTGTTTTTCCAGATAAAGTCTAATGTTGGTACGCTTTTTTCTACAATGTTTCCTAAATCACCAGAACCCAATGCGTCGATACGGTCAGAGAAGTATGAAAAGACTAAGTTGGCAACAGGCTTGTAGTTTTTAAATGTTGGAGAATAGCTGATGTCTGCATTTAGAATAAATGGTGAAGCACCTTGTAATTCATCTTCGGTTTTATTGAAAGCTAAATCAAAAGTACCATCTATGTTGTCATATAAATCTTGTTTAGTTTTCATGTAAGTGGCATTAACTCCAAATGATAAATTGGTGTTTTGATCTGCGTCCACTAATAGGTCTTTTCTTAATTCAACTTCAACACCATAAACAGTTGCTTGATCTCCTGTTCTTACATAACGTTGTGTTCCTGTAGCGTCACCTACTACCACTAGGTTGATTGGGTTGTCAATTTGTTTTGTAAATGCACCTATAGAAAAGATTTCGCTTTTACTAAAAAACCACTCATATTTTAAATCAATATTTAAAACTTCAGAGTAACCAAGTACATCTGGATTACCACCTATACGAGTTGATACGTCTTCGTAAACAAAAGGAGCTATTTCTTTAAACTCTGGTGTAGATACTGTTTTACTTGCAGATAATCTTAGGTTTTGATCATCCGTTAGGCTGTATTTAATGTTTAAACTTGGTAAAATAAATGTTTCTTCAGATACTTTAGAGTCTACACCATTGTTTCCTAAGTTGATCACGTTGTAATCAATACTTTGCTCAAAGTTTTCTAATCTTACGCCTGGTACAAACAACCATTTTTCTCCTGCTTTAATTTGGGCATCTACATATCCAGCATAAATATTAAGCTTTCCATTGTAAGTGTTTTCAAAAAGTCCAGGTCTGTTAGTATTAGAAAGTGTTGGGTAAGGTTTTAGTACTTTAATTTCGTATAAACCGTTTGACGATTCAGTAAGATTTAAGTTGTCAAGATTAAAAACTGAATCAAAGTTGTTTACATCTGTTATTTGATAATTACTATCAACTATATCGTAACCGTATCTAACATTATTAAATTGTCTTGTTTTGTTACGACCATTGTATCCAAAGTTAAACTTAAGATTGTCATTAACTTCGTAAGCTAAATTGATGCGACCGTTATATTCGTCATCTTCAATTTTTTGAAAGTAACGTTGGTTATCAAATACTACATTGCTGTAAAAGGTTGGGTTTGTTGTAGGATCATTATCTAAAGCATAATCATAGTTTTCTACACTAAAACGCTTACGGTCTGGTTGATCAGAAAATACTTTGTTGTATCCAAATCCCCAATCTAATTCAAAATTACCCGATTTATGATTTCCTATTAATTGATTGACAAACATTTTTGTTTGATCAAATTGTATGTTTTGTTGGTAAAACCCTTTGTCTGTGTTTAGGATGGCATCTCTGCTTCTTCCATTACCATCTGTTCCATAATATCCAACTTCGTCAGAAGAGCTATTAATAAATACAGAATTAAAACTTAGGTTATTATCAGAGTTTATTTTGTAATTAATATTAGCCATAGCTGTTGAGGTTGTAGAATACTCATATTCTTCAGCAGCTTCAAATGCTTTTTTCTCCACTGTAGAAAAATCTACCGACCTACCTTGTCTGTATTCGTAGTTGTTTTCAAATCCACCAGTTACAAAAAAGCTTAATCTAGAACCGTTTTCAAAATTAAAAGAGCTACCACCTGATGCACCATAAGCCACATTTATTGGTGTGTCTACAGCTACAGGATCTACACCATGAGATAATATAATTGCAAATGGATTATGCTCATTTCTACCATAAAAACCAAAGTAACCTGTACCTTCACTACGTACAAAGTTTTTGTCAATAGCATTAGTGTTAAAGCCACTACCTGTAAAAGCAGTTGCAAAGCTACCACCTTTATGTTCTTTAGAAGTGATATCTACATTTCCAGCAGCAAAGTCTCCGTAAAATTGAGAAGCATAAGCTTTACTTATCGACACGTTTTGAATAACGTCTGATGAAAATAGATTTAAATCAATGTTTTTCTTGTTAACATCATTAGATGGTAACGATAATCCATTCATGGTTGTGTTAAGGTATCTGTCTCCAAGACCTCTTACATATACGTTGCTTGATCCTTCTTGCTTAGATACACCAGATATTTTGGCAACAGCACCAGCAGCATCACTGACTCCTTTTCTTGATAATTCTTCTGCACCAATACTTTGTTTGATTTCGACCGCTTTTTTCTGGTCTAACAGCAATGCAGTTTCACTTTCACGCTTGGTAGTAACCGTTTCTAAAATTACTTCGTCTAAAGACGCAGCACTTGCTCCCATTGCAACATCAATTGTTGTTGTTTTTCCCGCTTCCACTGTAGCAGCAATAGTTTGTGTTTGGTAACCAACAAAACTAAACTCTATATTATACGCACCTGGCTTAAGGTCGGTAATTTGATATTGACCATTATCATCAGATGTTGTACCTATAGTAGTGCCTTTAATTAAGATGTTGGCAAATGCTAGCGGTTCGTCGTTAAATTCTTTATCAGTTAAAGTTCCTGATATCGAACCATTTTGAGAATAAGTTGCGATGCTAAATAAAGCAAAAAGTAAGTATGTTAAATTTTTCATTTTGACTATTAAAATTCTTGGTGCAAAGAAACCTTGATGTTGTAAAGTCAAGGTTAACTGCAGATTAATAGTTAGTCACCAAAAAGTTAGCTAAAGGTTAACAGGGTCGTTTTGGTATCACTTTTTGTAAACATTAAGTTAACATTAGAAAGTACTTTGCTTTATTTTTCAAATAGTTATCTTGCAATACTAAATTTTGAATATGAATTGGGAGCAATTACTATCGTTAAAGCGCTTTGGCGACACTAATAAAAGATTAAGAAAAGAACAAGATGAGACCAGATTAGGTTTTGAAGTAGATTATGACCGTGTCATTTTTTCGTCAGAGTTTAGAAGCCTTCAGGATAAAACGCAAGTAATACCATTGTCTAAAACAGACTTTGTGCATACACGATTAACCCATAGTTTAGAGGTTAGTGTTGTGGGACGCTCTTTAGGTAGAAAAGTTGGACAAAAAATTTTAGAAAAGCATCCACATCTTCAAAATATACATGGCTATTTGCCCAACGATTTTGGTGCAATTGTAGCTTCAGCAGCATTAGCACATGATATAGGTAATCCGCCTTTTGGGCATTCAGGTGAAAAAGCAATTGGCGAATTTTTTATTTCTGGTGAAGGACAGCATTACAAGCATGATTTAACCGATAGTCAATATCAAGATTTATGTGATTTTGAAGGTAATGCAAACGGTTTTAAAATTGTTACGCAAAGTCGTGCAGGAAGAGAAGGTGGTTTAAGATTAAGCTATGCTACGCTAGGCGC
Organism: Olleya sp. AS48; assembly: GCF_038900355.1. Taxonomy (NCBI): domain Bacteria; kingdom Pseudomonadati; phylum Bacteroidota; class Flavobacteriia; order Flavobacteriales; family Flavobacteriaceae; genus Olleya; species Olleya sp. AS48. The sequence continues at coordinate 224,165 of NZ_JBBMRD010000002.1, read as the reverse complement.
TTTTACTAAATACCCCAAAGCTTCATTACCTAAAAAACCAACTCAACATATTGCAGATAAAAAGTATGGTTTTTTTCAAACCGAAAAAGAATCATTTAAAGACGTTGCAGAAGAGTTAGGTTTAATTCCAAGAGGTGATGCTGCCAACTTAAGCTACTCTCGTCATCCTTTAGCTTTTTTAGTTGAAGCTGCAGACGATATATGTTATACAATAATAGACTTTGAAGACGGAATTAATCTAGGATTAATTGAAGAGGAGTATGCGTTAGAATATCTTATTAATTTAGTTCGAAACTCCATTAACACTAATAAATACCATAAGCTAACTAATACTAAGGATAGGGTAAGTTATTTACGTGCATTAGCTATTAATACATTAATTAACGAAGCAGTAACCATATTTATGGATAACGAAGAAGCTATACTTAACGGTCAGTTTAGTATTAGCTTATTGGATAAAAGTAAGTATGAAGCACAAATCAATGATATTATAAAATTAAGCATTGATAAAGTGTATCAATCTAAAGATGTAGTAGATAAAGAAATTGCTGGTTACCAAATATTAAATTCATTATTAAATACTTACAGTAAAGCTGTCAATAATACTTTTTTAGGAAAAGCTACTAATTATGATAAGCTAATAATGAAAGGTTTACCGTCAACATTAGACTTTAATACAGATAGTTTGTATGTAAGATTGCTAAATGTATGTCATTATGTATCTTTAATGTCTGATAGTCAAGCAATTATTGAATACAGAAAAATAAAAGGGTTTAGTTTATAATATGTGTTTCTTGTGATAAAATGAATTTTTAACAATAAAACTCTTAAAAAAATATTAAAAACCGGTATTTTTATGCTCTTAAAAAAATAAAATGAAGAAGAAAATTATTATCCTAACGTCATGCGTTTTAGTATGTCTTGCTTTTTTTACCCTAACTAAAGTAAAAAACTCTGAAATTTCTGAGATGGCTAACGCTAAAGAAATTCACAAAAAACATTTAGAAAATAGTCCTTTTAAAGACGTTTTAAAATTAACTAAACCAGAAAGAAAAGCTGCTGGATTAACTCCTAACAAATACTACGAACAAGAATGGGAGTTAACAATGGATCCTATTTTAGGAAGACCAACAACAGAAAATCTTAAACAAATTAGAGAGGCTCAACAAGCTAAAAGACAAGCCTTTTTAGCTTCAGGTAGAGTGCCTGGAGATGCTATTGATAACAGTTGGACAGAAAGAGGTCCTAATAATGTTGGAGGTAGAACAAGAGCTATTATGTTTGATCCTAATGATACAACTAACCAAACCCTTTTTGCAGGTGGAGTTAGTGGAGGTTTATGGAAAAACACTAATATCTCTGACGCTAATTCTAGCTGGACTAGAATTGATATTCCAGAAAATTTAGCAGTTAGCTGTATCACTTATGATCCAAATAATACTAACATTTTTTATGTTGGAACAGGAGAGTCTTACGTTGGAGGAGATGTAAATGGAGATGGCGTTTGGAAGTCTGAAGATGCAGGTACAACTTGGGCTAAAGTTTTAGGAGGTATCTCTGGACCAACAACAGCACAAACTATTATAAATAATATTACGGTTAATGCGCCAAGCAGTATTGCTGGAGATTATATCTCTAATCCTACAAGCATTTTTGGAGGAAGTATTGATACTGTAATTACAGCCGAGTTTATTTTAGCGGATGGATCTGTACCATTTACAGGTACTAACGGTCAAACATCCAATAATCCTAATGAAGGTTGTGGACCATCAACTATAGATATGACTGGAAAAATCGCTTTGATAAGAAGAGGGGTTTGTACATTTATTGAAAAAGTTAAATCAGCACAAGATGCTGGAGCAATTGGAGCTATAATAATGAACAATGTGGATGACGCATTAATTAATATGTCAGGAGATGATGACTCAATTGTAATTCCTGCAGTTATGATATCTCAAGCAGATGGAGATCTTATTGAAGCAGCTATTAATGCAGGTACTGTAACAGGGTCTTTAAATCCGCAAATTGGTATTTTAAATGGTAATTTAGTTCCAGGAATACAATTTATAAACGATATTAAAGTAAGAGATAATAATGGTGTATCAGAAGTGTATGTAGCAGCAGGAGATAGTTTTTATGGAGCAGCAAGTACAGCAACATTTTTGACAGGTCCAGAGTTTGGATTATATAAATCAATTGATAACGGTACAAATTGGAACGAAGTAAATTTACCAACAACAACTTTAGGTAATAAGTTTTGTCCAAACGATATCGAAATTGGTGCAGATAACAAAATTTGGTTATCAACCACGAATAGTACAGTTTTTGGTGATGGTGGAGGAAACATCCTTAACTCTACTGATGGTGTAACGTTTACAGTTAAACGTACGGTTCCAGATGCTACTAGAACGCAAATAGCGGTTTCGTCATCTAATGCAGATGTGGTTTACGTATTAGCACAAGGTAGTAATGCTGCAGCTCCAGTTTTAATGGAAAAAACAGTTGACGCTTTTACAAATAACTTAACAATGAGTTTGCCTAACGATGCAGATACTGGTATTCCAGCAAATGACTTTACAAGAGGTCAGGCGTTTTACGATTTAATGTTAGAAGTAGACCCTAATAATGACCAAACTATATTTGCAGGAGGTATTGATTTATTTAAGTCAAATAATGCAGGTGCTAACTGGAGTCAAATCTCTAAATGGTCAAATAATAATAATCTTGCAAGTTTAAATATTTCTTTAGTTCATGCAGATCAGCATGCAATGACCTTTGCAAATGGATCATCAACAGTAGTTGCTTTTGGTAACGATGGAGGTGTTTATTATTCTGCAAATGCAGGATCAAATACAACGTCAAGAAATAAAGATTTTAACACCTCGCAATTCTATACGGTAGGTGTAGCTCCAACAACAGCTTTTACAGGAGATTATTTTGCAGGAGGATTACAAGATAATGGAACACAATTATTTGAAAATGCTAATCCAAATCAAACAGATGCTACGATTGAAGCTTATGGTGGAGATGGTGCTTTTACATTTTTTGACCAAGACGGAACAGATCAATATTTTGTAAGAAACTACGTGTATAATTCAGGGATTAACGTTTATAATTTTGCAACAAGTTCTAATGTTACCATTAACAATGAAACTGCTTCAAATGGAGCGTTTATAAACCCTCAAGCATTAGATTCTAATTTAGATATTTTATATTCTAATTACTCGTCAGGAGGAAATAGTATTATTAGAAGATATTCTGGGATTAAATCTCAGTCTACACTTCAAGCAGCAAGTTTAACAGATCCGTTATTGACAAGCACACCAACTGCGTTTACTGTTTCTCCTTACACTACAACGTCGTCAAAAGTATTATTTGGTACAATTCTAGGAGATGTGTTTTTAATAGAAAATGCAAATTTAGCCACACCAACATTTACTAAATTAGATCCTTCAAATGTAATTTTTGGAAGTGTTTCTGATGTAGAATTTGGAGCTACTGAAAACGAAATTTTCTTAACTATTCATAATTATGGTGTAGAGAGTATTTGGTATTCTAACGATGGTGGTTTGGTATGGCAAGCTAAAGAAGGAGATTTACCCGATATGCCAGTTAAAGCAATTTTACAAAATCCTTTAAGTCCTAACGAAGTTATTATTGGAACAGAATTAGGCGTTTGGTTTACAAATAATTTCTCTGATGCTAATCCAAACTGGAGTCAAGCTTTTAACGGAATGTCAAATGTTAAAGTAACAGACCTAGATTTAAGAGATGATAATATGGTGTTTGCTTCAACTTATGGTAGAGGAATCTTTTCTGGAGAGTTTAAAATTGATGCAAATGGTGACGAAGATGGTGATGGTGTTCTAAACGGAGTCGATAATTGTGTTAATACAGCTAATGCAGATCAAGCAGATGCAGACGGAAACGGTATTGGAGATGCATGTCAAGATACAGATGGTGACGGAATATTAGATATAAATGATAACTGTCCATTAATAGCGAATCCTGGTCAAGAGGATGCAGACGGAAATGGCGTTGGAGATGCGTGTCAAGATACAGATGGTGACACTATTTTTGATGATGTAGATAACTGTATAGCAGTGTCAAATACAGATCAGCAAGATACTAACGGAAACGGAATTGGTGATGTTTGTGATACTAGTTATACTAATGCAGACAATATTGCTTTACAAATTATTTCAGAAACTTGCGATGGTCAAGATAATGGAAAAGTAGTAGTTACGGTTAATGAAACTTATGTGGATTACGTTGCAACTTTAGTAGGTAATGGATTAAACTTATCTCAATCGTTTACTAATGACACCTATACTTTTGAAGATTTACCTGTTGGCTCTTACACAGTTTGTGTTTCTGTAGATGATATTGCAATAGATTACGAGCAATGTTTTGAAATTAATATAGATGAAGCTGGTGTAATAGAATTGCAGATTGCTAATAACAATACTCTTAATACAGATACTACCAATGTAGAAGTTAGTAGAGGTACAGCTCCATTTACAGTATTATATAACCAAGAAGTTATCATGATAACTTCTGAAACTAATTTTGATTTAGATCTTGTTGGTAATGGAGAGTTAGAGATAAAAACAGCAAAAGCATGTGAAGGTACTTTTAGAAAAACAATTCAAAATGCGATAAGTTTAAAAGCTAGTCCTAATCCAGTAATTGATAATCTTAAAATAACAATTCCAAGTTCAGATTCTAAATCTACAATCGGAATTCAAATTTATGACGTTACAGGTAAGTTAATACTTAATAATAATTACCAAAAAACTAGTGCAAATTATATTCAAGTTCCTTTTGCTAATCTAAATTCAGGAATCTATTTTATTAAAGTAGATTTAGATACTCCAGAGGTTTTAAAAATTATAAAAAAATAAAGAAAGATGAATAAGATATTTAAATTAATACCTGTATTAGCAATAACAGCATTTTTTAGTGCGTCTTGCAGTAGCAGTAGTGATGATGGAGGAGGTGCAGCTCCAGCGGTACCAAATACTGCTCCAACAGCAGTCTCAAATTTAGTGTACCCAAGTTCAGATTTGTTATGTATAGATAGTAACATTACATTTGAATGGGCTGCAGCAACAGATGTAGATAATGATGTTTTAGAATATACAATCAGAATTGCAACAGATAGAGACCAAACTAACATCGTAGCACAACAAACAACCACTAATACTTCAATAACAATCCAATTAGGAGCAGGAACAGCGTATTATTGGAACGTTATGGCTTCAGATGGCGAGGATAATGCAGCAGCATCACCTACCTTAGCGTTTTATACCGAAGGTAACGGAGTGGCTAATTATGCTCCATTTACAGCAGCATTAAATGCACCAGCTTTAGATGCTTTTGTAGCTGCAGGAACAACAACTTTAGATTGGACAGGTTCAGATGTAGATGCAGGAGATACATTAACTTATGATTTATATTTTGGGACTTCTACAAATCCTGCTGTTAGTCAATTAGATTTAGCAACATCAACTTTTGATGTAACTACTGTTGCGGCTACAACATATTATTGGAGAGTGGATACTAAAGATAATAACGGAGTAAAAAGTATTGGTCAAGAGTGGTCGTTTACAACAAATTAATACACTATTTACCTTATAATTTTAAATGGCAGACTAATTTTTTAGTCTGCCATTTTTTTTAGTAATTCACTTAGACTTTTAGAGTCAAGCTGAATAGATTGTTGCAATTCTAAAACGGTTCCGTGTTCAATAAACTGATCCGGAATCCCTTTTAGGATTAGCATATTTTTATAATTATGTTTTGCTGAAAATTCAGCTATTGCACTACCAAATCCACCTATAACTGAAGCATCTTCAATAGTAACAATAGTCGTATGTGTTTTAAATATTTTATGAAGCATATCTACATCTAATGGTTTTACAAAGCGCATGTCGTAATGAGAAAATGCTGAGGTGTCTTCCATGAAATCGAATGCTTCAGTAACATTTTTAGCCATATTACCAATAGAAAGAATTGCGGTTGTTGTCCCTTGTTTTATGCATTCACCTGTACCGATTTCAATTTTAGAAAACGGTTGCTGCCAATCTAAATTTTGACCACGTCCTCTTGGGTATCTAATAGCAATGGGCTGTTTTAAACCCAACTGCGCAGTGTACATAATGTTACGTAACTCGACTTCATTTCTTGACGCAAAAATTATCAAGTTAGGGATGCAACGTAAATAAGATAAATCGTAAACACCATGATGTGTTGCTCCATCTTCACCAACCAATCCTGCACGATCCAAACAGAAAATGACAGGTAAGTTTTGTAAAGCAACGTCATGTATCACTTGGTCATAGGCACGTTGTAAAAAGGTTGAGTAGATATTACAAAACGGAACCATACCTTGTGTAGCCAATCCAGCAGCAAATGTAACTGCGTGTTGTTCGGCAATTCCAACATCAAAGGCACGCTCCGGAATTTGCTCCATCATGTATTTTAAAGAGCTTCCTGTTGGCATTGCTGGTGTAATCCCAATTATTTTTTTGTTTTGTTGCGCTAGTTCAACAATAGTATGTCCAAAAACATCTTGGTATTTTGGAGCTTGTTTTATGTTTGATTTTGGGTTTAGCTCGCCAGTATCTTTATTAAACTTTCCTGGAGCATGATAAGTGACTTGGTTTTCTTCGGCTTGACGTAACCCTTTTCCTTTGGTGGTTATAACGTGCAAAAACTTTGGGCCTTTTACGTTTTTTAAACGCTTTAATTCTGCAATTAATAGTGGTAAATCGTGCCCATCTATTGGTCCAGAATAGTCAAAATTTAAAGCTTCAAAAATATTGTCTTGTTTTTCGGTACCTTTTTTGACGTTGGTTAAGTATTGTTTCAAAGCACCAACACTTGGGTCAATACCAATAGCATTGTCGTTTAAAATAACTAATAGATTGGCATCTGTAACACCTGCGTGATTTAAGCCTTCAAAAGCCATTCCGCTTGCTATAGAAGCATCGCCAATTACTGCAATATGTTGTGTGTTTAAATCGCCTTTTAATTTAGAGGCAATTGCCATACCCAAAGCTGCAGATATAGAGGTAGAGGAGTGTCCAACACCAAACGTATCAAAGTTGCTTTCTGACCTGTTTGGAAAACCGCTTAAACCACCAAGTTGTCTGTTGGTTTCAAAAGTATCGCGTCTACCAGTTAAAATTTTATGTCCATAGGCTTGGTGTCCAACATCCCAGACCAACTGGTCTTTTGGTGTATTAAATACATAATGAATTGCAATAGTTAACTCTATCACACCAAGACTTGCGCCAAGATGTCCTTCTTTTGTGGCTACAATATTGATAATAAAATCACGAAGTTCTTTAGCAATAATAGGTAAGTCGTCTTGTTTTAAAAGACGAAGCTGTGTTGGGTTTTGTATTTTATTAAGGAATTTAGTCATTGCTTTACAAATGTAGTACTTGAAATTGTATTTTTGATTTTTAATAGTCAACTTTCTGATATGATAAATCCATACGACGATACTTATTTTATGAAAAAGGCGCTTCAGGAAGCGGAAGAAGCTTTTGATAAAGGCGAAATTCCGGTTGGAGCTGTAATTGTTATAAAAGACCGCATTATTGCAAGAGCCCATAATTTAACTGAGCTTTTAAATGATGTTACTGCGCATGCCGAAATGCAAGCCATTACAGCTGCTGCCAATTTTTTAGGTGGTAAATATTTAAAAGATTGTACGTTGTATGTCACTTTAGAGCCTTGTCAAATGTGCGCAGGTGCTTTGTATTGGAGTCAGATTTCTAAAATTGTTTATGGTGCAAGAGATGAGGATCGTGGTTGTATTGCATTAAATACAAAGCTACATCCTAAAACTAAAATGGAAGGTGGTGTGTTAGCTGAGGAAGCATCAGCTTTATTAAAATGCTTTTTTGTTGAAAAACGAAACTTAAATTAATAAACTATGTTTGCGGTTTAGTGCATTAGCGATAGTAACGACATCCTTTTTGTTTTACTAAAAAAACAAAAAGATACAGTGGATAGCGCGACGCTTTGTAGCTTTTTGCGGAAAAGGGTAATGCCCAAATAAAACACTAAAATCGTCTTTTATCGCCTTCTTTTTTACGCATGTCTTCTATTTTTTCTTTGGTTAACATGTATTCTTTGGCGTCTCTGTCTTTCCATCTGTGGTAGGTAAATAAAGGGATGACCACAAAAAACAAGCCTAAAACACCAAAACCAATTAGCTTTTGTCCATAGTCAACTTCTAGCCAATAGCCACAAATAATACTAGCAACTGAGGCGATAAAAGATAATGCGATGATGTATTTCATGTTTTAAAAGACGTTATTTTTTGTAAAGATATAAAATGCTTTACTAAGTGGTGGTGTAGTTGATTAATTGGCGTCTGTAAGCGGTTAATAATTTAGATTTTGATACAAAACCAATGTATATGCCATCTTTGATTACAGGTAAATTCCAAGCATTAGAATCTTGGAATTTTGCCATAACCGTTTTCATAGAATCATTTTTATAATCAATAATATCTGGTGGATTATGCATTAAATCTTCGACTAAAGTGGTGTCGTACAGTGCTTGATTAAACATAATCTCTCTGACATCATCCAGTAGGATTATACCAACTAAAGCTTTGTTTTTATTGACCACAGGAAATAGATTTCTGGTAGATTTTGCAACGCCTTTATGTAGCATGTCTCCAAGTGTCATGTTTGGGTTTAGTTTTACAAAATTAGTTTCTATTACACTATCTAAAGACATTAGGGTTAGTACACTTTGGTCCTTGTTGTGGGTTAATAACTCGCCTTTTAAAGCTAACTCTTTGGTGTAAATGGTAAAATCTATCGCGTTTTTTTTAATTATAAAAGACATGGATACTGCAATCATTAATGGGATAAACAACTCGTATCCACCAGTAATTTCGGCAATTAAGAAAATGGCAGTTAATGGTGCGTGCAGCACTCCTGCAATTAATCCAGCCATACCAATTAAGGTAAAGTTGGTCTCGGACACATTAAAACCTAAGCCTAAATTGTTGATTATTTTAGCAACTACGTTACCCAATGCACTACCCATTACCATGGTTGGAATAAATATTCCTCCAGCTCCACCAGCTGCAAAAGTAGTAGTCATGGCTATTGCTTTAAATACTGTTATACCAATTAGTAATCCAATAATTACCCAAATATTATCCTTTAAATGGTCAAAAGGTGTTGTGCCTAAAGCTGCCAAATGGTTTCCTGCTAATAGGTTGTTTATAAATCCAAAGCCTTCTCCATACAATGGTGGGATAAAATATAACATGACACCAATTGCCAATCCACCAATTATTAATTTAATGAGTCTAGATTTAAAACGCTCGAAGAATTTTAAAATATAGAAATACATTTTAGTGAAATAAATTGAAGCAAATCCAGTTCCGATACCTAAAGCTACGTAAAAGAGAGTGTCTTTAATTTCGAATTTATCAGAAAAATTAAAGTTGAATAGTAAGTCGTCACCCAAAAAGAAGTACGACGTTAACACTGAGGAGACTGATGCGATTAGTAATGGTAATAATGAAGCAAAGGTTAAATCCAAACTAAATACTTCAACCGCAAAAATTATAGCTGCAATTGGCGATTTAAATATAGATGAAATGGCGCCTGCTGCTGCACAACCAATTAATAATGTACGCGTTTGTTGGTTAACATGAAACAGCTTACCTAAGTTAGAGCTGATTGCAGATCCGGAAGCAATAGCTGGTCCAAGTAATCCAACAGATCCTCCAAAACCAACAGTTAGAGGTGCAGTTATTAACGGAATGTAAATTTTAGAGCGTTCTATTAATCCGCTACGTTTTGATAATTTAAATAAAATAGAAGGTATGGCGTGTTCTACCTTTTTTTTAGAGACATATTTTGTAAATAAATACACTAAAAACAAACCAAAAACAGGTAGTATAAAATAGACTTGGTTTTTAGAAAACACTACTAAATTATCTAAAGCACTTTCTATTGTAAACGTTATGTTTCTTAATGTTACCGCAGCTAATCCTGCCAATAGTCCAACCAATCCACTTAAAATATAAGTGAAGTTTTTTTCGGAGATATTTTTAATTCTCCAGATAAAAAAACGTTTATGTAATGGTTGCTTTGGCATTAATTAAATGTAATAAAAAATCCTGCAATTTGCAGGATTTTTATTTTTATGATTGTAAATCTAATTTAAGATTTAATTCCTTTAATTGTGTATCATCAATTGGAGCAGGAGCGTCAATCATGACGTCTCGACCGGAATTGTTTTTAGGGAATGCGATAAAGTCTCTAATGGTTTCTTGACCTCCTAAAATAGATACTAATCTATCAAGACCAAAAGCTAATCCACCATGTGGAGGTGCGCCATATTCAAAAGCATCCATTAAGAATCCAAATTGAGCTTTAGCTTCTGCTTCGCTAAATCCTAAATGTTTAAGCATGATTGCTTGTGTTGCTTTGTCGTGTATACGTATAGATCCACCACCAATTTCGTTTCCGTTAAGGACTAAATCGTATGCGTTTGCTTTTACGTCTCCTGGGTTAGTGTCTAATAATTCTATTTGACCTGGTTTTGGAGATGTAAATGGATGGTGCATAGCGTGGTAATGACCGGTTTCTTCATCAAGCTCCAATAATGGGAAATCAATTACCCATAATGGTGCAAATACTTTAGGGTCACGTAAGCCTAAGCGTGTTGCTAATTCCATACGTAACGCACTTAATTGTGCACGTACTTTATTGGTGTCTCCAGAAAGCACACAAACTAAATCGCCTGCTTTTGCACCTGTTTTTTCTGCCCATTTAGCTAAATCGTCTTGGTCAAAAAACTTGTCTACAGAAGATTTAAATGTTCCGTCGTCATTACAACGTGAGTAAACCATACCCAAAGCACCAACTTGTGGACGTTTTACCCAATCAATTAATTTATCAATTTCTTTTCGTGTGTATTCGTTTCCGCCAGGAACAGCAATACCAACAACTAATTCGGCATCATTAAAAACACTAAAGTCTTTATGTTGTGCAACGTCATTAAGCTCTCCAAACTCCATTCCAAATCTAATGTCTGGTTTGTCGTTTCCGTATAAACGCATCGCGTCATCATAAAGCATACGTGGGAATTTGTCCACCTCGACACCATTTACTTCTTTAAGTAAGTGACGTGTTAAGTTTTCAAATACATTTAAAATATCTTCTTGCTCTACAAACGCCATTTCGCAGTCAATTTGCGTAAATTCTGGTTGTCTGTCTGCACGTAAATCTTCGTCTCTAAAACATTTTACAATCTGGAAATATTTGTCCATTCCTCCAACCATAAGCAATTGCTTGAAGGTTTGTGGTGATTGTGGTAATGCGTAAAATTCACCTTCATTCATTCTAGAAGGTACTACAAAATCTCTAGCGCCTTCTGGCGTAGACTTGATTAAGTATGGTGTTTCAACTTCAATAAAGTCATTGTTTGATAAAAAGTTTCTAACTTCTTGAGTCACTTTTGCTCTGAAAATTAAATTATTTTTAACCGGATTACGTCTAATATCAAGGTAACGGTATTTCATTCTGATATCTTCACCACCATCCGTTTTATCTTCGATAGTAAAAGGAGGAAGTAAAGATTCGTTTAGAATGTTTAATTCCGAAACTAAAATCTCGATATCTCCAGTTGGGATATTAGGGTTTTTAGAAGCACGCTCAATGACAGTTCCTTTAACTTGTATAACAAATTCGCGACCAAGCTTTTGTGCTTGTTCCATCATTGCTTTTGGTGTGCGTTCCTCATCAAAAATAAGTTGCGTTATTCCGTAGCGATCACGTAGATCTACCCACATCATGAACCCTTTATCTCTTGATTTTTGTACCCAACCTGAAAGGGTAACTTCTGTATTTATATGTGATGCAGTTAACTCACCACAGTTATGACTTCTGTACATAATAGTTTATTAGAAATGCAAAAGTAAAAAATCCGAAGTAAAGACTTCGGATTTTTTGTTTAAATCATTTAAATGTATGTACTAAACTGAAAATTTACTCTTCAATTGTAGTTTCTAATGTAATATTGTCTTCGTTTTTGTTTGAAGAAAATTTATCTCTTATCCACATTTTTAATTTAATTGATAAGAAAAATAATATTGGAACAACTATTAATGTTAGGAAGGTTGCGATTAATAAACCGTAAATAACCGTCCATGCTAGTGGTCCCCAAAATACTACGTTATCTCCTCCCATGTAAATGTTAGGATTAAGATCTGCGAATAGTGTAAAGAAGTTAATGTTTAGTCCAATTGCTAACGGTATTAATCCAAAAATGGTAGTGATTGCTGTTAGTAATACTGGTCTTAAACGTGCTTTTCCTGCATTTACAATACTTTCAAATAGGTCTTCATTTGTAAGGTACTCATCTTCATCTAAATCTAATTTTGCTTTCTTTCTATCAATTAGAAGTTGGGCATAATCTAACAATACCACACCATTATTTACAACAATTCCGGCAAGCGATATAATACCAACCATAGTCATCATAATAACGAAAGAACTTCCTGAAATTACAATACCTCCAAATACACCAATAAAACTAAGGAAAATAGCAATCATGATTATTGTTGGTTTTGAAACCGAATTAAATTGGAATATTAAGATAAAAAAGATTAATCCAAGTCCAGTAAAAAAGGCGCCAACTAAAAATAGCATTTGCTTGTTTTGTTCTTCAATTTGACCTGTGTAATCTATTTTGATGCCTTTAGGTAAGTTTTCAAAACTTTTCATTTCGTTTTGAATTTGACTTACAATAGCAGCAGCATCTGTAAAACCTGGTGATAATGCAGAATAAACAGTTACAACACGTCTGGTGTCTTTGTGTTTAATAGCACTAAAACCTGAGTTGTTCTCGTATTTAATTACAGCAGAAACTGGTACGCTTTTTATTTGGCCAGTGTTGTCTCTAAACGTTATGTTTTGATTAAATAAAGCACTTTTGTTGTATCTGTTTTCTTTATTAAAACGAACATAAATATCGTAATCGTCACCATCTTCTTTATAAACACCTGCTTTAGATCCAAAAACTGAGCTACGTAATTGCTGTCCAACTTGCGCTGCACTGATGCCTAGTTCTCCTGCTTTTTCTCTGTCTATAGTTACACGCATTGTAGGTTTGGCTTTGTTTACATCAATCTTAAGCTCGTCAATACCTTGAATGTTTTTGGTGTTAATAAACTCACGCATTGTTTCTGCTGTAGCAATAAGTTCATCATAATCTTCACCTTCAATTTCAATATTTATAGGCGCTCCTGCAGGAGGACCATTAGCATCTTTTTCTACCGAAATCAATACTCCTGGAAAAATACCTACTAATGCTGTTTGTACTTTTTGTCGTAAAACCTCACTGTCTTCGCCACGTCTAAATTTGTACTCACGCATAGAAGCGGTAATTTTAGCTTTGTGTGGCATTTCTGCAGCAGATCCACCATCGGTTTGAGGGTTTCCTGCACCTTCACCAACTTGAGATACTGTGCTTTCTACTAAATAATTGTAGCCATCATCCATGTAATGGTCATCATTTAATACAGTAAATACACGTTGTTCTATCTCTTTGGTAATCGCATTTGTTTTTTCGATAGCAGTACCTTCAGGATATTCTATATAAACAATAATCTGATTTGGTTTGTTATCTGGAAAAAATTCTACTTTAGTTCGTTTAGCACCTAAAGACATACCAAATGCCACAAATGAGGCAATAAGTAGTAAAAAGGTACCAATACTTAGTAGATATGGTTTTCTTCCTGATAATGCAGCACGTAATTTACGCTCGTACCAGTTTTCTAAATTAACTAAAGCTTTGTTTTGGAAACTGTTTGCCCATTTTCTGATAAAGAATCGGTAAGCCCAAAGCATAACAGCTGTAAAAATCATTACAGTACCTAAACCTCTGTATGCTCCTCCAAAAATTAATATTAATATCCCGATGATAGCTATTATAGAGGATGTTTTAATGATTTGTTTTAATGGCATATCTTTATCTTCAATAGTCATGTATTTTGATACTAAAACCGAATTGAAAAAGATGGCAACAAATAAAGAGGATCCTAAAACTACAGATAATGTTATAGGTAAAATTTTCATGAATTCTCCCATAATTCCAGGCCATAATCCTAAAGGAATAAAGGCTGCAACAGTTGTAGCTGTTGATATGATAATAGGAAAAGCAATTTCGCCAATACCTTTTTTAGCAGCTTCAATTCTGCTCATCCCTTCGTCCTCCATTAAACGGTATACGTTTTCAACAACAACAATTCCGTTATCCACTAGCATACCAAGTCCCATAATAAGACCAAAAAGTACCATGGTATTTAAACTTTGACCTAATAATTGTAATATCATTAGCGACATAAACATGGACATAGGTATTGCAAAACCAACAAATAATGCGTTTTTAAACCCTAAAAAGAACATTAAAACCGTAACAACTAGTATTACTCCAAAGATGATATTATTTACTAAATCGTCTACTTGACCAATGGTTTTTGAAGATTGATCGTTTACTACAGTAACAGTTAAATCAGGAGGAAATACATTGTCTATTGCATCTGCAACAATAACCTGAATTTGCTCTGCAGCAGCAACCATGTTTTTACCAGCACGTTTTTTAACGTCTAGCATGACTACAGGATGACCATACTCTCTAGCAAATGTTGTTTTATCTTCTTCTTTAAAAGATACGGTTGCTAAATCTTTAAGGTATATTGAGTTTCCATTTTCTGCTTTTACAACAAAGTTTTCAAGCTCAGCAGGTGTTTCAATTTCACCTAGAACTCTAATAGTACGACGCTGTCCACTTGCTTTTAAGTTACCAGCAGACATCGTTAAGTTCCCATTATTAATAGCGCCAATAATATCGTTAAAAGTAACTTGTGCAGCCATCATCTTATAAATGTCTACAGCGACTTCAACTTCTTTTTCTTGAGCACCACGAATGTCCGCTTTTTTAATTTCTTGCAGATTTTCTATTTCATCTTGAAGATACTCAGCATATTCTTTTAGTTTTTGAATAGGGTAATCTCCAGAGATATTAATGTTTAAGATTGGCATTTCTTCAGATAAGCTTAACTCAAACACATCTGGTTCTACTTTTGCTCCATTAAAGGTAGGCCAATCTTCGCCAGATGTTTCTGTGTCAATTTCATCTTTTACTTTTTGTTTGGCCTGATCTACGGTTAAACCATCATCAAACTCGACTATTAATATCGAGTAGTCTTCTTGCGATGTTGAGGTGATTTCTACAACATTACTAACCGTTTTTAATTTGTCTTCTAAAGGATCTGAAATTAATTTTTCAATATCCTCTGCAGTGTTTCCTGGGTAAATAGAACTTACATATATTTTAGTTTCGTTTACTTCCGGAAAGTTTTCTCTTGGCATGTCAAAAAACGCAGATATCCCTAAGTAAAAAATTACTGCAATTAGGACATACATCGTGGTTTTGTTATTTATTGCCCACGATGATAAACCAAATTCTTTATCGACTTGTTTTTTCTTTTTAGTCATTATTTAGTTGGTTTAGTATTTAATTACTTTAACAGTTTGTCCATCCTTTACACTACGTGCACCTTCTTGGATTAACTCGGCTCCATTTGTAATACCTTCTAAAACCTCGATCACATCACCTTGTGTTTTTCCGGTTTTTATAATTACCTTACTTACGGTTCCTTGATTATTATCCTTTTTGTCTTTAACGATGTAAACATATTGTTCTCCTTCTGCATTTTCAGATATAATACTTTGTGGTACTAAAATAGCTTTAGGGTTAGTGTAATCATTTATTTTAAGCTTTGCAGTTAAGTTAGGTTTGATAGTTTTGTCTTTGTTTGGTACAGTAACTTCAATTTTAAATGTACGGTTAGCTACGTTAATAACATCACCTGCTTGACGGACTTTAGTGTCAATGGAGGTTCCTAAAACTGGAAATTGAACAGTAACATTTTTTCCTTGTACTACAGTAGGAATATAGCTTTCTGGAACATCTGTCTCTATATACATATCGTCTAGGTTTACAATTTGCATTAAAGGTGTTTGACCTGCTCCAACAACACTTCCTTTTTCTGTAATTACGTCATCAATAGTTCCTGAAAACGGAGCTCTAACAATGGTTTTACTAAGTTGTTTTTGTAATTGGTTTATAGCTTCTTCTTGTGCTTCGTAGGATGATTTAGCTTGTAGATATTGGATTTCGCTACCAATTTTTTGATTCCATAATTTTTGTTGACGCTCAAAAGTTGTTTTAGCTAATGCAGATTGTATTTTAAGTTGCGCTAATTGTTGGCTTAATCCACCATCATCAATTTTTGCTAAAGTTTGTCCTTTTGACACACGTTGACCTTCTGTAACATAAACGTTAGTCAAAATCCCACTATACTCTGGTGTTATAATTAGTAAGTTTTTAGTTGTTACGTTACCTTGAAGTTCCAATACGTGATCAAAAACTTCTTCTTTTGCAAGGATAGTAGTGATTAAAGGAATGTTTTGAGTGGTATCTAGAGTTTTTATTCTTTCGTCTAATAATTTTATTTTAGAATTAATATCTTCTTGTTCAGATACTAATTCTGCACGTTTAGTACGTATGTCTTCTAAATTATTTTTTTCTAGAATTTTTTCTACTGAGTTTTTTTTGTCTCCTCCACATGAGGCTAGTAAAACAGCTATAAAAGAAAGCGTTAATATATGTTTCATAATTAATATTTTGTAGGATTGATGATTAGTTAGTTGTGTTTAGTAAAGTTTCTAGTTCTGCTTTTTTAGTAATTACATCTAACATAGTTTGAAGTAACTCTTGTTGTGCAGTATATAATTGCGTTTGCGCTTGTCTAAGTTCAAAACTAGAACCAATTCCTTCAAAAAATTTGGTTTGATTTTTAGTTTCGATACGCTCTGCAAGTATTAAATTTTCTTTTTTGTTTTGATAATCTTCGATAGCAAATTGGTAATCGCTTTTTGCAGATTGAATTTGAAGATTAAGCATTTGCTCAGTTTCGGTAAGATTTATTTCAGCTTTTTCTAAATTTATTTTGGCACGTTGTGTCGCTGCATTACGCATACCAGAGCTAAATATTGGTACATTTAAACTTACTCCAAATATGGAAGATCCAAACCATTTTTCGTTAGTGTCTGTAAAGTTAAAAGACTCTCTGTTACCTGTGTAACCTCCATTTATAAATGCACTTAAACTTGGTAATGCTTTACTTTTTTCTAATTTAACTAATAATTCTTTTGTTGTTTTATCATTTTCTGCAATTTTATAATCAATGTTATTTTCTACATTGTTTTCAGAATCTAAAAGTTGAATGGTTATGTTTTGGAGCGCAAGTGTGTCCAAATTTTCAGTTAAAACTATGTTGTCATTAATAGGCTTTCCTATGGTTAAATTTAACATCTGATAGGCTAAGTCTTTTAATCTTGTAGTGTTATTTAAGGTGCTTTTTACACTTGATAATGTTATTTTTAGTTGCTCGACACTTTCTTCTTCTTCTAAACCGTTTTCAAAAATTTTAGTGATATCGTTTAGATTTTTTTCTAAAACACTTATGTTTTTTTCTAATATAGCAATGCTTTCTTCTGCTAATAGCACATTTCCGTAGGCGTTGATAACAGCTTTTCTTACCTCTAAATCAGTTTTTGTTTTTGCGTTTTTAGAAATTTCTAAATACACTTTAGCAGACTGTAATCCTACTAAATAAGAGCCATCAAATAATAATTGACTTAGGGTAGCAGTACCAGTTAGTGTATGCTGTGATCCAACTTGTATAATTTGATCACCAAAAACAAATACATTACGTTTTAATGCGTTTTGGTAATCAACGGTTGCATTAAGTTGAGGTAAACCTGTAGCAGTAGTTTCCCATTTTTGTTTGATTGCAGCCTCAATGTCTAACGCTGCATTTTTTGATGACCTGTTATTTTCTAAAGCATAATTAATAGCTTCTTGTAAAGAAAACTCGGTTGGAGTTTCTTGAGAATAAACGATAGATGTTAGTGCTAAACTAAATGCTAATATTAGTTTTCTCATTAGTTAAGGGTGGTTTTGTTAATAAATTTATTAAGTGTAAGTAGTCCGTTATCTGTACAAATGGCTCTAAGGTGATATTCCAAATAGCTTTCCATTAAATATTCCATAGTAAATAGTTTGGTAGGAAAAATGTTCTCGTCTTTAATTCCAGACATACCGTTAAAATACATTCTTGAAATAAAATCGACATCAATGTTTTTTCTAAACAAACCTGTTTGTACACCTTTTTCCATACTTTGTTTTACCGACACGTACATTTTTTCAAATTGTTTAAGGTGTAAAATACTGTATATCTGAGGGTAGTATTTTTTTAATTGATATTGAGGTGATGCTTTTTCGTTTTTTAAAAAGGTCATTACAAACATTTTAATGTCGTATAGCTCCTCAATAGGGTTTAGTGATTTGTTTGAAATGCAATCAATGCCATCACAAATGTTTTCAAACATATGCGATGTAGTCGCTTCTACTAATTTTGTTTTATTAGCAAAATGCTGGTAAATTGTTTTTTTAGAAATACCTAAAGCACTAGCAATGTCATCCATTGTAACGCTTTTAAAACCAAGTGATAAAAACAACTCGGCAGATTTATGTATAATTTTGTCTCTCATAATTTCGTGCAAATGTACAACAGGAAACTTTAAAAACAATAAAAGTTTCCAAAGTTTTAATTATTATTTAACATTGGACTTTTGCTAGACAATAGTTTGTTAGCAGTATTTGCTTTATTTTTGCAGGATGCAAAACATTTTATTTTATCAGTCTGCATTTACAGACTATTTAAAAGACTATTCGTCACCAAAACAACCAGAAAACTTATATAGTCCAATACACTATATACTGCAATTAGGTGGTAAACGTTTAAGACCTGTGTTAACATTAATGACAGCAGAAATTTTTGGAATAGATTATCAAAAGGCGTTAGATGCAGCATTAAGTGTAGAGGTGTTTCATAATTTTTCGTTAGTACATGATGACATTATGGACGATGCGCCTTTGCGACGAGGTCAACAAACAGTGCATGAAAAATGGGACCTTAACACTGGTATTTTATCTGGAGATGCCATGTTAATCATGGCTTATCAGTTATTTGAAAACTATAAACCAACAACATTTCAGGCGTTAGCAAGACTGTTTAGTAAAACCGCTTTAGAGGTTTGTGAAGGTCAGCAATATGATGTTGATTTTGAAACCAGAGACGATGTTACTATACCTGAGTACTTAAAAATGATTGAGTATAAAACAGCTGTTTTGGTTGGTGCAGCCATGAAAATGGGAGCGATAGTTGCCGAAACGTCGGAAGAGAATCAGAATAATATCTACCAATTTGGAAGATTATTAGGAATTGCTTTTCAATTACAAGACGATTATTTAGATGCATTTGGTGATCCAGAAACATTTGGTAAACAAGTTGGTGGAGATATTATTGAAAACAAAAAGACCTATTTATACTTAAAGGCTTTAGAGTTTTTAAACAAAAAGGATAAAGTAAAATTAGAACAATTATTTTCTGTGCAATTAGATGATAATTCTGAAAAAATTGAAACTGTAAAACAATATTTTATAGATTCTAAATCTGCTGAAGCAACTCAAGAAGCTATAAAAAGTTACACTAAAAAAGCATTTGATGTGTTAGATGTTTTAACAATCTCTGAGGATAAAAAAGAATTGCTTCGCGAGTTTGGAATGGGACTAATGACTAGAACGGTTTAAAACAAGTACATGACTTTACCTGCAACTTTTGAAGATTTAATTGTTGAAGCAAATAACTTACAACTTTATAAAAAGTTAGTGTTGCAACTTAATAAGGATTTTTTGTACGCAAATATTGATTTGGATTTTGATGAAGGCATCCTGCCAACAAGTTTAAAGCTAATATTACATGAAACAATATATAAGCTGATTCAAGAAAAATTTGCCGAATATTTAAATCTACTTTATATTATTGACGTATCAGAAGACGCTATCAAAAAATTAGATGGTAGTGATACATTGCAATTGTCGGACGAGGTTACTTTTTTAATCTTAAAAAGAGAATGGCAAAAAGTATGGTTTAGACATAAATATTCATAAAAGTTTAAACCATACTTTAATGTGTTTAAAGTGTTCTAAAGTATTCCAAAACAGCGCGTGCGTCAGCTTCTGTAAGTCCTTGATTAATCATAGGCGTATTATTATATTCTTTTAATAAATCTTTAGCAATTGGATCGTTTTTTAGCATCTCTTCAGGATTTAAAATCATATTCATAACCCATTCTGGCGTACGTCTTTTTAAAATGTCTTTTGGTGCTGGACCAATAAATTTTTTATCAGATCTATGACATGCTGTGCACATTTTATCGTAGACTTCTTTGCCTAGAGAAACCATTTTAGTATCTATTTGATCAGGTAAGGTTAGTGTTTTTATTGGACCTATTCCTTTGTTAGTTAGGTCTACAGTGCTTGATGCTGTGTTTTGTTCAGGATTTGATTCTACTTTAGACGAAGGTGGACGCTTATAGCTAAAATTGTCTTTAGCTTTTTTCTCATTGCCACCACAGCTTATTAACACAAAACCTAATACTACAATAATTAAATTTAATTTTGACATGACTTTATATGTTTAAATTTTATCAAAAATAAAATTTTATTAAAGCCTAAAAGGTGACTTAAGTCACCTTAAAATATAAAATAAATTGTATTTAAGTTTAAAAGAAGACTCTTACAAATGGAACAAAAGCATTTGCATAAACACTATCGTTTTCGTCATAAAGTAAATCATATCTTACTCCAAAAGTAACATTGTTAGTTCTGTAACCAGCACCAACAAATAAAGCAGGTACCCAATAGTTGCGATCTGCATTGCTTGCAAAAACACCTTCAAATTTTTGATTAACGTTAAGCTGTTCAAACTCGGCAGATAATTGGATTTCTTGCAATGGATTAAATAATCCCATAATACTTCCTCCTAATATTGTTGATTTGTAAACGTTTTTATTCCTATTGTAGGTCCCGTTTAATCCTACACCTAAAGCAAAAGTATTATCAAATTGATAAATAGCACTAGGTGCTAAAGTTGCACTAAAAAAGTTATTTCCAGTACTTAAACCTAAGCCTCCTCCAAAACGTACGTTTTTCCAAAATTCACTTTTTTGTTGCGGTAAATTATCCTGTGCATTACTAAAAGTGAGGAAAAAACATGAAAATATTGATAAAACAATAATTTTATGTCGATTTAGAGTGCTGAATTTCATAATTGTTAATTTAGATTTTTTAGAATGTTATAAATATAATAAAAGCATCTTTATATTTAGTAAAAGTTGTATTTTTGATAAAATTTTGTTGAAGCGAACACGTCTTAAAGAAAATAATGGATAAATACTCCTTTTTAAACGCAGCACATACAGCATACTTTGCTGATTTATACGAACAATATACAATAAACCCTGACTCTGTTGAGCCTAGTTGGAGAGCCTTTTTTCAAGGTTACGACTTTGGATCTGAAAATTATGGACTTGAAGGCGAAATTGTGGAAGGTGTTTCTAGTCAAATACCAGAACATGTTCAAAAAGAATTTCAGGTCGTAAAATTAATAGATGGTTATCGTAACAGAGGACATTTATTTACCAAAACCAATCCTGTTAGGGATCGTCGTAGATACGAGCCTACACTGGATTTGGAGAATTTTGGATTGTCTCAAACCGATTTAGACACCAAATTTAATGCTGGTGATATTTTAGGTATTGGAGCGCAAACGCTAAGAGAAATATTAAAACATTTAAACAGTATCTATTGTGATGCTATTGGTGTTGAATATATGTATATAAGAAAACCTGACGAAATTCAGTGGATTCAAAATAAACTAAATATCAACGATAATCAGCCTAATTTTTCTGGAGAGCAAAAAAAGCATATCCTTAAAAAATTAAATGAAGCGGTATCGTTTGAGAGCTTTTTGCATACTAAATATGTTGGACAAAAACGTTTTTCTCTAGAAGGAGGAGAGTCTTTAATTCCTGGTTTAGATGCTGTCATTGAAAAAGCTGCTGAGCTTGGTGTTCAAGAATTTGTAATGGGAATGGCACATAGAGGTCGTTTAAGTACATTAACAAATATATTTGGAAAATCTGCAAAAGATATCTTTAGTGAGTTTGATGGTAAAGATTACGAGCAGGAAGTATTTGATGGAGATGTTAAGTACCATTTAGGTTGGACAAGTAACCGTCAAACAGATAACGGTAAAAAAATAAATTTAAGTATTGCGCCTAACCCTTCACACTTGGAAACTGTCGGAGCAGTAGTAGAAGGTATTGTTAGAGCAAAACAAGACACATTATATAGTGACAACTTTAGTAAAGTACTACCAATAGTGGTCCATGGTGATGCAGCAATAGCAGGTCAAGGTTTGGTTTACGAAGTTGTACAAA
The DNA here is from genome assembly GCF_038900355.1 of Olleya sp. AS48. Classification (NCBI taxonomy): domain Bacteria; kingdom Pseudomonadati; phylum Bacteroidota; class Flavobacteriia; order Flavobacteriales; family Flavobacteriaceae; genus Olleya; species Olleya sp. AS48. The sequence continues at coordinate 201,696 of NZ_JBBMRD010000002.1, read as the reverse complement.
TGGCACAATTAGATGGTTACAAAACTAACGGAACCATTCATGTTGTTGTAAATAACCAAGTTGGATTTACAACCAATTATCTAGATGCAAGATCAAGTACTTATTGTACAGATATTGGTAAAGTAACTTTGTCGCCAGTATTACACGTTAATGCAGATGATGCTGAAGCAGTAGTACACGCAATGTTGTTTGCATTAGATTTTAGAATGAATTTTAAAAGAGATGTCTTTATAGATTTATTAGGATACAGAAAATATGGTCATAATGAAGGTGATGAGCCTAGATTTACACAACCAAAACTATATAAAGCAATTGCTAAGCATGCTAATCCAAGAGATATTTATGCAGACAAATTAATTGCACAAGGTATTATTGATAAGGATCACGTTAAACAATTAGAAAACGATTACAAATCTAGTTTAGAAGAAAAACTAGAGGATTCTCGTAAGGAAGACAAAACTATAATTACGCCTTTTATGGAGGAACAATGGAAAGATTTTACTCAGGTAGATGAAACCATTATGATGCAATCTGTGGATACTACTACGTCTTCAGTTAAGTTAGCAGCAATTACAAAAGTAATCTCTAACTTACCAAAGGATAAAAAGTTTATCAGAAAAATAGAACGTTTGATTAATGATCGCCAAACTATGTTTGACGAAAACAGATTAGATTGGGCTATGGCAGAGCATTTAGCCTACGGAACATTATTAGACGAAGGTTACAGTGTTCGTATGTCTGGTCAAGACGTAGAGCGTGGAACATTCTCTCATAGACATGCTGTTGTCAAAGTAGAAGATAGCGAAGAAGAAATTTTATTACTAAACCAAGTAAGTGACAAACAAGGTCAATTTCATATTTTCAACTCATTATTATCAGAGTATGGCGTTGTAGGTTTTGATTATGGATACGCTATGGCTAGTCCTAATACATTAACAATTTGGGAAGCACAATTTGGAGATTTTAGTAATGGTGCACAAATCATGCTGGATCAATATATATCTGCAGGAGAGGATAAATGGAAAACTCAAAACGGGTTAGTTATGTTATTACCTCATGGGTATGAAGGACAAGGTGCAGAGCACTCTTCAGCACGCATGGAGCGTTACCTACAGTTATGTGCTAAGGATAATATGTTTGTTGCAGATTGTACAACACCAGCAAACTTTTTTCACTTGCTAAGACGTCAAATGAAAACTAATTACCGTAAACCATTAATTGTATTTACACCAAAAAGTTTACTACGTCATCCAAAATGTGTTAGTACTGTAGATGAGTTTGCAAACGGAACATTCCAAACACTAATTGATGATACAGCTGTTCAGGTAGATAAAGTAAAAACATTAGTGTTATTAACTGGTAAATTCTATTACGATTTAGATGAGGAGCGTGAAAATTTAAACAGAGAAGACGTTGCTTTAATTAGAATAGAGCAGTTATTTCCTTTACCAACAACACAAATTAGAGAAGTATTAGCCAAATACAAAAATGCAGAAGACATTGTTTGGGCACAAGAAGAACCAAGAAATATGGGTGCTTATGCGCATATGTTAATGCATTTAGACGAAGCTAAAACATTTAGATTAGCTTCAAGACGTCCTTATGGTGCACCAGCAGCAGGTAGTTCTGTGCGTTCTAAAAAACGTCATAAAGAAGTTATAGATTTTGTATTTGATAAAACAAAAAATAACCAGCGATAAACAATAAATTTATAAACATGAAAAAGTTACTTTTAATACTAGCACTCTTGGTATCCTGTTTAGGAATAGCACAAGAAAAAGATAACTATAAAAATGCAGTAACTAGTTTTCAAAACCATTATAACAATGGAGATGTTACTAGTATTTTTAACATGTTTGATAATAATTTTAAACAAGTTTTAACCCTAGAAAAAACAAAAGCGTACTTTACAAAAGAGGTAAATATGGAAGCTTTAGGGAAAATTAAATCAATTGAATATAAAGACACAGTTCGTTCAGGAAACAATTATACAATTACTTTTGATAAAGGTGTTTATAATGGGTATTTCCTATTAGGAACGGATAATAAGTTTGAATTTATTCAATTAGATTTAGCAAAAAAATAAAAATAACACAACAATATAAAGTTACATTACGATGATTTTAGAAATGAAAGTGCCTTCTCCAGGCGAATCTATCACAGAGGTTGAAATAGCAGAATGGTTAGTTCAAGATGGTGATTATGTAGAAAAAGACCAAGCAATTGCTGAAGTAGATAGTGATAAAGCAACTTTAGAGTTGCCAGCAGAAGCAAGCGGAATTATTACGCTTAAAGCTGAAGAAGGAGATGCTGTCGCAGTTGGCCAAGTTGTATGTTTAATTGACACAAGTGCAGAAGCACCAGCAAGTAGCACTTTTGAAGGTGGTGATGAAGGCGGAAACACAAACGCTGAAAAAGATTTAGCTAAAGATCAAAAAGCAACACCTAATACTGATGCAGCTAAGGCTCCTAATCCAGCAACAAAAACGTATGCTTCTGGTACAGCAAGTCCAGCAGCTAAGAAAATATTAGCTGAAAAAGACATGGATGCATCATCCATAGCTGGAACAGGAAAAGATGGACGAATCACTAAAGAAGATGCAGTTAAAGCTGTACCATCTATGGGAACTCCAACTGGAGGAGATCGTAGCTCGACTAACACTAAAATGTCAATGTTACGTCGTAAAGTGGCAGAGCGTTTAGTTGAAGCAAAAAATACTACAGCCATGTTAACTACGTTTAACGAAGTAAACATGTCTCCAATTTTTGCATTAAGAAACGAGTATAAAGAAACTTTTAAAGCTAAGCATGGTGTTGGCTTAGGATTTATGTCCTTTTTCTCATTAGCAGTTGTGCGTGCATTACAGATGTATCCTGCAGTTAACTCTATGATTGATGAAAAAGAAATGAAAACTTTTAACTTTGTAGATATAAGTATAGCTGTTTCTGGACCTAAGGGATTAATGGTTCCAGTAATTAGAAATGCCGAAAATTTATCTTTCAGAGGTGTTGAGTCTGAAGTTAAACGTTTAGCACTTAGAGCTAGAGATGGTCAAATTACTGTAGATGAAATGACAGGTGGAACGTTTACTATTACAAATGGAGGTGTATTTGGAAGTATGTTATCTACTCCTATTATTAACCCACCACAAAGTGGTATTTTAGGAATGCACAATATTATTGAGCGTCCTATAGCTGTTGATGGTAAAGTAGAAATACATCCTATGATGTACGTTGCTTTATCTTATGACCACAGAATAATTGATGGTAAAGAAAGTGTAGGTTTTTTAGTAGCTGTTAAAGAAGCATTAGAAAACCCAACAGAATTACTAATGAACAATGATGTTAAAAAAGCTTTAGAGCTTTAGTAAGAATAATAGTTTTATAAAAAAAAAGGGAATAACTAAATGTTGTTCCCTTTTTTTTTACACCTATTTTTTAAAAAAAATAAATATATTAAAAGCAATTATGATGACTGCTAGTATAATAATACAAGCAGCGATTATACGGTTTTGCTCCTGTGTTCTCTTTTCTAAATCCATAATTTTAATTAATTAAAAACTCTGCACCATTACAGCGCAGAGTTTTCTTTAAATAATTCTCCCTAAGAACTAATTAATAGCATTGTAAAGGTATAATGTACAAAGGACATATGAAATACGTAGAACTACGTATTTTTATTAAGGTCTAGCGTAAAAAAAAAGCTCCAAAACAAAACGTTGCTTTAGAGCTTTCTCAATTTCCCTAAAAATTGATTTAATAGCATTGCTAAGATATAAGATATTAATAACGTGTGAAATACGTAGAACTACGTATTTTTATTTGAGTGAATTCCAAAAAAAAACTCCAAAACAAATTAATGTTTTAGAGCTTTCTCAGTTCTTCATAAATTGATTAATAGCACTGCTAAGATATAAGTAATAATTGAGGTGTGAAATACGTAGAACTACGTATTTTTATTAAGGTCTAGCGTAAAAAAAAAGCTCTAAAACAATTAGTCGTTTTAGAGCTTCTACCAATTTTCCCTAAAAATTGATTTAATAGCACTGCTAAGATATAAGTAATAAATGACCTGTGAAATACGTAGAACTACGTATTTTTTTCAGACTTTATTATATTAAAAAAGCTTTAATTGATATCTCAATTAAAGCTGTAATTGTCCGTGTTTGTTATGAAAGTTACTTGTTTTTAAAATAAAATGTAGTAAGCTAACAATTATTTTACGTAAAAGTCTACGTGTTTTTAATAAGGTCTTTATTCATATTAGCCCATAACATAAGCTCGTTATGCGATTTTTTTAAGTCTAATTTTTTTACAATATTACTTCTGTGCTTTTCAATGGTTCTAGTAGAGCTGGCTAATTCTTTTGAAATCTCGGCTGAGGTTAATTTTTCAGACAGTAACTTAACCACCTTTAATTCTGTAGGTGTTAATATTTCTAATAAATTAGAACTAGAAAAACTAACTTTTGAATTTAAGTATGAGGCAATCTCTTCGCTAAAATAAGCTTCATCTTTTAATACATGCTTAATACAGGTTTCTATTTCTTCAACCGCAAATTCTTTTAATATATAACCATAAACATTACAAGCTCTAGCTCTATCAAATAAATGTTCTTCGTTATCAAATGTAATAAGAATAATTTTGGTGTTTAATTCGTTTTTAAAGCAAGCTTCAGCGACTTCTAAACCTGTCATTTTTGGCATCCTAATGTCAAGTAAGGCTAAATCTGGTTTTAGTTTTACTATTAAGTTGTAAGCAGTTTGTCCATCTTCGGCACTTCCAATTATTTTAAATCCTCTAGAGGTAATAAAATCAGATAATCCTCTAAGCATTAAAGGATGGTCATCTGCTATTACTATTGATGCTTTCATATTATAGGAGGTCTTTTAGAGGTTGGATTTTGGTAATTAAAATTATAAAAAAATAAGCTGTTAGACTAATTTTTTTAAGTACAAATATTTTTTTTCGTAATCAATTATTCCTTTTACTTTTTTTAATACATCTGCTCCAATGATACCATCAACTGGTTGTGCGTTATGATTGATTAATGCTGTATTAACGTGACTTAAATCAAATAATACTAAAGCAGACTTTGCTATTTTAAGTCGTCCAATTTTGATGGTATTATTTTTAGATACTTGAGTAACCATACCTATTGCACCAGCTCCTGCAGCTAATATTTCAGAATCTTTAACTTTTTTTAAGCTAAATTTTTTAGCTGCCTCAAAACCAACACAGCTATTTGATGCACCAGTATCTAAAATAAATAAGCCTTTATAACCATTTATAGACGCTTTAATTTCAAAATGATTAGTTTTTGTTAGTTTTAATTTGACTCTTATATAGTCTTTAGCAAATAAAAAATCTTTAAGCGTTTGGTCCATTTTTGCGTTTACGTATTATAATCCATAAAAGTAAAGCAATCCCTAAACCAATAAAAGTAAAAATGATATATTTTGAATTTACCGTTGGTCTTTCTGGTGTCAAATGACCATAATAGATAAAGGTACTCCAGTAGTAAGGTGATTTTTTTATGTTAGAAATGGATTGATCTTTTAAATAATCTAATTTAGCTAAACGATTAGCTATAAAAGGAGAGTGTGATTGACTATAATTTTTGTAAAACGAAGCCATTAGTTGTGAGGTTGATAAATCATTGATTTTCCATAAGGAAAACAATAAGTTTTCAACACCTGCATATTGGAAACCTCTTGCTAAGTTCATGCTGCCTTCTCCTTTTTGTAATTTTCCAATACCAGTTTCGCAAGCACTAAGGACTACTAATTGATTTTTAAGATTAAGACTGTATAAGTCGTTTAAAAATAATTTTTGATCTATAAAATCTATGTTTGCAGGTATGGTAAATGTTCCGCTACTTGCGTGTGTAGATAAGTGTAATACGCCATAATTTTTAGCTTGTTGCATCGCATTGTTTTTAGTGGCATCTTGGTACATTAAAAACTTTGCATTTGTATGTTTGTCAATACTTTTAGCTTCGTCTAAAGAGTAGGTTAGTTTTGCATCACTATTGTCAAATACAGGAAACACACCCAAGACTTTATCTTCATATTTAAAATCCGACGCGTTTAAATAAAACAAAGCACTAGTATTGTACGCTAATACTTGGTTGTTGACAACAAATGGCATTTTAGAATAGTTTTTGGTGTCTGTGGATTGGGTTAGTAAACTTTCAAAAGGAATAAAATTTAAAAAGCCATCCGTAATTATTACTACATTTTTAAAAGCTAGAGTTTTGTCAAATTGTAATGCTTTGTATAGTTTAAAAGCAGCATTGGAAAATTGAGGAATGTTATTATTTATAACCGATGAGTTATCAAAATAATGGATATAGTCACTTATAGCTGTGTTAAAAACAGCATCTCTTGTAATGTTATTTAAACTTATGGCTGTTGCCGAAATTATAAACTGAAAAATATGATTTTCGCCATAAAAATACTCGACCAACACAGCATGATCTGTTTTTAATTTGTGTTGCAGTTTTGAGATTGAAATATCTACATCGTTAGGCTCAGGATACTTAGCTTTAATTTTAGCTTTTAATTTTTTTAATGCAATACTAACTGATGTTAACTCTTGACTTAATTTATTAATCTGTTTTACATCTTGTTGATATTGGGCCTTAATTAAGGTATTTGTTAAAAGCTCTTGTTGTTGTAATAATGTTAACTCTTTTATTAATAAGGTGTCTGTTGGATGATGTTCTAACAGTGTTTTTTTACCAATTATTTCTTTTAAAATCGAAGCTTTATTTTTTTCAGCGTATGCAAAAGCTTGTGTAACAAGGGTTGTGTCTTTAGTGTTTTGATAGGCCTTATAAAGTGCACTTATTATGGACTCACTACGTTTACGATTGGCATGTAGATGGATAAGTTTAGACTCTTGTGAGGTTAAGTTATTAGTCAATAATGTTGAAACGTAAAAGCTTAAGTCATAACAGGCTAAAGTATTGTCAAGATTGGATTGTAGTAAAGCCAATAAATCAAAAATATCAATAAATGTGTTTTCAGGATAAAGAGTTTCTTTTTTTGGTAAGTTTTCTAAATTATAATTTGGTAATAAGGCTTGTAAAGCCAGTTTTAGTTTTACCGAAGTGTTTTTAAAATCGTTTAATTTATAGTGTAATTGTGCCTCTTCAAAATTTAATTTTGCTTTAGTTCTAGCGGTTAGTGTATCCTTATTTATGTGTAAATGTTTAGTTTCAAAATAGAATAATGCAGTTTTATAATCTTTGTTTTTTAGCGCTAAATGGTATTTACTATCGTTATCATACTTGTTTTCCAACGCCAATGCATTAGGGTTATTTTTTAATTCAGAATTATTTTGAATAACACTTTTATTAATTACCTGTTGTAATGCTTGCTTTTGTATAGCTGAAGCTCCTTTTATATCTAAGCCATTTTTGGCAATATTAAGTGCAGAATTAAATTTGCCAAGAGTATAATAAAGATTAGCTAGGTTTATGGCACCACTAATTCTGTGTGGATTGTTTTTTTGTTTTTCAGCAAGAAAAATGTAATGTTTAATTGTGTTTTCTGCATTGGTATAATCACCAATTTTATGATAAAGTATACCTAACGGTTTTAAGCAATACTCTGTAATATCATACGCAAAGGTTTTATTTAATTGTTGTGTGTTGTAAACGTCCAATGCAGCCTCATAAGCAGTAATAGCTTTGGGTAGTTGGTTACTTTGATATAAATAATCTGCTTTATTGATTAACAAAAATAGATAGGCAAAATAGTGGTCTTTTGTCTTTAACTTTGAAGAGAATTCAACTTCGTTTTTAAGTAAAACGGAAAAGGTTTGAGTGGTTCTATTTTTGTTAAATGTTTCAGTAGCCACATAAATACTTTCTTCTAAATCTTGCGAAAAGCAACTTCCGAAGACTAAAAAAAGGAATATGACAAGGCTATATTTCATTATTAAAAGTATAAATCAAATTAATTCTATCTAAAATTTCCAGATAGCGTAAAACTGCATGTAATTATAATTTGTTTTAAAATTGAATACATATCGTGCACCAATACTTGGACCAATTCTGGCAAATCCAGCAGTTGCTTCTACTAAAAAACCGGTTCTGAAGTTTGTAAATGTCTCTGTGTTCTGGTTAGCGGTTTGTGATGTGTCTAATAAAAAAGGCGGTTGGATGTTAGTGTTTTCAAATTCTTCTATTAAAATGTTTTCTGTGCTTTTTTGGCTAATGGACAGTGCGCCTTGTAAACCTGCTCCAAGACCAATGTAATTATTAACGTTATATCTTGCTAATACAGGGATTTCCCAGTCTATGTTGTCATAGGATTTGGTGGTTGTTGTGCGCTGTATCCTGTCGTCGATTCCAGGTTCGCCAATAATGGTTTGAGTGACCAATCTATCACTATCAAAGCTATGAAAACTGTTTAAAAGCTCTGCTTGCCAATACCATTTGTAGGATTTGTAAGGCGATACTGTGGCGCCAACAAAGTAACTTTTAGAATTATCTAAATCCGAGAATAGATTGTAACCAGCTTTTGCACCAATAGATATACCTGGTAAAAAACGTGTTGTAGAATAGTTAGTTATTATTGGGTCGTTTTTGTCAAAAATTATAGCAGTACGTGATTTGGTTTTTTGCTTATGAAAATCCTTACCAAACTTAATGCGGTATTGTACAAAACCTTTTGTGGAGTCATAAACCTTCACGTTTTTTTGCTGGCTTCCTGGTAAGTAAATGTTTTTAAAAGTAAATATGGCTTGCTTATGTGTATAGCTTGTATCAAGGCAACTATATTGGACCTCGTATTTAGGACAAATTTTTACTTTTGGGTACATGTCCAAAACTTCAATAGTGGTTTTGTCAAACATATCTGGTATGTCTGTTTCTAGTCTAATTGTGGTTGCAGGACCTTCGCCATTATTTTGAAATCTAATTTTAAATTTAGGTTTTTTGTAACGTACTAATCTGTAGTTTAAAAAAGTAGCGTTTGAGGACATTTTGTTAGGATCGTGAGAGGTTACAATTTCCATTTCCATGTCTTTTACATTATGGTCGTCATAATTATTATCTGGAATATAAACACCTCTAACCGAAATTATCGCACTTGTATCCTTTAGCATTTCTGGTGTTGTTTTTAAGGTGTAAAATATATTACGCTCTTCATTTGGTTGCATGTTGCTAAAGCTTAATTGGCTTGAGTTTTTATAGTTGGCTTTAGCTTCGGCAAGTGTTAATGGTAAATTTTGTCTTTCAGTAGAATCTTGAGGGTTAAATGTATTACGCAAGCTTTGAATTTCTGCGGAAGCGTAATAGGTTTTGTTTTCTGGTTTAGAGGTGTAAACTAGGTTGTCGTTATCTTGAGCAATCTCGCCATGATACGTTCTAGTATCTGTAATTGTAAAATTGTCGTCGCCATATTTTGCTTCGTTATAAAACAAATAGACTTTACCGTTTGTAGTGTAGTCTTTTGTGTTTTTGTATTTGTAAATTACTACTATTTCTTCTTCTGGAATGGGCTCTCTATTGCGTTGTAAATCTATTGCATCTTCCATTGACGCTTGCTCTTGGTAGGTGTCATCTGAGGTGTTAACTCTAATTTTTTTTGGTCTAGTAGTAGGTGGTTTACCTGTGTCGTAATTGTTGGTAGCCCAAAGTCTTACTTCATAGTCTCCTGATTTTTTGTAAACTTTAGTAGGATTATTTTCTTTGCTGTAAGTACCATCTCCAAATTCCCAATAATTTGTGTAAAACGCTTTAGGTGCACCAGCTATTTGATTTAGTTGTGGTGCATTTGGAGAGAATTGGACCTGTTTGCCTTCTATTTTGTAATCTATGGTTGCAGTGCGTCTAGTCGTATCTATTACTGTGTCTTGACTAAAAGTGATATTGGTTAGACTTAGGGTGAAAATAATAGCGATTATAGTTTTCATTTGTGGTGTGGTTTAGAGATTAAATTTAGTAATAATAATATTGATATTAGTTTTTCAATCTATGAGTGGTGGTTTTAAGTAAAGCAACGGTATATAACAATAGATGTTTAAACATAAAAAAGTCAGAAAAATTAATTTCTGACTTTTAAGTTTAAGTAGGCTAATGGTTTATGGTAAACCATTTATTAAAGCTGTTAAGGTTGCTTCTGTTCCTGTTGTTGTGTCATCCATAGTAAACGTTATAATATCATTTGCTACAATTGTCACTGGTTTGATTGCATATCTCCAAACACCATTGTCTTCTGTTACAAAAATTACGTGACACTCTAAACCAATTGGTATTTGTCCATAATGTTCGCTAAATAAATTTAATGTTCCGTCGTAGGTGTCCAAAGCAGCTAGTCCAGAATCTTCACCATCATAAGATAAATATACAGCACTATTAGTAAAGTTGTAACCTATTGGAGCTTGTACCTGGATTAATGTTTTTGGTCTTGGGTCGCTATAAAAACGATCTACATTAGACCATCCAAAACCTTGTAACAATCCATAATACTCGCTACCCTCTACAAAAACACCACCTTGACCTGTTGCATCTTCTACCTCGTCCCAAGTTAAATTATCTTCTGCATCAATCTCGCCTTCCCAAAGTGACATTAATGGATCTGCTCCACCTGTTAAGCTAGCAGGTATAATAAGTTGCAAACCACAGGTTGTATCTAATGCGCTACCATTTTGTGTGGCTTCGATAAAAAATTCGCCTCCAGAAATTAATAAGGTTTTATCACCATTAGGTAATGTTCCCATAGTAGGTTTGTTTGTAGTAAGCATGTTTCCTTTTTCAAACAACTCTACATATTCTAGTTGTACTTGCCCAGTTACTGAGTTACCATTTAAGGTTAGACAATTACCGTTAATATTTATTTGTACTCCATTGGCAGAGGTTAAAGAAATGTTTCCGTCGTCTGCATTAAAGGTGAAATTTTGAGTTAGATTAGCTAAGGCTGTATCTTTAATGTTTTTAAATTCTTGAGCTGTTGCAATGTCAATAGCATTGTCAAAGTCATTGTCTCCATCATCTTTAGTCTCGCAACTAGTTAGTAATGTTAAGGTCATTAATACTGTTCCAAAAATTGTTTTTAAATTTTTCATGATTTTATAGTTTAAAGGTTTATATAGTTATATAAATAGTGTGTCTATTTTGTTACCCTATTTAGTGTTTTTTTTTATTTTCGCTAGCAATTATTTTATGAGAAATTATATCTCCTTCTGCTACTAGACGTATCATTTGTTTTGCATATGCTTCTGTGGTAGCATAACCTTTAGCGTATCCTTTTTGGCTTTTTACTTCCCAAAAGTATAGGCGACTTTCTGTTTTAAGCAGGTAACTTTTTAATACATAATAATTAGTGATTTTTCTTTCTAAAACAACTTCGTTTTGCCCAACTAAGTTTGATCGCTTTTTGGCTTCAAATAATGTTGTAGCAGTTCCAGAATATGTGCCATTAGTAGTTATAACTGTCCAGTCGTAAATTGTAATTAATTCATCTTTTAAAAGCTCAATGGATGTATTACTATTAAGTGATTTATTTTGGTTAGTTGCATTTAGGTTAAAAAAGCCTAACACTATGGTTGCTATAATTAAAATTGCTTTTTTACTCACGTTAATTTTGGTGATGCTAACGTGTTCCGGATTGTTTTGTAGTACGTTCATAATTTCTAAGTTTTAAATTGTTGTTCTTTAAGTTTGTGTGTGCTGTCTAATTTTGACTGTTACACCCTTATATCAAAACCATTTAAAATTTGTTACCCTTGTTTTGCTAAGTTTTTTTAAATTCGTTGGAAACAAAGGGTTTATGAGTCAAAAAAAAATACACGAAGACCAGAAATATGTGGATGGATTGGTAAACAACAACTCCTTTATTATTCAGGCTATATATGATAAGTTTGCGCCTAAAGTGATTAATTATATTAAACAAAACAATGGTGATGCAGATAGTGCTCAGGACATTATCCAAGACACCATACTAACTATATATAATCAAGGCAGTCAAAAAAACTTACAATTAACCTGTCCTTTTGATGCTTACTTTTTTTTATTATGTAAACGCAAATGGCTTAATGTTTTGAAAAAAAGAGATAATAAGGAGGTAACAATAAATGAAGAAGTGCTATCTAAAGATGACGACGCTTATCAGTTATCTTTTGAAACCTCTATTTTTGAAAACAAACAGATATTATTTAATCAGATGTTTCAAAAATTAGGAGATGCCTGCAAGGATTTGCTAAAAGCTACATTTAAAATAAAATCTATGGAAGAAGTAGCCTTAAATCTTAATGTAAGTTATGCTTACGCAAGAAAGAAAAAATCCTTATGCATAGGACAATTAACCAAGTTAGTTAAAGAGTCGCCAACGTTTAATCAACTTAATTATTAATGCTATGGAAGAACAAGATTATATCCTTTTTGAAAACTATTTGGCTGGCGACTTATCTGATCAACAATCCTCAGATTTTGAAAACAGATTAAATACAGATCAAGAGTTTAAGCAAGCCTTTACAATTTACAAACAATTGTCTGCTAATTTGGAACATGAGATTGGAAATAAAGATCAAACTGCAGATTTTAAAGCCAATTTAGATACTATTTCTCATAGGTATTTTATCAAACAAGAGGATAAAGAAAATCCAATAGAGCGTAAAAAGACTTTTAATTTTTATAAACTAGCAATTGCAGCAAGTATAGCATTAGTAATGGGCTTTTTTGCGTACAATCAGTTTTCTGGAGGTGCCAATTACTCTGATTTTAATACACATGACACTGTAGATTTTGCAGTAAGAAATACAGAAGGGAATGTGGGTTTATTAATAAAAACAACAAAAGCATTTAATAATAAAGACTATAAAAAAGCTAAAGCGTATTTGGAAGAATTACTGCAAAACAATCCTGATAACGTCGAGTACAATTTTTATTACGCTATTACAAATATAGAATTAGATAATTTTGCTAAAGCAGAAACAATATTAGGTGATATCTCACAAGGAAGCTCTGCCTATAATAATAAAGCAAAATGGTACTTAGCCTTAAGTAAATTGAAACAACAAAAAGAAGCAGAATGTATTAAGATATTAAAGACAATACCAGAAGATGCAGATGACTATGATCAAGCACATAAATTATTAAATAAAATAGAATAAAAAGAGTCTTAAATATAAGGTCTTAAAATACTTAACTAAAAGTCATCATATCCATGATGACTTTTTTATTTTTGCGATATGATAATTACAGATACACATACACATTTATATAGCGAAGCTTTTGACGACGATAGGGCAGATATGATGCAACGCACCTTGGAAGCTGGCGTTTCTAGATTGTTTATTCCAGCAATTGATAGTACCTATACATCAAGTATGTTGCAACTAGAAAAAGACTATCCAGAACATGTCTTTTTGATGATGGGTTTACACCCAACGCATGTTAAAGATAATTATCTAGAAGAGTTGGCGCATGTGTCAGAGATGTTAGATACACATAAATTTTACGCAGTAGGAGAGATTGGTATAGATTTATATTGGGATAAAAGCACCTTAGCCATTCAGCAAGATGCTTTTAGAAAACAAATCACATTAGCAAAACAACACAAACTACCCATTGTTATCCATTGTCGCGAAGCATTTGATGAGATTTTTGAAATTTTAGAAGACGAAAAATCAGACGATTTATTTGGGATTTTTCATTGTTTTACAGGAACATTACAGCAAGCACATCAAGCCATTTCTTATAATATGAAACTTGGTATTGGAGGCGTAGCAACTTTTAAAAACGGAAAGATTGATCAGTTTTTAAATCAAATAGATTTACAACATATTGTATTAGAAACAGATTCACCTTATTTAGCTCCAAAACCATTTAGAGGTAAACGTAATGAAAGTAGCTACATAATAAAGGTCATTGAAAAGTTATCTGATATATATGAAGTGTCCGAACAAAAAATTGCTCAAATTACAACAGAGAACTCTAAAGCAGTTTTCGGTATCTAAAAACTTATGACTAAAACTATTCCCAACATACTTCTTATTTACACAGGTGGAACCATTGGTATGATAAAAGACCCAGAAACAGGAGCCTTACGCGCTTTTGATTTTGCTAACTTATTAGATCGTATTCCAGAGTTAAAATTGCTAGAGTGTACCATAGAAACCTATTCTTTTGAAGAGCCAATAGACTCCAGTAATATGGAACCTAAATATTGGGTGCAAATAGCTGAGGTTATCCAGCAAAACTATCCGCTATTTGATGGATTTGTAGTACTACATGGTAGCGACACCATGAGTTATACTGCATCAGCCTTAAGCTTTATGTTGGAGCATCTTGCAAAACCAGTTATTTTTACAGGATCTCAATTGCCAATCGGAGATTTGCGCACAGATGCAAAAGAAAACCTAATAACATCAATACAAATCGCTTCTTTACAATATTATAATAAACCTGTAATTAAAGAAGTAGGATTGTATTTTGAATATAAATTGTACAGAGCCAATCGTACCACCAAAATAAATGCAGAACACTTTGAGGCTTTTGCAAGTCTAAATTATCCGGATTTGGCAGAAAGCGGTGTGCACCTAAAAGTTAATAACGAGTATTTATTTAAACCTAACACTAGAAAAGATCTAGTTGTACATAAGGATTTAGACTCAAATATTGCATTAGTAAAACTGTTTCCAGGAATTTCAAGAAACCTTTTAGAAAGTATTTTTAAAACCGAAGGACTAAAAGGAGTGATATTGGAAACCTATGGCGCAGGAAACTGCACAACAAAAGATTGGTTTTTACAGTTATTAAAGGAGACCATAAATAAAGGTGTGCCAATTATAAATGTAACGCAATGTTCCGGAGGAAGTGTCTTAATGGGACAATATGAAACTAGTGAAAAGTTAAAGCGAATAGGTTTAATCTCAGGAAAAGATATCACTACAGAAGCAGCATTGTGTAAATTAATGTATTTATTAGGAGAAAATATATCTCCTAACTTATTCAAAACCATATATGAAACGTCTTTACGTGGAGAAATGTCTTAAAATTAACCCTCAAAATTTTAACCTTAGGATATTTTTTTGTTATTTGCCCACCGTAATTAGTGATAATTACAGAGAGGTGGCCGAGTGGCTTAAGGCGCACGCTTGGAAAGCGTGTATGCGTTAATAGCGTATCGAGGGTTCGAATCCCTTCCTCTCTGCAAGATATTTAACTGTCTTGATAAATTATAGAGGAGGAAAAGTAGAATTGTATGATTTTACTTATCTCTTTTTGTAATTTTTATTTTTAATTACATTTTTTTTATATCTTTAACACTTTAACTAATAAAATTAAGAACAACAAAATGAAAAGATTATTTTCTATCCTAGCCATAGCGTGTATCATGGCATTCGGAACTGCAAATGCAACTACTAACGCAGCAATGACGACTGCAACTACTGTAGTACTTACACAAGATGAACCAGATGCTGCTGCTGCAACTGCAGACGAAAACTTAACGTTCCACCAAGAACTTAAAAAACGTTTTATTGAAGGTGGACCAGGATTCATGGGGATTGTATTATTATGTTTAATTCTTGGATTAGCAATTGCTATTGAGAGAATTATCTTTTTAAATTTATCTACAACTAACTCTAAAAAGTTAACACAAGATGTAGAAGATGCACTTCAATCAGGTGGATTAGAAGCTGCTAAAGAAGTTTGTCGTAACACAAAAGGACCTGTTGCCTCTATCTTTTACCAAGGTTTAGACAGAGCAGATGGAGACTTAGAGTCTGCTGAAAAAGCAGTTGTTGCTTATGGTGGAGTACAAATGGGACAATTAGAGAAAAACGTATCTTGGATTTCTTTATTTATCGCTTTAGCACCAATGTTAGGGTTCATGGGAACTGTAATTGGTATGATTCAAGCATTTGATAAAATTGAAGCTGCAGGAGATATGCAACCATCATTAGTAGCAGGAGGTATTAAAGTTGCCTTATTAACTACTGTATTTGGTCTTATTGTAGCAATTATATTACAAATTTTTTACAATTACATTATCGCTAAGATAGACAGTATTGTTAACGATATGGAAGACTCTTCTATTAACTTAATGGATATGTTATCTAAGTACAAGAAATAATTTACTCAATTACTAACTTTAAAAATTAAAGATTATGCACAAGATTTTAAAAATAGTTGCTTTAGTATTGAGTTTGGCTGGAATTGGTATATTAGTTAACATTATTGCTAAAGGAGATGAAGCGATTAAAGCTGCAGCTCTTGATGGAGATACTTCAATAGTAGACCCTATGGCAATTGTTGCTTATATCATTCTAGGATTAGTATTAGCTTTTGTAGTGTTTTTTGTATTCAAAAATTTATTTACAGGAGGAAAATCTCTTAAAAATACATTAATAGGATTGGGAGCATTCTTATTAGTATTGGTTATTGCTTATGCAGTATCTGGTGGAGATGTTAAAGAATACTTCTATAATGGGATTGTAGCTACAGAAGGAGAATCTAAAATGGTAGGGGCAGGATTAGTTGCTTTTTATATACTAATTTTAGCAGCTGCTGGAGCAATGTTATTCTCAGGTATTAAAAAACTAATAAAATAATTATGGCAAAAAGATCAGCACCAGAAGTTAATGCAGGCTCTATGGCTGACATTGCCTTCTTATTATTAATATTCTTCTTAGTTACTACAACTATAGAAGTGGACTCTGGTATTAGTTCTAAACTACCACCAGATATTCCACCACCTGAAGTTAAAATTAAACAGAAAAACATTTTTACTGTTGAATTGAACAAAGACAACCAAATGTTGGTTGAAGAAGAATTAATGAAAATTAAAGACCTTAAAGCTGCAGCTATCAAGTTTATTGATAATGGAGCAGGAGAGGGAACTGAGGGAACTAAGTGTGATTACTGTAACGGAGCAAAGGATCCAGCATCGTCTGACCATCCATCAAAAGCTATCGTTTCTATAACACATTCTAGAGCTACAGATTATGAAACATTTATCGTGGTTTATGATCAGTTAGTAAGTGCTTACACTGAGTTAAGAGAGCGTTTAGCACAAAGACTATACAACCGTTCTTTTAAAGAAATGGAAGCTAGTTATGATGACTCTAATTCACCTCAATTTAAAAGTGAAAAGCTAAAAGAGAAGATTGATAATATTAAGAATAAATATCCTAGAATCATCTCGAAAGCAGAACCTAAATAATTATTAAACTATGTCAAAATTTAAAAAAGGAGGCAGCAAAGAGTTGCCAGCTATATCTACAGCATCTTTACCAGATATTGTATTCATGCTATTATTCTTTTTTATGGTAGCAACCGTAATGAGAGACAACAGTTTGAAAATTAAAAACAATTTACCATCTGCTGCAGAGACTGAAAAATTAGGTCAAAAAAACTTAATAATGTTTATCTACGCTGGAAAGCCTAGTGATAGTTATAAAAATATGGGTGATGAAGCTAAGATCCAGTTAAACGATAAGTTTGCTGAACTTAAAGACATTGCACCTTTTATAGCTGCTGAAAGAGCTTCAAAGCGTGAAGCTGAAATACCACAATTAATCGCTGCTTTAAAAGTAGATAAAGAAACTAACATGGGTTTAGTGTCTGATATTGAACAAGCATTGCGTAAAACTGGTCAATTAAAAATTAATTACACTACTAAAAAAGGTAGTGGACTTAAATAAGTATTACTCTTAATTTTATAGCAAAAGGTGTTTTGATTTTCAAAACACCTTTTGTTTTTTATAATAATTAATTTCTTTTATCTTAGATTAATAGATGTGATTACATCTGTTTAATTTCAATAAATGTATCAGATGAAATATTTAGTGCTTTTATTTATTATCCCTTTGTTCAGTACAATTAGTGTTGCTCAAGAGTCTACCTCAGTAAATACTGTAATAGATTCACTTTACAGAGAAGATCAGTTTTATTTGGGTGTAACTTATAACCTATTAAGTAAAAAGCCAAATGGTATATCTCAAAATGGTTTTTCAAGTGGTGTACATTTTGGTTTTATTAGGGATATGCCTATTAATAAAAGACGAAACAAGGCTATTGGTTTAGGGTTAGGACTGTCTGTTAATTCATATAATCAAAATTTGCTAATATCTCAAGATAGCAAAACACTTGGTTTTACTGTGCTAAATGATGATACAGATTACACTAAAAATAAATTTAATACTTACGTTATTGAAATGCCCTTACAATATAGATGGAGGACGTCTACAGCAACGCAATATAGTTTTTGGAGGATTTATACAGGCGTAAAATTTGGCTATGTTTTAGCTAATAATACTAAGTTTGAGGGAAGTCCAGAAAATATTAATTTAAAAAATACAGAGGTATTTAATACGTTGCAATATGGATTAACCTTTTGTGCAGGATATAATACATGGAATTTTTATCTATACTATGGTCTAAACGATATTTTTGATACTGCAACTGTTAATGCAGAACCTATAGATATGACTGCTATTAAAGTAGGTCTAATGTTTTACATCTTATAACCAATATTGTAATAATATTAATTGAGGTGTAATACCAATAAATAAACCTATTATTAATTCTCTTGGTGTATGTGCTTTTAGGGATAACCTAGAGGATGCTACAGCTCCAGTTATTATAGCCATTAATGCCAACGAGCCATTTATATTTACACTAAAATGAATAGCAAATGCTGTAAAGAACATAAAAACGCCTCCTGTTGCAATTAAATGTATACTAGCCTTAAATTTTGCTAGAGCGAAAAGTAAACAAGTGATATTAGAAATTAATATTCCCACAAAAAAGAAGTATAACTCTGGTATTTGATCTAATGGGAATACGCGTAATATTAGCAAGCCAATTATAAGGCAGTTAATTAGTAAAGGATAAACACGCTCTTTGGTTGTCTTTAAATATATTGTTTCAGTCTTACCTAAAGTTTTTAATAAAAAATAGACTAATATGGGTAATGCTATAGATAGTATAGAAAGCGAAATTAACTTCGCATGAACAATTTCTTCTGGAATAAATCTTGGAGATTTTTTAAAATAAAAATGTACTGCCAATAATGGCATTATTACAGGATGAAATATAAATGACAAACTTTTGATTAGCCATTTCATGAAGTAATACGTTTTAATTTCTGTAAAAAACAGTGTTTATTAATAGCAGTGTAGATATATGTTTTACTTGATAGATTTACGTAATTATATTTTTTTACGTAATCTAGCAACAGGTATGTCCAATTGCTCTCTATATTTAGCAACAGTACGTCGTGCAATAGGATAGCCTTTTTCTTTTAATATTTTAGCTAAAGCTTCATCTGTAAGCGGTTTCTTTTTGCTTTCTTCTTCAATGACAGTTTCTAATATTTTTTTAATTTCTCTTGTGGATACTTCCTCACCTTGATCGTTAGTCATCGATTCAGAGAAAAATTCTTTTATCAACTTAGTTCCGTAAGGTGTATCTACGTATTTGCTATTAGCCACACGTGATACTGTTGAAACATCCATTTCAATCTCGTCAGCAATATCTTTTAATATCATTGGTTTTAGATTGCGCTCATCACCAGTTAAAAAATATTCTTTTTGGTAATGCATGATGCTACTCATTGTTACAAATAAAGTTTGTTGACGTTGTTTGATGGCATCTATAAACCACTTGGCTGCATCTAGTTTTTGTTTTATAAACATAACTGCATCCTTTTGCGACTTACTTTTATCTTTACTTTCTTTATAACCTTTCATCATGTTACTATATTCTCTAGAAACATGTAATTCTGGCGCATTACGACCATTTAAAGTAAGCTCTAACTCGCCATCAACAATTTTAATTGCAAAGTCTGGTACGACGTGTTCTACAATTCTGTTGTTTCCAGCATAGGATCCTCCAGGCTTTGGATTTAGGCGTTCAATTTCATGAATGGCATCTTTAAGTTGTAACTCTGTAATATCAAATTTTTGCATTAATTTTTTATAATGCTTTTTTGTAAATTGATCAAAAGCGTTATCTATAATATCTGCTGCCAATACAATATCAGGTTGTTTTTCTTTACGATGTAATTGGATGCTTAAACACTCTTGTAGGTTTCTGGCTCCTACACCAGCTGGATCTAATTGATGAACAATTCTAAGTACTTTTTTTACTTTATCTTCCTCTGTGTAGACGCTTTGAGTAAAAGCTAAATCATCAACAATATCGCTTAATTCTCTGCGTATGTAACCACTTTCATCAACACTACCAACTAAAAATTCGGCGATATCTCTTTCGTCATCTGATAGTCTATACGTGTTTAATTGATTGATTAAATGTTGTGTAAACGATGTTCCTGCTGCATATGGCACACTTTTTTCGTCATCATCTGCACTGTAATTGTTGACACTAGTTCTATAATCTGGTATTTCGTCATCACTTAAATAATCATCAACGTTAATGTCACCAGTATCAATGGTTTCATTATCATTATAATCGTCTTGAGAGTTGTCAAAATCATCATCTAAATCGTCTGAATTGTCTTCTTTACCACCTTCCAAAGCAGGGTTTTCTTCCAACTCTTGCTTTAATCGTTGCTCAAATGCTTGCGTAGGCAATTGTATCAATTTCATTAATTGAATTTGTTGCGGAGACAACTTTTGCGATAATTTAAACTGTAGATATTGTTTAAGCATGATTTGTTTTAGAATAATGATAAAAATAAAAAAAACAATCTACATTATTGATTTTAGTAGATTGTTTTAAGATATATTTTAAGTATAAAATTACTTTAGTATTACACTATAGTCATTTATGCTATTAAAATTCTGCATTTTGTGGTGTTCTTGGGTAAGGAATTACGTCTCTAATATTTGTCATACCTGTTGCAAACATTACTAAACGCTCGAAACCTAAACCAAAACCAGAGTGCACAGCTGTACCATACTTGCGTAAGTCTAGGTACCACCATAACTCTTCTTCTGGAATATCTAGAACAGCCATTTTTTCTTTTAGAACTTCTAAACGCTCTTCACGTTGCGATCCACCAACTATTTCTCCAATACCAGGAAATAAAATATCCATAGCACGTACTGTTTTTCCGTCTTCATTTAAACGCATGTAAAATGCTTTAATGTTTGCAGGATAATCAAATAATATTACTGGACATTTAAAGTGCTTTTCTACAAGAAAACGTTCGTGTTCTGATTGTAAATCTGCTCCCCATTCTTCAATGATATAATTAAATTTCTTTTTCTTGTTAGGTTTAGAATTTCTTAAAATATCTATAGCTTCAGTATAGCTAACACGTTTAAAGTTGTTTTCTGTAACAAATTTTAATTTTTCAATTAAACTTAAATCACTTCTTTCAGCTTGTGGTTTTACTTTTTCTTCATCTAATAGACGTTGGTCTAAAAATTCTAAATCTTCTTTATTATGCTCTAAAACATAACTAATAACAGATTTCATAAAGTCCTCTGCTAAATCCATGTTACCAGCTAAATCCATAAAAGCAACTTCAGGCTCAATCATCCAGAACTCGGCAAGGTGACGAGAAGTGTTAGAGTTTTCTGCTCTAAACGTTGGTCCAAAAGTGTATACTTTACCTAAAGACATCGCATAGGTTTCGGCTTCTAATTGTCCCGAAACAGTTAGGTTTGTGTCTTTACCAAAAAAGTTTTTGGAGTGATCTATTGCTCCATCTTCTGTTAAAGGTGGATTTTTTTGATCTAATGTGCTAACACGAAACATTTCTCCGGCTCCTTCTGCATCACTACCTGTTATGATTGGTGTGTGCATGTAGTAAAAACCATTGTCGTTAAAATACTTGTGTACAGCAAAAGATAAAGCCGAACGTAAACGCATTACAGCACTAAATGTATTGGTACGTGTACGTAAATGCGCGTTTTCTCTTAAAAACTCAAAGCTGTGTTTTTTAGGCTGAATTGGATATGTTTCTGGATCAGAATCTCCTAAAATTTCAATTTTAGTAACTGTAATTTCAACGTTTTGTCCTTTTCCTTGGCTCTCCACTAAATCTCCTGTAATTGCTACAGCAGCACCTGTTGTAATTCGTTTTAATAAGGCTTCGTCAGTTTTTTCAAAATCTACTACACATTGTATGTTTTGTAGTGTTGATCCATCATTTAAAGCCACAAATCTATTGGCTCTAAAGGTACGTACCCAACCTTTTATATGTACTTCTTGTAATTTGGTCTCTTTAAGTAATGTAGCGACTGTATATGAATTCATTTTTAAAAAAATTTGATTAAAAATATACTTTTTATATTATTTTTCTTCTGAAATAAATGATTTTTCGTCATCATCATCTTCAGAAGGTATGATATTTATTGTTGGTTCTTTTAGGACCTCTTTATTGGCAATGCTTCTTTCTAGAGACAATAATAAAGATGGTAGTAGTAATAAGTTGGATAACATAGCAAATAAAAGCGTTACAGATACTAATGCACCTAAAGCAACTGTACCACCAAAGCTAGAGATTATAAATACCGAAAACCCGAAAAACAGCACTATTGATGTGTAAAACATACTTACACCTGTTTCTCTTAAAGCAGCATAAACCGACTTTTTAATTTTCCAATTATTGGCTTGTAATTCTTGTCTGTATTTTGCTAAAAAGTGTATTGTGTCATCCACAGATATTCCAAAAGCAATACTAAATACAAGTATTGTAGATGGTTTAATTGGTACGCCTAAATATCCCATTAATCCAGCAGTAACAACTAATGGTAAAAGGTTTGGGATTAATGAAACGATTATCATCCTAAACGAACGAAACATATAGGCCATAAACAGTGATATTAATATCACAGCTAATGATAATGAAATCGCTAAATTTTTAACCAAATATTTAGTTCCTTTTTGAAACACTAATGCTTTACCAGTCATGGTAACATTATAGCGTTCTTCCGGAAAAACATTATCTATTTTATCTTGAAGATTTTCTTGGATACGTTCCATTTTATCGGTTCCAATATCCTTCATAAAGGTTGTTATTCTGGCATATTGACCTGTACTATCTACAAAGTTTTTAAGTAAGTCTACATTTGAGGTAGAGTTTTTTGCGTATGATAATATAAAACTGTTTTCTTGACTAGTTGGTAACTGGTAATATTTTGGATTACCATTATAATATGCTTGTTTAGAGTATTTAACTAAGCCTACTACAGAGATTGGTTTAGAAAATTCAGGTGTTTCATTAATAAACTCCTCAATTTTATTCATACGTTTTAAGGTCGCTAACTTCATGACACCTTGTTTGCGTTTAGTGTCAATCATGATTTCTAATGGCATAATACCATCAAACTCTTCTTCAAAAAAGCGAATATCTTGAAAAAACTCTGCCTTTTTAGGCATGTCTTCAATTAGGCTTCCAGATATTTTAATTTGAAAAATCCCTATTAAGCAAACCACTAATAATACGATTGAGGTAATGTAAATAGTAATGCGTTTTTCTCTAACCATTTTTTCCATCCAATCCACAAAACCACCTATCCATTTTTTGTTTAAATGTTCTAAATGACGCTCTTTAGGGTAAGGTAAAAAGGTGTAAATAATTGGTATTATTAACAGACAAAGTATAAAAATAGCAAGGATACTTAATGATGCGACTACACCAAACTCTTTTAATAGAGTGCTTTCTGTTAAAATAAAGGTTGCAAAACCAGACGCTGTTGTCACGTTGGTCATAAGTGTTGCATTACCAACTTTAGTAATAACACGTTGTAAGCTTTTAACTTTGTTACCATGAGATTTAACCTCATGTTGGTATTTGTTAATTAAGAAAATACAATTAGGAATACCAATAACAATAATTAAAGGAGGTATTAAGGCTGTTAATACCGTGATTTCATAACCCAACATTCCTAAAATCCCAAGTGTCCACATAACACCTATACAGACTACGATAAGTGAAATAAAGGTGGCTCTAAACGATCTGAAAAATAAAAAGAATATTAAAGAGGTTACTAATAATGCAGCAAGTACAAATAAGTTAATCTCATCAACAATATTTTGAGCATTAAGTGTGCGAATGTATGGCATACCAGAAATACGAACATTCATTCCCTGACTAGTCTCAAAAGCTTTAACTTTTTCAACTAAATTATCCATCACAAAATCCTTTCTAGCAGGTGTATTTACTATATCTTTTTTTAAATAGATAGCAGTACGTACCGTTTTAGTTTTTTTGTTGAATAAAAAATTATCGTAAAAAGGATATTGATTAAAAAGTTGGTCTTGCAGTTTTTCAATCTGTTCTATTGAAGCTACAGAGTCTTTAATAAAAGGCTCTAATGCAAATTTTTCGTTTTCTTGATCTTTAACTAATTTTTGAAGATCTTTTATGGAGACTACAGTTTCTACTTCTGGAGCTTCCCTAAAACTATCAGAAAGTGCATTCCAAGCATTTAATTTCTCTACAGTAAATAGTGTTGTGTCTTTAACACCAAGGACAATTAAATTACCTTCTTCTCCAAAAACTTTTAAAAAATCGTTGTAAGTAATATTGACCTCATGGTCATCAGGCAATAAATTAGCTTCAGTATAAGTAAAGCGCATGTACTTCCATTGTGTACTAAAAAAAATAGTAACAAGTACAACACCTAATAGAATAGCTATTTTGTTGCGCAATATTAGTCTTGCTACAACGTCCCAAAAATTTGCTGAAAATAGTTTTAACATAATGCTTTAAAAAACGGAGCAAAGGTATGTAAAACCATTGTATTTACTAAGCTAAATTTGGTTTATAATGCAATATTAAAAGTGAATTTTACTGCAATATTATCTTCTTGGTTAGGTAAGTGGTAGGCTCCATATCTATAAGTTGCACTTAATCCAAAACCAAATAGCAGTTTATTAATCTCAAAACCACTTTCAGTATAGCCATGTTCCAGAGTCCCAAACGTAACTTCTTTATGTCTGTTAATATTATTCATGTTACCAATAGCATAACGAGTAATTAAAACTAATTGTGGATTAAAACGCTTAGCAATTGCAAATGGTTTGACATAATGTTTTAAGACTACTGTTGTAAAACGATCAGAGAAAAACTCATTAAAATACATGGTTTCAAAACTATTAATTCCAGCGACTGAAAACCGTTGTAAAATAGTTTCTTTGGTTATATTATTTGGGTAAGCATGGTAAAGGTGAGTTAAAGGTGCGTCACCATGTGCTATTCCTGCAGATAAAGTTCCTATGGTATAGGAGTTTTTGCTGTGCTTAATTTTATGAATGGTTTTAAAGTCTAGTTTTGAAAAGTTGAAATCAGCATTCAAAACATCTTTAAAACTTTTTGTGTATTGCAGTGTAAATTTTGGATAGCCTTCAATAGTTTTCTCCGCTCCATCGTCAGATTGTTGTGTGATGTTAAATGGATTCCATTGTAACGCGACTTTTGCTGTAGTAGTTTCAAATCCGCTAAAAGTATTGCCTTCTAAGTCGTAGTTATAAGTGTAAGTAGGTCTTATGTTACTTATTGCTATTTCAGATTTTGAGTATAGTTTTGCGGTTATTTCGTGTTCTAAAGATATTGCAGATGTAATGTGTTTATGAAATAAATCTATGTTTAACAATCTAGGTTCAAAAAATGAAAAAGATCTACTGTCTGTTAAAAAGTCAGAGCTACCAGTTTCTTTTAAATCATCAATGTAAGAAATGTTTATCCAGGTTTTTGATTTTTCGTTTACTCTAAAACCACCACCAATTTTATATTTAAAACTATCATCTCTAAATCCATAAACTAAATAAGAATCTATTCTGTATTTTTCAGAAAACGAATCATTAGTAATTCCGCCTAAACCTGTTCTAAATCCTTCGTATTGATTAAATTTAATAAGATACCTCAGGTCAAAATTCCATACTTTGGTAGGGAAAAAACCATTTCCTATTTGTTTTAAAAGTTCACTAGATTTGGTAGTGTCACTAACTTTTAGGTTTTTCTCAGGTGTTTGTGCCCAAGAAAACGTCATGCAAATAAAGCACAACATTACTAACCAATACTTTTGTTTTTTTGTTTTAAAGTGCTGCATTAATAGCTTTAGTAAGTACAGATTTTATATTAGTTCTGTAACCAACTTCTTTGGTTACAATTTCACCCTTTTTATTAATTACAATAGTGGTCGGGAAGGTGCCTACACCATATAACGATATGATGTTATTGGCATTTGGTAAAATAGTAAATTTAAAGTCTTGGGTTTTTAAAAACTGCTCAATATTGTCTTTTTGATTAAAAGTAATTGCCAAAAATTTTACTTTTTTAGATTTAAAATTGTCTACTAATTTATTTAATTCTGGCATTTCTTGGATACAAGGACCACAATTAGTAAACCAAAAATTTAATATTACAACTTGTCCTTTTAAATCTGATAATTTAAAGGTGTTACCATCTAAATCTGTAGCTATAAAATCATAGGCTTTTTCGCCTTTAGTAAAATTAGCTTCAGGATTTTTAGCGATAGTATTGTTTATTGCTTTTAGTCTTTTAAATACTACTGACTTTAGTTTGTTTTCGTTGTCAACAAAAAATAAAGGTTTGTAGTCTGAGTTGGTCATTAGTTGTACCTGTGACATGGGTAATAACTTACCTCTCTCATTAAAAAGTAAAACATCAGGTGTTATGACTAACTCCATTGTTTTAACTTCTTCATCTGTTAGGCGATGTTGCTCTTTTGGTATAAAGGCATACTCTTGTGCTTGCAGGATACTAACACATAAAAACAAACATACACAAAGTGATTTTAAAAACTTCATAACTATATTTTATTAAAACCTCTTAACGGTATATTTTGATAAAAGTTATAAAAAAAGCGACTTTTAAGTCGCTTTTAAGATTTATACAGTCATAATCTCTGCTTCTTTAGCAGCTAGTATGTCATCTATTTTTTTAACGTATTTGTCTGTTAAAGCTTGTACATCTGCTTCTGCATTTTTTTGAAGGTCTTCAGATGCATCTTCAGTCTTCTTAATGTCGTTATTAGCATCCTTACGTGCGCTTCTAACACCTACTTTAGCATCTTCAGCTTCAGCTTTAGCTTGTTTTGCTAAATCACGTCTACGCTCTTCTGTTAAAGGCGGAACACTTATTATTATTAAATCACCATTATTCATTGGGTTAAAACCAAGATTAGCGATCATAATAGCCTTTTCAATTGCTTGTAGCATGTTTTTTTCCCAAGGTTGTACTGTTATTGTACGACCATCTGGAGTGTTAACATTAGCAACTTGACTTAACGGAGTTTGTGATCCATAATAGTCTACCATTACGCTTCCTAACATTGCAGGACTAGCTTTTCCGGCTCTAATATTTACAAATTGTTTTTCAAGATGCTTAATGGCTTTATCCATTGCTTCTTTTGTGCTGTCTACTATAAATGTAATGTCTTCGTTCATGCTTGTAATAATTTAATATTGAATGACTTTCAAAAAGCGAGCCAATTTTAAACGTAATATAATAATCTATTTTATAAACTTACTTGTGTTCCTATGTTTTCTCCAGAAACTACCTTCATTAAATTACCTTTTGTATTCATATCAAATACAATAATTGGTAAGTCGTTTTCTTGGCTTAATGTAAAAGCTGTAGTATCCATAACTTTAAGACCTTTACGTAATACATCGTCAAAAGTAATATGGTCAAATTTTATAGCAGTACTATCCTTTTCTGGGTCTGTATTGTATATTCCGTCTACACGAGTCCCTTTTAGGATTACGTCAGCCTCAATCTCGATAGCTCTTAATACTGCAGCAGAATCTGTTGTAAAATAAGGATTACCTGTTCCACCTCCAAAAATTACAACGCGACCTTTATTAAGATGGCTCATGGCTTTTCTTCTAATAAAAGGCTCGGCAACTTCGTTTATTTTGATAGCTGTTTGAAGTCTGGTTTTTATACCAGCATCTTCTAATGCTTGTTGTAATGCTAAACCATTAATAACAGTTGCTAACATACCCATATGATCTCCTTGTACACGATCCATACCATTCATGGCACCTGCAACACCTCTAAAAATGTTTCCACCACCAATAACTATAGCAACTTCTACACCTTTTTCTGTAACTGCTTTAATCTCTTCTGCGTATTCTGATAATCGTTCTGGATCAATACCATATTGACGGTTTCCCATTAGGGCTTCACCAGATAATTTTAGGAGTATGCGTTTGTATTTCATGTGTTTATTTATTGTTTTTCATGGGTCATATGTTGCTTCCATTTAATCATTCTCTTGCGTTAGAGCGTTTTTTATGGAAGTTTCATAAGTCGTTCCGAAAGTTTAGCAAAGCTACATAAATTTTTTATTTCTGAAATTGCTATTAATACACAAATGTTCGCTTTTTTACTAAGTTGATTAATTAATTATAAAAAAACCACTGACTCTAAAATAGAGTAGTGGTTTTGCGTTTAGTTAGTATTAAATTTTATTCTTTAATCAAAAAGTAAAAGCCTGCTGGTATGATAGGTTCTGGTGATGCTGGCTCACCTGGTTCTAAAGTTATAAGAAAGCCTCGCTTAAATATTTGTATAGCTTGTTGTCCGTTTACCGTAGCTACTCTTACATCTAAATTACTTACGCAACCATTTGGTTCGCTCATACTTAAGTTCATTCTAAAGCTGTCTGTTGTATAGTCTTCAAAAGGTGATGTATTTAACATAAAGTAATTTCCATTTATGCTATATTTAAAAACATTAGTTATTGTTGAGTCTGTAAGGTTGGGTAAGGTGTTTACTAGCTCTATATTATTTTCTTTATATTGAAATTCGCCTATTAAAAGATCTTCAAAATAATTTCCTGTATTTGCCATGATTTTTTTTTCAAATACAATTTTTAGATAGGTTGTACCATCATTTAGTACCCATGAGCCAACAAAGGGATCAAGTATATTATTAGTGTCTTTATAATAGGCGTTTTCTATTTCTTCGGCTGTTGCATCTTCTATGCTTATTATAGGTTGTTGTGCTTTACAAGAAAGTATAGAAATTGCGAATATTAATGTGAATAATATATTTTTCATTTAAAAGAATTTACACTACAATTTAAACAAAAAAAACCACTAACTCTAAAATAGAGTAGTGGTTTTAAATATTTGTAATTATTTTAAATTTTCGCTTACGCGGAAATAAAAATAGTTTTCTATCCTAAAGATACACGTTTGAAAGCTGTTACAGATACGTTTTGAGATGCTACGTAATCTGCTACAGTCATTTTTTCATCTTTAATAAATCTTTGATCTAATAAACATTGTTCTTGATCTAAAGTAGTATTATCAGATACAAAACGATCCATTTTACCTGGTAAAATTTTGTCCCAGATTTGTTCTGGTTTTCCTTCAGCTTTTAATTCTGCTTTAGCATCCTCTTCTGCTTTAGCCATAACTTCTGGAGTTAATTGAGACATTGAGATGTATTGAGGTACATTTTTAAGTGTTTTACCTAAACGACCTAACTCGATGTTGTCTTTTTCGATAACAGCAATTCTTGCTTCAGTTTCTGATGCTACAAATGCAGGATCAAAATCTTTGTAAGATAATGAAGATGCTCCCATTGAAGCTACTTGCATTGCTACATCTTTACCAACCGTTTCGTTTGCTTCAGATAAACCAACTAATGCACCAATTTTATTGATATGAACATAAGAACCTACGTAAGGAGCTTCTAATTTTTCAAATGCAGTAATTTCTAATTTCTCTCCAACAACTCCTGTTTGTTCTACTAATTTTTCAGTAACTGTCATACCACCAAAGTCTGCAGCTAAGAAATCTTCTTTAGTATCAAAGTTGATTGCAATGTCTGCAAATTGTGCAGCTAATGCTAAAAATGATTCGTTTTTACCAACAAAATCAGTTTCACAACCTAATACGATTGCAACACCAACAGTGTTGTCATCGTTAATTTTGATTGCTGCAGCACCTTCAGAAGAATCTCTGTCAGCTCTTTTTTCTGCTACTTTTTGACCTTTTTTACGTAAAACGTCAATTGCTTTGTCAAAATCACCACCTGCTTCAACTAATGCTTTTTTACAGTCCATCATTCCGGCTCCTGTAGCTTTTCTTAGTTCGTTTACTTGTGCTGCTGAAATTTTTACTTCGCTCATAATAAGTATAATTTAAAAAAAGTCGTTTAATTAGTTTTCAACAAAGAAAAGAATTAAACGACTTATTTGTGTTTTGAAATTGTTATTTTATTCTTCTTCGTCTTTAGCTGCTTTAGCTTTTTTAGGTGCTGCTTTTTTATCTACTTTAGCTGCATCTTTGTCTGCTTTTTCAGCTTTACGCTCGTTTAATCCAGCTGTAATAGCATCGGTAACGTGCGTTAAGATTTTATCAATTGATTTAGAAGCATCATCATTTGCTGGTATTACATAATCTACTTGACGTGGATCAGAGTTAGTATCTACCATTGCAAAAATTGGAATGTTTAATTTTTGAGCTTCTTTAATTGCAATATGTTCGCGCTTAATGTCAACAACAAATAAAGCTCCTGGTAAACGTGTCATGTCAACGATAGACCCTAAGTTTTTTTCTAACTTAGCTCTTAAACGGTCAACTTGTAAACGTTCTTTTTTAGATAACGTTAAAAACGTACCATCTTTTTTCATTCTATCAATTGTAGCCATCTTTTTGATTGCTTTACGGATTGTAACAAAGTTTGTTAACATTCCACCAGGCCATCTTTCAGTAATGAAAGGCATGTTAATGCTACCTGCTTTTTCAGCTACGATATCTTTTGCTTGCTTTTTTGTTGCAACAAATAAAATTTTACGACCTGAAGCTGCAATTTTTGCTAATGCGTCTCCAGCTTCTTCAATTTTAGCTGCTGTTTTATATAAATTTATAATATGGATACCGTTACGCTCCATATATACGTAAGGCGCCATGTTAGGATCCCACTTACGTGTAAGGTGACCAAAGTGTACACCTGCTTCAAGTAATTCTTTTACTTCTACTGCCATTTTGTAATAGTTTACGTTCTGTTGAATTAGCAATAATTAAGTGGTCTTGAAAAAATAATATTCAATAGCCTTAACTATTTAGATGCTAAACTAAATCCTGCGCTTTTGTTTTAAAGAGACTAGGACAACAATAACTGTTTGATTTTTTGTTTTGTGTTGAAAATAAATTCAACAAAGGTATTAACGTTTAGAGAATTGGAATTTCTTACGCGCTTTTTTCTGTCCGAATTTTTTACGCTCAACCATTCTTGGGTCTCTTGTTAATAATCCTTCAGGCTTTAAGATTAATCTGTTTTCAGCATCTAATTCGCACATTGCGCGAGAGATTGCTAAACGTACAGCTTCAGCTTGACCTGTGATACCTCCTCCAAATACATTTACTTTAATATCAAAGTTACCTTCATTATCTGTTAAAGCTAATGGTTGATTTACTTTGTACTGTAAAGTTGCTGTATCGAAGTAGTCTTTAAGATCTTTTTTGTTGATCGTAATGTTACCTTTTCCTTCAGATAGGTAAACACGAGCAACTGCGGTCTTACGACGACCAATTTTGTGAATTACTTCCATTACTTGAATTCGTTTAAGTTAATTACTGTTGGCTTTTGTGCTTCATGTGAGTGAGCTGCACCAACAACAACATTTAAATTACGGAATAATGTTGCACCTAATTTGTTTTTAGGTAACATTCCTTTTACTGATTTTTCTACTAACCTTGCTGGATCTTTTCCAAACATTTCTGTAGCAGTTAAACTTCTTTGACCACCTGGATAACCTGTGTGACGAATGTACGTTTTGTCATTCCATTTGTTTCCAGTTAAGTTGATTTTTTCTGAATTGATAACAATTACGTTATCTCCACAATCAACGTGTGGTGTGAAGCTAGGCTTATGTTTTCCTCTTAAAAGTTTTGCAACTTTAGAAGCTAAACGACCTAATGATTGACCTTCAGCATCTACTAAAACCCACTGCTTATCTACAGTTGCTTTGTTTGCTGAAATCGTTTTGTAGCTTAATGTGTCCACGTTATTAATTATTTTTTATTAAACATTCCTCTCTCAAAAAGAGTTTGCAAATTTACGATTATATATTTGATTACCAAATACTGATAGCACTTATTTTTAATAAGTTTGTTCATATCTTTTTGAGTATCAAAATGCACTACAAAAAAGCTTCAATATTTAGTTGAAGCTTTTTATATGATTATAGGTGTTGATTTAAGATTTTATTAGTTTGGATATTTTAGTTTGTCCGTTAGTGTCTTCTAACTGTATTATATATAATCCGTTAACTAAGTTTTCAATATTAAATTGATGTCCTGCTTCAAATGTTCCTTTATATTCAATTAACTGTTTTCCTGACACGTCTAAGATTTTAACTCCTGTTATTTTAGTTGTTAGTTTAAAAGATGTTTTTGCAGGATTAGGATATAATTTAAAGTTATTTGCAATTTGAAATTGATCTGTGCTTAGGCTTTGTGGAACTGCATTACCATATATTCTAAACTCTCCTGCTGGTATTGTAATTGGTGTTGCAGTGTTAGTTACATTAATAAAGGTACTATTGCTTTGATCCATTAAGTCATACCATGTACCTGTATATGGAAAATCTGGTGTCACGTTTTGTGATGTTACATCAAAGTTTGCTAATATTACTACGTTTTTTAATTCGGTTGAAGGTAAAGCATTGTCAAATATGTAAATTCTAGGTGTTAAAGTGTCTACATTTGGGTTGCTACTATCGTTAATTATATAGTCTCCTTCAAAGACAGCTTCGTTTACCTTTAACTCGTTTATTCTAGACCAATCATTATATACTTGACTTCTGTTAGCGTCCGTAAGCCATCCGTTTGTCCATTGAGGTTGTGGTTTTGTATCTAATTTACAGTTACCGTCAATAGCATCTGCTTCCGTATTTACACTACCATTATTACAGGTGTAAATAGAATTTTCCATAGCAAGTTCTCCAAAATGCCAAATCATTTTTGGACCAGGTATGGTTAATGATACTGCACCTAATGCAGACATTCTTTTAATAGCTATATTTAAATTAGTAACATTATGACTAGCATTAGTGCTGTTTCCAAATTGTACATTTTTATACATTAGTCTTTCTTCGTCATGACTTTCTGGATAGCCTACTAGTCTTGGTGCATCATAATTACGACTGTTGTCTTTATGACCCATTCTGCTAATGTCGGTTCCTGAAGCATAACCCATTGTTAATTGGTTATAAGGATCTGTCATTTTACCCCAAAGCATGATACCTTTACCTTCATCTACTCTATAATCAGCCCATTCCTTTTCTTCTGCAGCACTTCCGCCAAACCCTAAATGTTCAAATATAACGTAGTGGTCTTCATCCAAACTCCATGAGTAATCTGCATATTCTTTTAAAATTGCAACTCTATCGGCTTGGTAAGCGTTGGTTTGCGTTTCTCCTGAAGAGGCGTTTTGAGTAAACCCTTTGGTTAAATCCCATCTAAATCCATCAATTTTGTATTCTTCAATCCATTGTTTTACAACTCTTTTTGAATATACTTTTGTGAAAGAGTTTGAGTGGTCAAAATCTGAACCAACACTGTAACTATGTGTTGCGACTTGATTAAAATATGGGTTTTCGCTACTTGGTTCTCCCCAACCATCACCATCTGCATCATCCATCCACATGCGTACCATAGGGTTACGTCCAAATGCATGGTTTAGTGCAAGGTCTAATATTACAGCAATTCCGTTTTGATGACAAATATCGATAAGCTCTTTAAGTTTGTCTTCTGTACCATAATATTTATCTAATGCCATATGAAAAGAGGTATTATATCCCCAACTTTCATTGCCTTCAAATTCCATAATTGGCATTAATTGAATAGCATTGATGTTTAGATTTTTAAAATAATCTATTCTATCTATTATATCCTGAAAATTTCTATTAGCATCAAAATCTCTAACTAAGACTTCATAAATTACTAAATCCTCTTTTTTAGGTTTTTCAAAATCTGTAACTACCCATGGATAATCTGTTTGACCAGTTTGTAAAACAGTAACTTCTCTATCTTGACCAGTAGGATAGGTAGGGATATTTGGATAAGTAGCTGCTGGGATGTATGGATCATCAAAAGGAGACAATACTAATGTTGAATAAGGATCTGCAACCTTAACTAGTTTAGGCGAATTTGTTATTGGTGTTTTATCTACTACCCAATATTGATAAGTTTCTATTTGACCTGGAGTTAACCCTGTTAATGTTATCCAATATTTATTATTTCTAGTTGGATCTCTTTTCATAGCGTAGCTGTTGTCAGGCTGCCAATTGTTAAAGCTTCCTGCTACGTATACAAAGTCTTTACCTTGTGCATATAATACTAAAGTTGCTTGTGTAGGATCTGCAGGATCATAAGTGATTCCGTCTTGATAGTTAGTTGGCATGATAGCAAAAGTACTACCAGGATCTACAACTACAGAAAATGATTTTGTTTTAGTTTGCCCACCAACTGTTACGTCTAATGTATAGTTTTTGTTTATTGTAATAGCTGTGTCTTGGAAGTTATACGAAGACACGCCATTTTGAGTGTCAATAGTTGTTCCTTCTGCACTTAAAACGTAATTAGCATTACCACCTGTATTATTAGCAGAAATGTCAAAGTTGCTTCCAGTATCTATAATTGTTGTAGAATTGTCTTCTGGAGTCGTTAAAATTACTTGAAATGAACCAACATCTTCAAGTATATCTTGAGATTTTTTGTCTCCTGAAGCGTCTTTAGCCTTTAAAAGAAACCCAATACGTCCAATTCCTGTTCGGTTATAAAAGTCTTGTGGTATAAATGAAATAGAGTAGGTGTCACTTCCTGAATTATAAGTCAATAGGTTTGGCGTTGTTGTGTTTGAAGAGTCTGTCCAATCTCCATTATTTGGTGCGTCTTGCTGATTAGTTAAGTTTAAATCATATGACCAAGACCATAAATACAGTTCATTATTAACAACATTCCAAGTTGCTTCATCAATACTACTACCATTAAAAGTTAGTGTTACCAATTGGTCTTCTTCAATTACAGAAGGAGTAACATTGTAAGTTACATTTTGTTGCTGCGCCAATGTAATTTGACATAGCAAAAAAATAAAAAAAATAATTTTTTTCATAGCGAAGTTAGTTTTAAAAAAAGAGGCAGCTTACCAAATTGGATGCTGCCTCTTATTTAATAATCAAATTAATTATTATTTAGTTATAAATACATATGTTGGAGCACCAGGATCTGTAAAATCTAGTTTGATATCATAAACTCCAGCAGTTACAACTATGTTATTATCGTTATCAGTATCTAATACACCGTCTGATGTTGCATCTCCATAATTAATTAAAGACCAATCTTCACTTAAACGTATTTTAATTTCGCCATCAATTAATGTCACATTTTCTGCTAACCATTGTGTGTCTGTTAAAGGTGTAAAAGTAGCATCAGGACCTGCATTACCCCAATCATTATAACCAGAACCTACAACTCCCCATAAATCTGTTGGTACTAAGGTGTAAGAAAAATCGTTTAGATTTATAGTCATTAAATAGAATCCAGCAGTTACAGCAATATTATTGTCGCTATCAGTATCTAAAACACCATCAAGTGTTGCATCACCATAGTTTGGTAATCCCCAATCTTGGTTAAATCTAACTTTCATTTCACCATCTATTAATCTTACACCTACTTTAAATGTATCTGTAGTGTAGTCGTAATGGAATTTAGCATCAGGTCCAGCATTTCCCCAATCATTGTAAGCAGAACCAACAATTCCGTAAGAAAACGCTTCAATAGTATAATCTAAGGTAGAGGTGTTATATACAATTTTGTAATCTCCAGCTGTAACAGCAATGTTATTATCGTTGTCTGTGTCTAAAACACCATCTAAAGTTGCATCTCCATAATTAGGTAGTGACCAATCATTACTTTGTCTAATTTTAATCTCTCCATCTTTTAAATTAACATAAGCAACTAAAACGTCAGGATCAGAAGTCGTGTAAAATGGTAAGTCTGGACCAGCATTTCCCCAATCGTTAGCTGCAGATCCTACAACTCCCCAAATAGATGGTTCTATTCCAGATCCACCACCACCATTAGTAACAGGCGGTAAATAAACGTTTAATACTTGTGGAAAAGACATTAATTCTGTCCCATTACCAGTATCACCAACATAAGCTCTTAATCTAAAAGTTATGCTTCCAGCATTTAGTTCTGGTGTTGCAGGATCATTATTTAAACCTGCTTCTTCAGCAATAGATAGCATGTCTCCAATAGTCACAGCTAGCTCATTAGCACTTGTTGTTTCTACTACAACCATATCTGTGAAATCTCCAGTTAATGAACGTTGTAGTTCGTAACTGGTGTTAGTAGCTACATTAAAGTTGGCATCATCCCATGTAAATCTTTCTGCGATGTTACCAGACGCTTGCGATGTTAAAACATATTGCTCTAAAAACGAATTTGAAAAGGTGAAATCACCTGTTGGAGCTGCTGTGAAAACTAAATCATCGTCTTCTTGACAAGAGTTAAAGCCTATCAAAGCGATAACTACAAGTAATAAAATTTTAAAATTTTTCATTGTTATTTTATTTAGTTAGTAACCTGTATTTTGTTGTAAATTTGGATTTGCTTCTAAAGCTGTTTGCGGTATTGGGAATACTTTGTATGTGTCAGGAATTGAAGATCCATTTACAGTTCCACCTTTCCAAGGCCATAGGTAGCTTCCACCTGTGAATTTTCCAAAACGAATTAAATCTGTTCTTCTGTGTCCTTCTAGGTTTAATTCTCTACCTCTTTCATCAATGATAAAATCTAAGTTTAAATCTCCCATTGAAATAGCTGTTGCATTTGAACGAGTTCTTACTAAATTAACATAATTTAGTGCGTCTGTCATACTTGCTCCAGCTGCACCACGAAGCGCACACTCTGCATACATAAGGTAAGCGTCTGCTAAACGGTATAAAGGAAAATCTGTTCCAGAAAAACTAGTAGGAGTATATTCTGAATTAAATGTTGTGTTTCTAAATTTTGTTGAAGGGTAACCATCTGTCCATACAGTGTAGTCATTCATTTCGTAGTTGTGACCTTCAGTCCAAAATAAATCAGCTCTATCATCTGTAGATGTATCTAAATCTCCAAATAATCCATACCAAGCTTTAGTGGCTCTGTGTCCTTGCCAACCTTCTGTTGCTCCAAATTCTGAAATAGTTATTGTGTCTGGACTTAAGTTTCCGTTTACAATATAAGTTGTGTTTCCAAAACTTTGACTTACAATTGGATCTGCAATTAAAGGGTAGATAATTTCTGAAGACATATCATTATCTCCTGAGAAATTTTCAACAAAGTTATCTGTTAAGGCATAACCACCTTCAGTAATTACTTTATTTACATAGGTATAGGCTTGATCATATCGAGGTGTACCTGTATAAACTTCAGCATTAATATAAAGTTTTGCTAATAACATGTCTACAACATACGTGTTCGCTCTTCCGTAACCGTTAAACGTTCCTATTAAAGGTTCGATTTCTAAAAGTTCAGACTCTACATAGTTAAATAATTCTTCTCTTGTAGATTCAGGTAAAAGCTCTGATTGGCCAAAGTTTTCGTCAGTAGCTAAAACACCTTTTCCAAAAACATCGATTACATAAAAGTAAGCTAGCGCTCTTAAAAATCTTACCTCAGAGACTACAGTCTCGCCAGCATCAGTACTAGCACTACTTAATACGTTAAGTAAATTGTTACATTGTGGGATTGTGTAATAAGCTCTGTTGTATAAATATCTAAAAA
Source organism: Olleya sp. AS48 (assembly GCF_038900355.1). Lineage (NCBI taxonomy): Bacteria > Pseudomonadati > Bacteroidota > Flavobacteriia > Flavobacteriales > Flavobacteriaceae > Olleya > Olleya sp. AS48. The sequence goes on along the minus strand of NZ_JBBMRD010000002.1, from coordinate 164,000 downwards.
ATTTATTATTACTTGTCCATTCTGAGGTTGTTGTTAGTTGGTCTAAACCATCATCTCCCCAACGATTTTTCATTCCGTCTGCAGTAAAGTCTTGTAAATTTACAATTCCTCTTAAAAAAGGTGATTCTCCTGGATCATCACTTATATCTGAACTACCAGGACCACTTGGACCTGACAATGCAAATGATGCATATAGTCTAGATAAAATACCTTCTACAGCATTTGGATCATTTTCTAATAATTGTTCCAAAGTTAATTCTACTTTAGGCGCTGTGTCAAGGTCATCAACACAAGACGATAGTGTTGTAAATAACGCTAGCCCTAAAACTGTTAATATTATTTTTTTCATGTTCATAGTTTTTAAAAATCAATATTCACACCCATACTAATTGTTGTAGGTCTTGGATAGAAAGCACCATCAATACCACCATTATTTTCTGGATCTTGACCTTCGTAATTAGTGATAATAAATGGATTGTTAACCGATCCATATATTCTCATACTTGTGTTTTTAATAAAATTACTATCAAAGTTATAACCTACAACAATGTTTTGACATCTTAAAAATGATGCATCTTGTAGGAAGTAATCTGAAAACTGTGTATTACCAATAACTTCATCAAATACAGGATTGGCTGCACCATCATAAAAGTTTAAAACATTTGTAATACTTGTGTTGTTGTTTGGCTCTGCACTACCTGTATGACCATATCTTAATTCATTAAAGTCATAAAGTTTTCCATCTAACTGTCCTCTAAAACTAGCTGATAAATCCCAGTTTTTGTAATTAACATTTAAACCAAAACCAAACGTCCAATTAGGTGCTAAAGCCTCAAAGTATTTGTCATCTTCAGTTATTTGATTGTCACCATTTAAATCTACAAAAGCACCAGGAATTGGATTTCCAGAAGCATCGTATACTTGTTTAAAAACTCCTGCTAAACCAGGCTCTTCGCCTAATTTATTAAAAAACAAATTAGAACCTGTCCCTAAAAGACCACCACCTATTCTTAAAGTATTTATTCCTCCTAAATCAGTTACTTCCGTTGTAGCGTAGCTAATGTTTCCGTTAAATGATAGGTTGAAATCTTCATTTTGGATAGGGTTTAAGTTTAAGTTAAGTTCAAAACCTTCACTTTCTGTCGACCCTACATTTTTAATAAAAGAATCTGTTAATCCTTGTCCTGGCGGAATTAAAGCATCTGTTAATAAGTCTGTTGTTTCTCTTTTAAAGATATCAAAAGAACCACTAATTACGCTATTTTTAAAGAAGTTGAAGTCTAAACCTAGGTTGTAAGTAGACGTTTTTTCCCAAGTTAAACCTGTTTGAAATGGTAATGCCGAATATAAATTAGCACCTGGAAGGTATTGACTGTTTTGAGATCCTACTGCAAAAAGTGGACTAGTAGGATAGTATGTGCCAACTGCTCCTGCAATGTTTTGTTGTCCTGTCTTACCATAACCTAATCTTAATTTTAGGTCGTTTACAAAGTTAACATCCTTTAAAAAGTTTTCTTGTTTTATTTTCCAAGCTAAAGCTGCTGCTGGAAAAAATCCCCAAGCTTCTTCTGCCCAAACATCATCGGTTACAAAAAATGACGAACCATCTGCTCTTAAAGATACAGTTACTAAATACTTGTCTAGTATGTTAATGTTAGAACGTCCAAAAAATGATTGTAAATTTTGATCATTATAATATCTGTTATTAGGATTTTCTGGATTAAAATCTACTTCTCTAAAACCAGTGTCCACGTTGTTACGAAAACGATCACTATTACCATCTGTTTTAAAGTTTTGGTAAGAATAACCTAATTGTACATCATATCTTGTTATAAAGCTTTCCTCGATTTCTTTAGCGTATTGTAAATACGAATCGAAGGTTGCATTTGTTATGTGTTGTCTTTCTCTGTAGCTTGTTCCTGGATTAAAGACAACAGCGTTACCGTTAGTTGTATCAATACCAAAAGCAGAAATTGCATTATTTTCAAAGCTCTCTTTTATTTTAGAACGTGATGCGTCTAATCCAACATTTACAACCGCTTTTAATTCTGGTAAAAAAGGCATGGTATAATCAAATTCTACATTCCCTAAAAATCTGTAAGCTCTTTCAGGTCGTTCTCTTTGCTCCAAAAGAGCTAATGGATTTGATTGTCCATCAATTAATAATCTTGTACCATCCAAAGCTGTGTTGGTATAATAACCACCAAAAATCGAATTATTATCATACACAGGTTTTGTTGGGTCAAACACAATTGCTCCTCCTAATGCTCCACCTGCATCTGTAGCATTTTTATCTACAAAAGTTAATTTAGCATTGGCATCAATTTTTAAATTATCATTTAATAATTTTGGAGATAATTTAAAGGCAGCACTATAACGTTTATAATCGTCTGTTCTTACAACACCTTCTAAATCACTATAACCTACAGACGCTCTAAAAGGTAATACACCTCCAAGGTTAGCTCTAACACTAAAGTTTGTGTTTGTTGAAATAGCAGTTCTTAAAATAGCATCTCTCCAATTAGTGTCATAAACAGCTCTGTTTTCCGTTCCTGTAATGTTTCCATCGGTATCATAAATGTTAACCTGGATAATGCTAGAAGGTTCAGTAGTTGAAACTTCTCCAACTGGTACTCCTAATTCTGATTGGTATGTTGGATGATATTGTTTAATAAAACGAACATATTCTTCGCTATTCATCATATCTAAACCTTCACCTGCACTATCAACTGATACATTAGTGGAAAATGTATATTTTGCTTCGCCAGAAGTTCCTTTTTTAGTTGTAATAATTATAACTCCGTTTGATGCTCTAGAACCATAAATAGCAGTTGCAGAGGCATCTTTTAATATAGAAAAACTTTCTACATCATTTGGGTTAATTAATGATAAAGGGTTTGAAACTCCAGCTGGATTTTGACCTCCAAGAGCAACACCATCAATTACAATTAATGGACTGTTATCTGCAAATAAAGAGGCACCACCACGTATTCTAATAGTTGGAGCAGAGTCTGGTGATCCACCACTATCTGTAATTCTCACACCTGCTGCTTTACCACGTAACAGTTGATCCGTAGACGTTATGGCTCCTTTATTAAAATCTTCAGACGTAACAACATCTACAGATCCTGTTAGGTCTTCTTTTTTAACACTACCATATCCTATAATAACGACTTCGTCTAATTGCGAAGCGTCCTCTACTAGACCTACATTAATATTAGATTGTCCATTGTAAGTAATTTCTTGAGTTAAATAGCCTATATAAGAAAAGACTAATACATCTCCATTATTAACCTCTAATGTATAATTACCATCAAAATCCGTAGCTGTTCCTCTGGATGTATCCTTAATTATAACATTAACCGTAGGTATTGGTAAGGCTGTAGCTTGTTCTGTAACTGTACCAGTAACTGTACTTTGTGCAAGTATAATCGTTGGTAAAAACAGTAAAGCTAATAGAAGCCTTTTAAAAATTGTTTTCATACAATAATATTAAGTTAGTTTAAATTTTAAATGTATATTTTTACTTCTCGATGATAAATCTATGTAAATTTTATGTTAATATTTTGTCACCTCTTGTATATCAAGCAACGAAAACGTTTTCGTGTTGACAACTTTTTGAGTATTTAAGATAAATGACTACTAAATAATGAATTATCGTCATTTTTTAATGGATATTTGACTTAATCCAATAAGTTTAACCCCTTATATTTGATAAATCTTAATCAAGCATTCTATTTTTAATATACTTATGAAAAAAAAAATAACCTTAAAGCAAATTGCAAGAGAATTAGATGTGTCAATATCAACAGTGTCTAAAGCACTTAGAAATAGTATAGAGATTAGTGAGGATACACGCCAAAAAGTACAGGCATTTGCTAAGTTTTATAATTACAGACCAAACAACATTGCACTTAGTTTAAAAAATAGGAAGACAAAAACTATTGGAATTATTATTCCAGAAATTGTGCATCACTTTTTCTCAAAAGTTATTAGTGGTATTGAAGCTGTAGCAAATCAAAGAGGTTATAATGTTATTGTAGGGTTGTCAAACGAGTCCTTTGCTAAAGAGGTCATTAACATGGAAATGCTTGCTAATGGTAGTATAGATGGTTTTATATTGTCTATTGCTAAAGAAACCTTACAACAGCAAGATTATCATCATTTTACTGAAACTATCAGTCAAGGCATGCCAATTGTAATGTTTGATCGTGTTGTAAACGAAATAAAATGTGATAAGGTAATAGTTGATGACACTGAAGGAGCAAAATTAGCAGTTAATAAATTAATTGCATGTGGTTGTAAAAACATAGCGATTGTAACCACTAAAGATTATGTAAGTGTAGGTAAATTAAGGACTCAAGGCTATTTAGAAGCTTTAGAAGATCATAAAATAGATCCAAAGGCTAGTCTAATATTAAAGGTTCATGATCAATTGTTGTCCGAAGATCATTTGGATTCTTTAGAAATTGAAATTGAAAACTTATTTAAAAATAATAAAAAAATTGATGGTGTTTTTGCTGTAAACGAGCTGTATGCTATTACAACAATGAAGGTTGCTAGAAAGTTAGGCTTAACCATTCCAGACGATTTGCAAATTGTTGGTTTTACAGATGGTGTATTGTCTAAACACGCTGTTCCTGCATTAACTACAGTCAGTCAACATGGTAAGAAAATAGGCGAAAAAGCAGCCGAATTATTGATAAATAATTTAGAAAGAGAAGACGAAGAAGACATCTACGAAACCGTAGTTATTGAAACCGAATTAATTGAACGCGCATCCACAAAATAAAAATTTAACATTGCTCATTTAAAATCTTTTATATCTTTACGGCAATCAAAACATATATTTTTACTTCTCAGGTAATATAGTTTTGATAAGTAAAAGCTTGTCAAAATAGTAATAATTTAAACTTACTATTTATGAAAAAGCGTACCCTTGGCTTTTGGGAAATCTGGAACATGAGTTTCGGTTTCTTAGGAATTCAATTTGGTTTTGCACTACAAGGAGGCTTTATGTCTCGAATATTTCAAACATTAGGAGCAAGTAAAGACGAAATCCCATTATTATGGATTGCAGCACCTTTAACTGGTTTATTGGTTCAGCCAATAATTGGTTACATGAGTGATCGTACTTGGAGTGTCAAATGGGGAAGACGTAGACCGTTTTTCTTAATTGGAGCTATCTTAAGTTCGTTAGCATTATTTTTTGTGCCTTATTCTCCAGCTCTTTGGGTAGCAGCAGGATTTTTATGGATTCTGGATGCTTCAATAAATGTGTCTATGGAACCCTTTAGGGCTTTAGTGGCAGATAAATTACCTGACTCTCAAAGGTCTTATGGATTTGTTGTACAAACCTTAATTATAGGTATTGGTACTTGGGTTGCTAGTAATTTACCTTGGATGGTGTCGCAATTTGGAGTTAGCGATTCTGCAGACTCTGGTGTAATTACGGACTCAGTTAAAATAGCTTTTGCAATTGGTGCATTCGTGTTTTTACTAAGTATTCTTTATACTGTATTTACTACAACAGAATATCCTCCAGAAGACATGGAAGAGTTTGAGCGCGAGAAAGCTAAGAAAAATAACTTCATTCCAGACATTTTAAATAATATTGGTAACATGCCATTAACCATGAAAAAATTAGGAGTCATCCAATTCTTTTCTTGGTTTGCCTTTTTTACTATGTGGAGTTTAGCCAATCCAGCACTTACAGAGCACGTGTTTAATACACCAGCTCCAATAGAAAGTGCTTTTGATATGGCAGACACTGTGCAAAAAGCTGCATTTGATACACAAAATACAGCGTTTCAAAAATCATCAAATTTAGTAGGTTCAGCAATGGGTGTGTATGGGTTATCCTCTATGGCTTTTGCTCTATTATTAGTACTATATACAGCCAAAAGGCGCATTAACCGTAAGCTAGTGCATATGGTATCACTAATGTTAGGTGGTGTAGGATTTTTGTTAATGAATTATGCTTCACCAGAACACCTAAAGTACTGCTTTATACTTATTGGTTTTGCTTGGGGAAGTATTTTGTCAATGCCATATGCCATGTTATCTAGTTCTGTAGATCCAAAAAAAATGGGTGTAATTATGGGAATATTCAACATGTTTATTGTAATACCACAAATTATCGCAGCACTTGGAGGTATTAATTTTATATCAAGTTTATTAGGAGAAGAAACTATAAATGCTATGACAGTTGCAGGAATTAGTTTAATAATTGCAGGTCTTTGCAACTTATTGATAACTAATAAAAACGCAATTTCATATCAAGCAGAAGAAATTTAAAAGATGAATAAAAAAGGATTCATATTCGATTTAGACGGTGTCATTGTAGACACTGCAAAATATCACTTTTTGGCTTGGCAAAACCTTGCAAAAAGTATTGATATAGATTTTACACACGAGCAAAACGAACAACTTAAAGGTGTAAGTCGTGTAAAATCATTAGAAAAAATACTGGAATGGGGAAATAAAACCATTTCAGAAGAACTATTTACATCTTTAATGGGGAAAAAAAATGAAGAGTATTTAAGCTTCATTGCAAAAATGACAGATGAAGAAATTTTACCAGATGTACCAAAAATATTAGATTATTTAATCGAAAAACAACAGCCAATTTCTTTAGGGTCTGCAAGTAAAAATGCACGACCAATTTTAGAGAAAGTCAATTTACTGTCAAAATTTGATTCTATTGTGGATGGTAACGATGTTAGTAAAGCAAAACCAGATCCAGAAGTGTTTTTAATAGCAGCAAAGCATTTAAACATGAAACCAGAAGATTGTATTGTTTTTGAAGATTCTGTAGCTGGTGTTCAAGCTGCAAATACTGCAAATATGATATCTATTGGTATAGGCGAAAAAGAAGTATTACATGAAGCTGATTACATCTTTTCAGATTTTACTGAAATTGAAAACAGCTTCATAGAAGAATTAATAAATAGATAAAATAACGTCATTCCGAACATAGTGAAGGAATCTCATAAAAGAGTATCACTTCATTTTATGTGTCGCAATGATAAATAAATATATAAAATGAATCAAGATTATATACAACCAGACAATTGGTCCATAATTGAAGAAGGTTTTGATGCAGATCGCGTTAAGTCTTCAGAAAGTTTATTCAGCATCGGTAATGGTGCAATGGGTCAGCGTGCTAATTTTGAAGAGCAATATACAGGTCCAACTTTTCAAGGAAGTTACATTGCAGGCGTTTATTATCCTGACAAAACAAGAGTAGGTTGGTGGAAAAATGGTTATCCAGAGTATTTTGCTAAAGTATTAAATGCACCAAATTGGATAGGTATTAATGTAGAAATTAATGGTGAACAACTAGATTTAAACACGTGTGTTTCGATTTCTAATTTTAGACGAGAACTTAACATGAAAGAAGGTTGGTTGTCTAGATCGTTTACTGCAACGCTTCAAAACAAATTAGAAATTGAAGTGAAAGTACTTCGTTTTTTAAGCTTAGATTTAGATGAAGTTGGTGCAATTAATTACCAAGTAACACCTATAAACGGAGAAGCAACAATCAAGTTTCAACCGTATTTAGATTCTGGTATTACCAATGAAGATACCAATTGGGACGACCAATTTTGGGATACTTTAAATGTAACTACAGAAAACGAACAAGCGTTTATTGAAGCAAAAACCATGAAAACTGGTTTTCATACTTGCACATTTATGCAGGCTTCGGTTTCTGTAAATAATACAAAACAAGAACAAACACCAGAAGTAAATAAACAAGCAAACGCTATTTCATTTACATATACAGTTTCCGTAAATACAGGTGAAACTGCAAGCATTCAAAAGTTTGGTGGTTATACTGTAGATAGAAACCACGATAAAAATCAGTTAGTTTCTGCAGCAAAAAAAGCTTTAGATACTGCTTCAAATTTAGGGTTTCAAGCACTTTTAAAGAACCAAAAAGAGGCTTGGTCAAAAATTTGGGAAATGTCAGATATCACAATCGATGGTGACGTAAAAGCACAACAAGGTATTCGTTTTAATATTTTCCAATTAAACCAAACCTATTTAGGAAAAGATTCTACATTAAATATTGGTCCAAAAGGATTTACAGGAGAAAAGTATGGTGGAAGTACCTATTGGGATACAGAAGCATATTGTATACCGTTTTACATGGCTACCAAAGATCAAAAAGTAGCACGAAGTTTACTTAAATACCGATATAATCATTTAGAAAAAGCGATTGAAAATGCTGAAAAATTAGGGTTTAATAACGGAGCAGCATTATATCCAATGGTAACCATGAATGGCGAAGAATGCCATAACGAATGGGAAATTACCTTTGAGGAAATTCACAGAAATGGAGCTATCGCATTTGCTATTTTTAACTACTATCGTTATACAGGAGATTACAGCTATATTCCAGAAATGGGATTAGAAGTTCTTATTGGTATTGCTAGATTCTGGCAGCAACGAGCTACTTTTTCTACAGATAAAAACAAGTATGTTATTTTAGGTGTTACTGGTCCAAACGAATATGAAAATAACATCAATAATAACTTTTATACCAACTATTTAGCAAAGTGGTGTATTGATTATGCGTTAGAAAATATAGAGAAAGTTAAAGAAGGGCATCACGACGATTACTTGCGTATTGTAGGCAAAACAAAAATCACCCACGAAGAGTTACATGCTTGGCAAAAAGTAGCAGATAATATGTTTTTTCCATATTCGGAAAAACACCAAGTATACTTACAACAAGATGGCTTTTTAGATAAAGAATTAATTACAGTAGCAGATTTACCTAAGGTTGATAGACCTATAAATCAAAAGTGGAGTTGGGATCGTATTTTACGTTCGCCTTACATAAAACAAGCAGATACGTTACAAGGTTTTTACTTCTTTGAAGATCAATTTTCTACTGAAGAATTAAAACGTCATTTCGATTTTTACGAACCATTTACAGTGCATGAAAGCTCATTGTCGCCTTGTGTACACAGTATTCAAGCTGCTAAGTTAGACCAAATGGAACAAGCGTATACGTTCTATTTACGTACGTCTCGTTTAGATTTAGACGATTATAATAAAGAGGTAGAAGAAGGTTTACATATTACCAGTATGGCTGGAACCTGGATGAGTATTGTGGAAGGTTTTGGTGGTATGCGTGTTAAAAACGATATGCTGAATTTTGAACCTCGTATTCCTAAAGAATGGGATGCCTATTCGTTTAAAGTAAACTTTAGAGATCAAATTTTAAAAGTGAATGTGTCGCAAACGGAAACGACTTTCCAGTTAGAAGGAAATACAGACCTAAACATTCAAGTAAATGATAATTTGGTAACAGTATCGCCAAATAACTTGGTGAAAATTTAAAACTAAACACACTAATTAGGATGAAAAAATTATTTCCACTAGCATTAGTAATTTTAATTAGTGTTAGTTTTTCTTGTCAGAAGGAAATTGAAAAAACAACAACTCCTGAAGTTGTAACCGAAGTTAAAAACGATATCGAGCGTATCGAACCACCACATTGGTGGACAGGTTTTAATAATACACAAGTGCAATTATTGGTGAAGCATCCTAACATTTCGGAAGCAACACCTAGTATAAATTATGCAGGAGTTTCTATTGAAAAAGTGCATAAAGCAGATAGTCCTAATTATCTGTTTTTAGATCTAAATATTTCAGAAAGTGCTAAAGCAGGACAATTCAATATTCATTTTAAATTTAATGAAGAAAAAGAGCTTGTTCATACATACGAAGTAAAAGCACGTGTAATAGAAGCTTCCGATTACCAAGGTTTTGATAGTACAGATGCTATTTATCTAATCACTCCAGATCGTTTTGCAAATGGTGATATTTCTAATGATATAAACGAAAGTTTAAAGGAGAAAACCATCGATAGAAAAGACGATTATGCACGTCATGGTGGTGATTTACGAGGCGTTATTCGGCATTTAGATTATATAGAAGCTATGGGGTTTACTCAAATTTGGTCGTGTCCTTTATTGACTAATGACATGTCAAGGTCGTCGTATCATGGTTACGCCATGACCAATTTTTACCAAGTAGATCCACGTTACGGAAGCTTAGAAGAATACCAAGAATTAGCTACAAAAGCCAAAGAAAAGGGTATTGGTATAATCATGGATCAAGTAGCTAATCATTGCGGAAGCGAACATTGGTGGATGCAAGATTTACCATTTAAAAATTGGGTTAACCAACAAGAAAGTTTTGAGAATAACAAACCATTAAATAATTCTAATCATAGACGTACTAGCAACCAAGATTTATATGCTTCTAAACGCGATAAAAAAGAAATGGCAGAAGGTTGGTTTGTACCTACAATGCCAGATTTAAATCAGCGTAATCCGTTTATGTCAAACTATATTATTCAGAATAGTATCTGGTGGGTAGAAACATTAAACCTTAGCGGAATTCGTCAAGATACCTATCCGTATCCTGATAAAACATTTATGTCTAATTGGGCAGGAGCCATCATGAATGAGTATCCTAACTTTAGTATTGTTGGTGAAGAATGGAGTACCAATCCGTTGTTAATTGCCTATTGGCAAGAAGGACATGACAATAAAGATGGTTATGATTCTAATTTAAGGTCGACCATGGATTTTGCCATGCAAAAAAATACGGTGGATGCTTTAAATGAAGCCGAAAAATGGGACACAGGATTGGTAAAAATATACGAAGGTTTAGCAAACGATTTTGCATATGCCTCTCCAAAAGATATTATGGTGTTTCCAGACAATCATGATATGAGTCGCATTTTCACACAATTAAAAGGAGATGTGCCTAATACCAAAATGGCCTTAAGTTATCTATTAACCTTACCTAGAATTCCGCAATTGTATTACGGAACAGAAATCTTAATGAACGATTTTGAAAAACCTGGCGATCATGGTTTAATTCGTACCGATTTTCCTGGTGGTTGGCAAGGAGATGCTATAAATGCATTTTCAGGTGAAGGTTTATCAGATACGCAAAAAGACATGCAGCTATTCCTTAAAAAAGTATTGAATTACAGAAAGTCTAGTGATGCCATCCATAATGGAAAAACCATCCATTTTGCTCCATTTATGGGAACGTACTTTTTATTTAGAGTTATTGAAGGTGAAACTGTTGTCCATATCATTAATAAAAATAACGAACCAATTAGTTTAGATTTAAAACGTTTTGAGGAAGTTGGTTTAAACGGAAAAACATTAAAAAACATAGTAACGAATGAAACTTTTGTTTGGGAAGATGAAATTATCTTAAATGAAAGGGGAAGTGTGTTATTATCTACTAAATTATAAATTAAATGTCACCTCGAGCGCAGTCGAGAGGTCTCCATCATAATGAAAAATATTATATACATATTATCTTTTTTACTATTTCAATTCACCTTTGCTCAGGTTACCATAATAGTAGAAGCACTTCCAGAAGACACACCAAAAGACGCATCCCTATTTATTTCTGGAGATTTTGAAGGTTGGTCTGGAGGACACAAAGACTACCAATTACAATTCGTAAATGGTAAACATCAAATAACACTACCTAAAAAAGAACAACGCATTTTATTCAAGTTTACCTTAGGGAATTGGGAGACTTCAGAAAGTACCAATACAGGTGAAACTATAGATAATCGTATTCATAAATTTGAAAAACCAAACGATACAATACAAGTAAAAATAGCAGGTTGGAGTCACCTGTTTGATACAAAGGAAGTTTCTACTGCTTCAAAAAACGTATCCATTATTTCTGAAACATTTCATATACCACAACTTAACAGAGAACGTCGTGTTTGGGTGTATTTACCACCAGATTATCAGACTTCAAAGCAAGATTATCCTGTGGTTTATATGCATGATGGTCAAAATATTTTTGATGCTAGTACTTCGGGTTATGGCGAATGGAATGTAGACGAAACCTTAGACAAACTATTTAAAGATAACTTGAAACTTATTGTTGTTGGTGTGGATAATGGTGAGTCTAAACGTTTAGATGAATATTCTCCTTGGGTACACAATAAGTATGGTGGTGGTGAAGGTGACGCATACATCGATTTTATTGTCAATACATTAAAACCCTACATAGATACTAATTTTAATACCAAAAAAGATAGAGCTAATACAGCCATTTTTGGTAGTTCTATGGGAGGTTTAATTTCGCATTATGCAGCTTTAAAACATCCAACAGTTTTTGGTAAAGTTGGTGTGTATTCTCCTGCATTTTGGTTTGCTCCAGAAGTGCATCCTTTTACAAAATCTCATGCTAATATCAAGGATACTAAAATGTACTTTTTAGCTGGAGGAAAAGAAGGTGAAAACGCAGGTTATAACGAGATTAGCAAAACCGTTACAGACATGAATAGTATCATTTCTATTTTAAAAGATAATGGCTTTCCAAAAAAAAACATACAGTCTAAAGTCGTTCCTGAAGGTAAACATAACGAAGCACTTTGGAGTACTAATTTTGCTGAAGCCATTACGTGGTTGTTTGCAGATGCTATTCAGAAAAGAGAATTTAAATCCGTTACATTTAAAGACAATCAATTACATATTCAGGTTTCAGATGGAAATTATAAAATGCATTTTTACCATCCTGAAATTATCGAAACTACATTCTTACCAACAGGAGAAGTCTTTAATGAAAAGTCACACGCAGTTGTTTTAGATAAAGTACATTCTGATGTGAAATTTAATGAAACAGCTTCAGAGATTAGTTTTCAATCTGAAAAATTAACAGTAAAAATCACAAAAACGCCTTTTCATATTTCGTATTGGAAAGATGATAAAGAAGTCACTTCTGTAAAAAATGGCTATCAAAAAACGGATGCATTTGAAACCATTCATTTTAATTTAAAATCAGATGAAGTTTTATATGGTGGAGGCGCAAGAGCTCTAGGTATGAATCGCAGAGGAAACCGTTTAGAGTTATACAATAAAGCAGATTATGGTTATGAAGATCGCAGTGAGTTAATGAATTACACCATGCCAATGGTAGTGTCTTCCAACAAGTATTTAATTCATTTTGATAATGCACCTATTGGCTTTTTAGATTTAGATAGCAAAGCTGATAACACACTAACATACGAAACTATTTCTGGTAGAAAAACCTATCAAGTAGTAGTTGGTGATTCTTGGTTAGATCTTACTAAAAACTATACTAAACTTACAGGAAGACAACCTATGCCACCACGTTGGGCTTTGGGTAATTTTTCTAGCCGATTTGGATACCATTCACAAGAAGAAGTAACTGCTACAGTAGAAAAATTTAGAGAAGAGAATATTCCTCTAGATGCGATAATTATTGACATTTTCTGGTTCGGAAAAACCATTCAAGGGACTATGGGGAATCTAGCGTTTGATCGTGATTCTTTTCCAAACCCAAAACAAATGCTAAAAGGATTAAAAGACAATAATGTCAAAACGGTTTTAGTCACAGAACCGTTTTTATTAACCACTTCTAATCGTTGGGACGAGGCGGTAAAAGCAGATGTTTTAGCTAAAGATTCTATAGGAAATCCGTTTACTTACGATTTCTATTTTGGTAACACAGGATTGATAGATATTTTCAATTCAAAAGGAAAACAATGGTTTCAAAATATTTATAAAGACTTAGCCGATTTAGGGGTTTCAGGAGTTTGGGGAGATTTAGGAGAGCCAGAAGTACATCCTAAAGGGTTACTTCATGCTACAGGAACAGCAGATGAGGTACATAATATTTATGGTCACCATTGGGCGGAACTAGTGCAAGAGATGTATACACAAAATTTTCCAAACACAAGACCATTTATATTAATGCGAGCAGGTAGTTCCGGTTCACAACGATTTGGAATGATTCCTTGGTCTGGTGATGTCAATAGAACTTGGGGAGGATTACAATCTCAGCCAGAAATTGCACTACAAATGGGATTACAAGGTTTGGCGTATATGCATAGCGATTTAGGTGGATTTGCTGGTAATAATTTAGATGATGAGTTGTATGCACGATGGTTGCAATATGGCGTTTTTCAGCCAATTTACAGGCCACATGCACAAGAAGAAGTGCCTGCAGAACCTGTTTTTAGAAGCGATAAAGCGAAAGCCTTAGCAAAAGCGTCTATCGAATTACGTTATAAATTATTGCCTTATAACTACAATTTAGTTTTCGAAAATAACCAAACAGGTGCACCTTTAATGCGAGCATTATTTTTTGAAGAAGAAGATAATTTGAAGTTGCAAACTATGGCTTCAACATACCTTTGGGGAAATGACTTTTTAGTGACACCAATTGTAAATCCAGAACAAAAAGAAGCTGAGGTTTACTTTCCTAAAAATAGTAATTGGTTTAATTTTTATACAGATGAAAAAGTGAAAGGTGGACAATCACTTTTAGTTAAAACGGAAGAAAATCACATTCCAACGTATGTTCGCGGTGGAGCATTTATTCCAACTGCAAAACCAATGCAAAGCACTGCAGAATATAACGGAAACACCTTCGACTTACATTATTATTTTGATGCATCAGTTATTGAAAGCGAGCGAACTCTTTATAATGACGATGGAGAAACCAAAAATGCTTTTGAAAATGAGAATTATGAAATCTTAGAATTTGAAGCAGAAACAACAACTAAGAATTTAGAATTAGAGTTTGAAGCAGAAACAGGTTCTAATTACAAAACAACTACTAAAAACATAGATGTTGTAATTCACAATTTTCCGAAGTTACCAAAACGCATAAAAATCAATAGAAAAAAAATAGAATTTAACTATAATGAAGTTTCAAAAACACTGACTTTTAAGGTGAATTGGAATACTTCAAAAGAGGTTGGAGCACAAATTAAATATTAAGTATAACATGAAAAAGAACATACTTTTAATCGCATTATCTATTCTTGCTTTCAGTTGTAAAACTGATAAAAAAGCAAATCAAGATATCGCTGAAAACATCGAAAAAGAAGAAATTAAAACGCCTTTTGTTTGGGAAGCTGCAAACGTCTATTTTCTATTAACCGATCGTTTTAATAATGGTAACAAAACCAACGATGTTAATTATAACCGCACTAAAGAAACTGCTGTTTTACGTGGTTTCGAAGGTGGCGATTTACAAGGAATCACGCAAAAAATAGAATCTGGTTATTTCACCAATTTAGGAATCAATGCTATTTGGATGTCACCAATTGTCGAGCAAATTCATGGCGCAACCAATGAAGGTACTGGGAACACCTACGGATTTCATGGTTATTGGACTAAAGATTGGACCAACATCGACGCTAATTTAGGAACCAAAGCTGACTTAAAAAACCTTGTAGATGCTGCACATAAAAAAGGCATTCGCGTATTGCTAGATGCAGTAATTAATCATACTGGTCCAGTAACAGAGCATGATCCTGTTTGGCCAAGTGATTGGGTTAGAACAGATCCGCAATGTCAATATGATAATTACGAAAACACCGTAACGTGTACTTTAGTAAAAAACCTTCCAGACATTAAAACCGAAAGTAATGAAGCAGTTGAATTACCACCACAATTGGTAGAAAAGTGGAAAGCCGAAGGTCGTTATGAAGAAGAAGTTGCAGAATTAGATGCCTTTTTTAAAGCTACAGGTCATCCTCGTGCACCTCGTTTTTACATCATGAAATGGTTAAGCGATTACATTACAGATTTTGGTATTGATGGTTACCGAGTAGATACTGTAAAACACACCGAAGCTTTTGTATGGCAAGAGTTTAAAAGTGTTTGTGATAACGCTTTCGCGGAATTTAAGCAGCAAAACCCAAACAAAGTTTTAGACGATAATGCGTTTTACTTGGTAGGAGAAGTGTATAACTACGGCATTTCAGCAGGAACCGCTTTCGATTTTGGTGATAAAAAAGTCAACTATTTTGATGCTGCTTTTAACAGCTTAATCAATTTTGAATTCAAATGGAATGCTGCACAGCAAACCTACGAAGAGCAATTTAAAACATACGATAGTCTTTTACATACTAGCCTTAAAGGTTATGGTGTATTAAACTATTTAACGTCTCATGATGACGGGCAACCTTTCGATAAAAACAGAGAGAAAACCTATGAAACTGCAACACGATTATTACTATCTCCTGGTGCTTCGCAAGTGTATTATGGAGACGAATCTGCAAGAGATTTAACCATAGAAGGTACGGTTGGAGATGCTACTTTAAGAAGTTTCATGAATTGGAGTGAAATAGCACAAAAACAAGATTTACTTATTCACTGGCAAAAATTAGGGCAATTTAAACGTAATCATCCTTCGGTTGGAGCAGGAAAACACAACATGATTAGTGTGCAACCTTACCTTTTTAGCAGAAGCTACACTAAAGGAAATTTTAAAGATGACGTTATCATTGGTATTGATATTCCTAAAGGAAAACATACTATCGATGTGTCTTCAGTATTTAACGAAGCCTCTCAAATTAAGGACTTCTATTCTGGAGAAATTCTAGAAGTTACAAACGGAAAAATCACAATAGATACAGAGTCTAACATCCTATTATTAGAAAATATTAAATAAACACTCACATGAAAAAACTAATCTTATCCCTTGCAATACTTAGTGTTTTTGCTTGTAAAGAAGAGAAAAAACAAGAAGAAACTAACGTTGTTACAGAAGAAAAAGTAGCAATACAACCTATTTCGGCTTCCGATTTAGAAACTGCTGTTATCTATGAAGCTAACATACGTCAATATTCACCTGAAGGCACTTTTGAAGCTTTCACAAAAGACATTCCGCAGTTAAAACAATTAGGTGTAAAAGTGATTTGGTTAATGCCTGTGTTTCCTATTTCAGAAACAAAACGTAAAGCTACAGGAGGAGAAGACAGCAAGTTTGCAACCGATTTTCCTGAAGCAGAACAAGATAAATATTTAGGTAGTTATTATGCGGTTTCCGATTTCACTAAAATTAATCCAGAATTTGGGACGATTGAAAATTTTAGAGATTTAGTAAATACAGCGCATGACAACGGGATTTATGTGATTTTAGATTGGGTTCCTAATCACACAGGTTGGGATCATACTTGGTTAAAAACCAATCCAGAATATTACACACAAAACGATAAAGGCGAAGTCGTACATCCTGTAGATACAGATTGGACTGATGTTGCCGATTTAAACTACGACAACCAAGAGATGCGAAAAGCAATGGTTGCAGACATGAGTTATTGGTTGACAGAAGAAGGCGTTGACGGATTTAGATGTGACGTTGCAGGATCTGTGCCAACTAATTTTTGGGAGCAAGCGATACCAGAATTGCGAGCAAAAAAAGACATCTTTATGTTAGCTGAAGCTTGGGAACCAGAATTATTAAAAGATGGTTTATTTGATATGGCTTACGGTTGGGATAGACATCACGCCATGAATGCAATAGCAAAAGGAGAAAAGGATGCAACCGAATTTACTAGTGCTTTGCAAACCGATTTTGATCGTTACGCAAGTGACGATATTTTAATGAATTTTGTAACCAATCACGATGAAAACTCATGGAATGGTACCATTAAAGAACGCATGGGAGACGCTGGTGAAATGATGACTGCTTTGGCTTATGTAACTCCAGGAATGCCACTAATTTATTCTGGTCAAGAGTATGATTTAAACCATAGATTATTATTTTTTGAAAAAGATAGTTTCCCTCATATTAAAGGAACCACTTGGAAATTATTAGAAAAATTAGCAACATTAAAACAGAATAATGCTGCTTTACATGGAGGAAAAGCTTCCGCTAAATACAACGCAATTGATAATGGAAAAGATGTAATTTCATTTTCAAGAACAAAAGATAATGATGAGGTTGTATTTATTGCAAATGTTTCAAAAGAGAATACTAAAGTAAACCTTGTTCAAAAAGGGACATATTTAGATTATTTGTCTAATAAAACCATAGAATTAGAAGGTGATGCAATCCCTTTAGCGGTTAATGAATTTAAGATTTTAGTTAAAAAGTAAAAGAATTAGTAATTCTTCTTCATAAAAATATAGAAAAGTGCCTGATGGTGCTTTTCTGGTTTAATAAATTGTCAGTTTTTACAAGAAAATGCGACTAACCATAATAATGCGTATTTTTGCATTACATTATTATTATAAATGATCGATTTAAACGACAATATAAATTTACCTTTTTCGTTACAAATAAGTTTTAATAAACTTATTGAGCGCTATAATGACTTGGCTAAAAGTGAAGATTCCTTTATCGCAGCCAAAGCAAATCGCATATTAGAAATAGGACAGGCTAATCCTGTATTAAAAGAGGGATTTAGTAAGATTTCTGTATTGAAAAAATATGAGAAAGAAATCGCAATATTATTGGAAGATTCGTTTAGCGAAGTTTTAAGTCTAAATGAAATTAAAACAGCAAGTGTACCCTATCATAATTTTATTTTTAATGCTTCAAAACGTTTTGAAAATATAATAAAATCAGCTGGTCCCGATTTTGAATTGGTAATTAAAAATATGCCAGAAAATGATTGGTATATTCTTAGTTGTACAATTATAATGAGTTTTTGTTATAACTATGACACTAATTTTAAAAGACCATTATATTATGAGATTCCGAATGAAAATGGTATTGTAAGAATTTACAAGATTACTTATAATGCAGATTTCATGGAAATTATTCCTACTGAAGCTGCACCTAAATTAACGGATAAAGACTTTGACGAATTATTAGATAATTTTGAAAATATAGAGTTGTGGAAAGAAAAATTTCCTCCTAACAGTTATGTGTCAAAAGGATTTGTAATATCTAATATTTTTGATGTTACGGACGATCAGTCTATTTCAAACATAAAAACAACCTTAATAAAAAATAGTAAACGTAAAGACGAAAGCTTTATGGTAGATTTTCAAAAAGTCTTCCGTTCGTTATTAGGGGTTACTGATTTGGAGGTTGGATTTTCTATTTATAATAAAGAAGAAAATACCTTAATGAAGGTGCATGATTCTAGCATTAATAGTTTTTTGCTTAAAGCTAGAGAAGAGTTTAAGTGTGAGAATTTATTTTGTCATTACAGTTATGATAAAATTTTAAAAAGTAAAGCTAACCTTGCTATATCTGATGTAGATGCTAATTTTGAAAAATCTAAAGGTAAGGCTCCTCAGGTTAAAGTTTTAAAAGAGCAAGGTTTTAAAAGTGCCATTTTTGCACCAATAGCAGAACAAGGTGATTTACTTGCTGTTTTGGAGTTAGTATCTAAAACACCTAGAGCTTTAAATAGTATTAATGCCAATAAACTAGCAGACGTTATGCCTTTTATTTTGTCTGCTGTTAAGCGCTCTAAATTAGACGAGGCAAACTTAATACAGGCTATTATACAACGAGAATGTACTTCTATACATCCAAGTGTAAAATGGAAATTTGAAAGTGCTGCACGTAAGTTTATGCAAGAGGAGTACAATGGTAATGAAAACCCATCTTTTAATAAAATTAGTTTTGATAATGTTTATCCATTATTTGGTCAGATAGATGTTAAAGGATCGTCTGATGCTAGAAATAATGCAACACAAAAGGATTTAGCGCTTCAATTAAAATTAGTAGAAAAGATCGTTGAAAAAGCTTTTAATCATCAAAACTTACCAATTTTTGAGCAATTATTATTTCAGGTTAAAAGTTATCAAATTGCTTTAAAAAATGATTTTAAAGTTGATAGTGAGCAAAAAATCACTCATTTTTTTAAGTATGAAATAGAGCCACTTTTTAAATTTCAACTTAAATCAAAATCATTTATAACCCAAGACATTGAGGATTATTTTGCTAAAGTAGATGCTAATCTTGAAGTGATATATTATTATCGTAAAAATTATGATGATACTATTAGCTTGATAAACAAAAATATGTCTGCCTTGTTAGATAAAAAACAAGTAGAAGCACAAGCTATGTATCCTCACTTTTTTGAGCGTTTTAAAACGGATGGTGTTGAGCATAATATGTACATTGGAGAGTCTATTACAAAAGAAGATTCGTTTAACGAGTTATACTTATATAATTTAAGATTGTGGCAAATGCAAGTCATGATTGATATGGAAACGTCTTTTTACACCAAACAGCATAAATATCCTATCGCGCTTGATGTTGCATCAATGATTTTAGTGTTTAATCAACCGTTATCTATTAGATTTAGAGCAGATGAGAAACACTTTGATGTGGATGGTACTTATAATGCAAGATACGAGGTGGTTAAAAAACGAGTTGATAAAGCTAATATTAAAGGTACAGACGAGCGCATTACTGCTAAGGGTAAGTTAACAATTGTCTATTCTCAGCAAGAAGATGAGTTTGAATACTTAAAATATGTTAGATTTTTACAATCAAAACATAAATTAGGTGATGAGGTAGAAATATTAGAGTTAGAGGATTTGCAAGGAGTAACTGGCTTAAAAGCTATTAGAGTTAATATCTTGTATCAAGACCAAAACAATACAAAGCAGTTTTACACGTATAACGATTTAATGCAGGCTATAAAATCCTAACCAACTAAAAGTTGGTTAAGATTTTGAGGTAGTATGTATTGTATTTGCGATGTTGTATCTAATACATCCTGAATATTTACACCTGGATTGTTTTTTACAGCAATACCAAAAGCAAGTAGTGATATAATAATACCTATCATAAATACAGTGTATGTTATTCTTAATAAACGGTATTTTCGTTCTAAAACAATTCCTAAAAAATACAAATCTTTAGTCAGTGACTTGTAAATGTACTCCTTGTCATTTATCATTTCATTAATAGCCCATTCAAATTCGTTAAGTTTCATTTTATGAAAATTCCCAAAAAACGTTAAGTTAACTTCTTTGTTTTCTACATCTTCTTTAGTGAATTGACCACTAGTTACATTGGGTCTTGTAGCAATTATAGACATTACCATTGATACAACACTAAACAGAGTAAAAATCACAGTAGGCCAAGTTAGATAAGGGTTGGTGTCTAATTTAGAAATTAAATTAGCCAATACAACCGATATAATAATAGCATTAACAGATAATAAGATGTTGGCTTTAGTGTCCGCAATGTCACTTAATTTAATGTGATTACGTAGCGCAGTTCTGTAAAACGATTGAATAGCACGTTCTGGACTTTCGTTTTTATATTGGGCTTTGTACTTTGCCTTTAGCTCTTCTGTATTTTGTTTCTTTTTTTGTTTCTTTTTTGCAAGGATTAGCTTAGCAAGATTTTTTTCTTTTCTTTGTTGCCAATTTTGTAAGGCATAATCCGTATAATAACTGTGTTTTTTAGATAAGACTTTAATGTTCTCGTCAAGCCATTCTCTTGGTGTGTAGTTTGCAATACCTGCTAATTCTAACTCTTTTCTTAAAAACTCGCTAGCTTCCGGAAAGTATTTTTTTCCAAAATGAGAGGCATCAGCATCGCGTAAAATTTTCTCTAATTCGGTTTCTGGCTTACTATCAAATTTTGTAGCTAGTATACAATCTTCAACAGCTTTAATAGTTTTTTCGTCTACATTTTCTGTAGTCAAAAATTCTCTAGCTATTTGTGCGCTAACCTCCTCATGGCCTTCTCTTTTTTTAGTGTAGCCCACATCATGTAATAAAGCTGCTAATTGAAGTATTTGCGCATCATTAACATCAATTTTAGAGTTTTCTATAATTTCTTTCGTACTTTTAAATACTCGTAAGGTATGCGTGTGATTGTGATAGACTATCGTGTTTGGTAGCTCATTTTTAAGGAGTTCAAATACAAAAGCTTCGGTTTTTTCAATTAGTTTAGACATGAGTGCATAATTATTCTTATCCAAAGTACTAAAAAAATAAAACTCTCAACCTTTAATGACAAAAAATAACATATTTCTAACGTTTGTTTTAGCTTTTCTATTGACTAATTGTGCCAGTTTTGAGGCGCAATATAAATCAGAAGATAAAACAGTAGTTGCATTACCAAATAAACCAATTGACAAAACGTTTTACTTGGTTGGTGATGCAGGAAAATCACCAATGGGTGGATTTAGTAGTGGATTAACTGCATATAAAAATCTAATAAAACAAAAAGATACCAAAGGTGACTATACTATATTTTTAGGAGACAATATTTATCCTGCAGGTCTACCAACAAAGGAAGATCCATATTATGACGAAGCTAAAAACCATTTACAAGCACAAGTAAATGCTGTTTCTGGTTTTAATGGTGAAGTATTGTTTATTCCTGGAAATCACGATTGGTACGCAGATGGTTTAAATGGGTTAAAAGATGAAGAAAAATTTATTGAAGACGCATTGGGTAAAAACACATTTCAGCCAGAAAACGGTTGTCCGTTAGAAGTGGTCGAGGTTAGTGATGGTATCGAGTTAATTATCATTGACACACAATGGTATTTAGAAAACTGGAATGATCATCCTACTATAAATGACGAGTGTGAAATTAAAACAAGAGAACGCTTTTTATTAGAATTAGAAGGCGAGTTTAAAAAAGCACAAAATAAAACCGTTGTAGTTGCTATGCATCATCCCATGTATACTAATGGTACTCATGGTGGATTTTATAGCGCAGATAAACATTTGTACCCAACACAAAGTAAAATTCCGGTTCCAATATTAGCTTCATTTTTAACGCAAGTTAGAACACAAGGTGGTGTTTCTATTCAAGATAGGTATAACGAGCGTTATAATAAGATGATGAATCGTATTGAAACCTTAGCTTTAGAGTATACAAATATAATTTTTACATCTGGGCACGAACACAATTTACAATACATAGAAAATAATGGAATCAAACAAATTGTATCAGGTTCTGGTGCTAAACAATCTGGAGCAGCCTTAAGTAATAATGGTTTATTTGCCTATGGTAAACAAGGTTTTGCAACACTAACAGTATTTAAAGATGGAAGTAGTTATGTTAGTTTTTATGGTGAGGATAATGAGCAGCCAAAACTGTTATTTACCAAGCAAATTGCTAAAAAAAACGCGTCTCAATTTGATTTATCAACATTACCAGATAGCTTTTCACCGACTATTCAAGCCTCAATTTATACTGAAGAAGAAACTCAAAAAACAGGTGTTTATAAAACATTTTTTGGAGAGAAATATCGTGATATTTATAGCCAAAAAGTAGAAGTTCCTGTTGCTACATTGGATACGCTTTATGGTGGTCTAGAAATTGTTAGAGAAGGTGGAGGTCACCAAACAAGATCTTTAAGATTACAAACTAAAGATGGTCGACAATTAAATATGCGTGCGTTGCGCAAAAGTGCTACACAGTATTTGCAAACGGTTTTGTTTAAAGAAACATACTTAAAAGATGATTTTGATAAAACTAAAGTTGAAGATTTAATATTAGATTTTTATACAGCAGCACACCCTTATGCGTTTTCAGTAGTTCCAGATCTTTCACATGCAGCAGGTGTGTACCATACTAATCCTAAATTGTTTTATATACCAAAACATAAATATTTAAAGGATTACAACTATAATTATGGTGGCGAATTATATTTAATTGAAGAACGTCCTGAAGATAATTATACAGATGAAAAAAACTTTGGTTATGCAGATGATATCGAAAGTACACATGACATTATTAAAAAAATTAGGACTGACGAAAAATATAAAATAGACGAAAATACTTTTATTAGAGCACGCCTTTTTGATATGCTTTTAGGAGATTGGGACAGACACCAAGACCAATGGAGATGGGCTCAGTTTAACCAAGATAATGGAGATAAATTATATAAACCTATTCCTAGAGATAGGGATCAAGTGTTTTCTAATTTTGATGGTGCTTTATTAGATATTATGCGTTTTATTTCTGGATCAACTAAACAGCTTCAAGTGTATGATGGTGAGTTGAAGGATATAAAATGGATGAATAGTGCAGGTATTAAATTGGATAAAGTGTTAATTCAAAATTCTGATAAATCTGTTTGGATTAAGCAAGCACAATACTTGCAAGATAATATTACAGATGCTGTTATTGAAGAGGCTTTTAGTAAAGTTCCAAAAGAAGTACAAGAAGAATCTTTATTGCAGATAAAAACATTTTTAAAAGAAAGAAAAAATAACTTACTAGATATAGCAGAGCGTTATTCTGATTATCTTAATCAATTGGTGATACTAACTGGTACAGATAAGGATGATTATATTGAAGTTAATAGGATTGCAGATAATCAAACGCAAGTTGTAATTTCAAGAATAAAAGATGGTAAAAAAGCAGATGTTATAGTAGATCGTACTTTTGATAAGGATATAACTAAGGAGTTATGGATTTATGCTTTAGATGATGATGATATAATTGAAGTTAGCGGTAAAGCTAGTAACTTAATTTTTACACGTATTATTGGTGGGCAAAATAACGACGAATATATTATTAATAATGGAAGACGTGTACGTATTTATGACCATAAATCAAAACCAAATACCATAACTAAAAACAATGGAGCTAAGGTTAAATTTACAGATATTTACAATAATAACCTGTTTGATTTTCAGAAAAACATAGTTAAAACAAGTGTGGTTACCCCAAGTCTTGGGTATAATCCAGATGATGGTTTTAAAGTAGGTGTAGGCTTAAATTATACTGTAAAAGGATTTTCTCGTAACCCATACTCGCAACAACATCGTTTTAAAAGTGGTTACTTTTTTGCAACTAGTGGTTTTAGTTTAAATTATGATGGTGAATTTGCAAACCTTTTTGGCGAATGGAACTTGCATGTCGCAGGACAACTAACAAGCGAGAATTTTACCAATAACTTTTTTGGTTATGGTAATGAAACCGTTAACAATGATGATGACTTAGATTTAGATTATAATAGAATTAAAACAAGTATATATGCAGCTAGTGTAGGTGTCCTTAAAAAAGGAGATTTTGGATCTGATTACGGAATAAAAATAACTACAGAAGCTGTAGAGATTGGAGAAACACCAGACCGTTTTATTGAAACACAAGAACCGTCTGTAAACACAACAGACTTTTATAATAGACGCTTTTTCGCAGGTTTAGAAGGAAATTTTAATTATCATAGTTTTGATAATGCTATAAATCCTTCCAGAGGGATGACCTTTGATTTAGGTGTAGGAGGTAAAACCGAAGTTAAAGACTCTAAATACACATACGGATTTGTAAATACTGCTTTAGGGTTTTACAACGCGCTATCTACAAACAGAAAACTAGTTTTAAAAACAGATGCACGCGCACAAATGCGATTTGGTGATGATTTAATATTTTATCAAGCAGCAAATATTGGTGGAGCCAATGGACTGCGTGGTTACAGGTTGCAACGTTTTACAGGTCAAAACAGTTTAACAGGTAGTGCAGATATTAGATATAGCTTTAATCAGTTTAAAACAAAAACGTTACCATTACAATTAGGTGTCTTTGTTGGAGGTGATGTAGGACGTGTTTGGACTAAAAATGATGCGTCAAAAATTTGGCATAATGATTATGGAGTTGGATTTTGGGTGACTGCAGCAGATAGTGTTTCTGGAACATTTAACTTTTTTAATAGCGAAGAAGGATTACGTTTTTCTTTTGGATTTGGATTAAATTTTTAAAACCAAACTAATGAAAAATGTTATAGTTAATGGTTTTGAATATTTAAAAAAACTTGAAAGTAAAATTGCTTTTTACCCTTCGGTTTATAGCCTGACAGGGTTGCTGTTTACATTTTTTATGTACTATGCAGAAAATAGAGGTATATCGTCTTATTTAGTAGACAATGTACCTTTGTTGGTTATAAATAATTCAGAAACTGCATTTAATATTTTAACCACGTTTATTGCTGGACTAATCTCTATAATGGTTTTTAGTTTTTCCATGGTAATGATATTGTTAAATCAAGCATCAAGTAACTTTTCGCCTAGAGTCTTACCTGGTTTAATATCTAATAAGCGTCATCAAAAAATATTAGGCATATATAACGCAACGTTACTATTTTGCATCTTTACTATGGTAGGTATAGAGCCTGATGGAGGTGAAAACCAATTGCCAGGCTTTTCAGTATTATTGGCTATTGTATTTATGGTTATCTGCTTAGGTGCTTTTATTTATTTTATACATTCTATTTCGCAAGAGATTCAGGTTCATAGTATCATGCAACGCATATTTGATGAAGCTAAAAATAGACTAGATAAACTTATACATTCAGAAGAAGATATAACTCAAGAGTTTCCAAATACAGATGATTGGACGGTTTATAAGTCACCAGCAACAGGCTTTTTGCAAGATATTATATTAGACCCTTTTAGTCAACACGCAAAACAAAATGACAATCAATTTGAAATTGTAGCAATTAAAGGACAATACGTATATAAGGACAAGCCTTTATTTAAAAGTAAAACAAAACTTAAAGACGAAGCTCTTGAAGATTTATTAGCTTATTTTCTTTTTTCAAGAGACGAGATTATAGAAGACAACTACGTTTTAGGCTTTAAGCAAATTACCGAAATTGCTGTAAAAGCGATGTCTCCTGGTATTAATGATCCTGGAACAACTATTATTGCGATAGATTATCTTGCAGAACTTTTTCAAAGCAGAATGTATAAAAACGATATAAGTATCTTGTTGGAAGATAATAAACCAGTAGTAAAAATTAGCTCTGTGACATTTAAAGAGTTACTATATTTTGTTATGGCTCCAATTAGGACTTATGCAAAGCACGACGTTATTATAGTTAATAAATTAATTAATCTATTTCAGCATTTAGCATTTAATATAGATTGTGATAATAAAGGCTATTTAGCAGATATTGATAACGAAGTTAAACGCTTATCAATAGATGCTAATAGTGCTATAAGTAATCAGGAGGATTTAAAATTAATAAACGACAGGTTAAAATCTTTTAATCTATAATTTAAACTTATAAATGTTATTATCTTCTTTACCAGAGTCTTCGTCTGTAATATAAATAGACGTGTTATTTATAAAGCAAACACCTTCTTTTTGACTATCATGATTTAATGAGATGCTCTCTACATTACCATCAAAAAAAGCATCGGATTTAAAGTTTGTAAGTTTCCAAATTCTATCATGATTTAATAGTATAATGGTAGAGCCATCAGGACTAATGTCTGCAGATGTTACACGTGTATCTTTTCCTTTTAGTTTGTAGTCTGTAACATACGTTGCAACGTGAGACCCAATGGTGTTTGGTACTTTAATAACCATTGTTTTTTTATTCTCTTTACTAAAAATATAAAAGTCATTATTCCATAAAAAGAAAGCTTCAAAATCTTCAGACTTAATATCATCAGGTAATGTAAAGCGTATAGTTTCAGCTTCTGTTTTGTCCTTAATGTTTGCTATGTTATTGACTTTATATATAAAAAAGTGGTCTCGTTTTCTTGAGTTATTTCCAAAATCTCCAATGTATAAATTCCCAATGTTGTCAGCAGCTAAGTCTTCCCAGTCATGGTTTTTAATATTGCTAATATCTATATCTTTAATAATATTACCTTTTTTGTCTAAACCATACACATTGTTTTTATTGCCTGCATCCTCAATAGTCCAAATTAAATCAGATCCACTAATTAATTGTGCTGCAGAAGCTTCGTCCAAATCACCATCTATGGATCCTACTACAGTTAGTTTTCCTGTGTTGCAAGACATAAAAAGTAATGCAAAAACTAGTATTGGTTTTAAATGAAAAGTCATAAATTGTCATGTTTAAAATAAGATTAAATATAGGCATATAACAAGCCAGACTAAAGTTTGTAATCTTAAAGTATTTATAAAATTAATGAACAAAATATTAAAATTTGGTCATAGAGGAGCAAAAGGTCATGTGACAGAAAACACTTTGGAGTCAATCCAAAAGGCTTTGGATTTGGGTGTCGATGGGATCGAAATTGATGTTCACGTGTGCAAAACAGGAGAGCTAGTTGTTTTTCATGATTTTACGTTAGATAGAATTACGGATGGTACAGGAGAAATTGGTAAATTTTCGTTATCGGAATTAAAGCAATTAAAGGTTGAAAATCTATATAGTATCCCAACGTTAACTGAAGTATTAGATTTAATTGATAATAAAATTTTTATAAATATTGAATTAAAAGGCGAACATACCGCTAATCCAACTTGTGCTGTAATTAAAGATTACGTGGACAATAAAAATTGGACAATGGACCATTTTATTGTTAGTAGTTTTCAAGAAAAAGAGTTGCTTGACGTGTTTAGTTGCAACCCTAATATAGCATTAGGCGTTTTAACAAAAGCAAGTGTAAATCAAGCAGTTGCTTTAGCTAAGCGGATTAATGCAAAAGCAATACATCCTAATTTAGCATTGTTAAGTAAGGACAATGTTAAACAAACACAAGACCAAGGTTATAAGGTTAATGTTTGGACAGTCAATACTAAGCAAGCTATTGCACGTATGAAAAGCTATAATGTTGATGCTATAATAAGTGATTTTCCAGATAGATTATGAAACAGTACGATGTAATAATAATAGGTGGTGGTGCAGCTGGTTTTTTTGCAGCAATTAATATTGGTGAGTTGTATCCCAATTTAAAAATAGCTGTTTTAGAAAGAGGTAAAGATGTACTAGGTAAGGTTAAGGTATCTGGTGGTGGACGTTGTAATGTAACACATGCCGAGTTTGTTCCGCAAGAATTAACCAGTTACTATCCAAGAGGTGAAAAGGAACTTTTAGGACCTTTTCACACCTTTATGACTGGAGATACTATGGAGTGGTTTGAAAATAGAGGCGTATCATTAAAAATTGAAGACGATGGACGCATATTCCCAACCAGTAATAATTCGCAAACCATTATTGATTGCTTTTTAAACGAAGCTGATAAATATAATGTTGAGGTATTAACAAATCAATCCGTAACAAGTTTTAGTCCAATCGACCAGCAATGGGAAGTGGTTACAAAATCGGACCATTTTACAGCTAAAAAACTTATTGTGGCTACAGGAAGTAATCCTAAAATTTGGTCTTTTTTAGAGCAGTTAGGGCATACTATTATCAAGCCTGTACCTTCATTGTTTACATTTAATATTAATGATGCAAGGATTAAAGATATTCCAGGTGTTGTGGCTCAAAACGTAACAGTCAAAGTAATAGGTACTAAGTTAGAGTCTTCAGGTCCTTTATTAATTACACATTGGGGAATGAGTGCGCCTTCCATATTAAAACTATCAGCTTTTGGTGCTTTAGATTTGGCTAAAAAAGAGTATAAATTTGATATTGAAGTTAATTTTGTAAACCAAGATTTTGAGGACGTGCTGTCAGATTTAAAAACATATAAGCAAGACTTGTCTAAAAAAACAGTGTTTAAAGCAGCACAATTTGATATGCCAAAACGGTTATGGAAAACGTTAGTTGAAGCTGCAGGAATAACTGAAGATACGCGTTGGGCAGATTTAAATAAATCCCAATTAGATGATTTAGCTGGTCAATTAACTACAGCAATTTTTAAAGTAGACGGAAAAAGTACGTTTAAAGAAGAATTTGTTACAGCAGGAGGAATAGATTTAAAGGAAGTTAATTTTAAAAATTACCAAAGTAAATTGCATAGTAACCTGTATTTTGCTGGCGAAATTATTAATGTTGATGCCTTGACAGGTGGATTTAATTTCCAAAATGCATGGACAGGAGCTTACATTGTGGCTAAAAATATTAAGATTTAATATGGAGACTTTTATTGTGTTTTTAAGAGGTATTAATGTTGGAGGACACAACAAAATAAAAATGCTAGATTTACGTCAAGTGTTATCAGAGATAGGCTTTAATGATGTAAAAACGTATATTCAAACAGGTAATATTATACTAAAAACGGATTTAAAAGACAAAGCAATTATAACCAGTAAGATAGAGGAGTCTATTTTAAATCATTTTGGTTTTAACATACCAACTCTAGTAAAAACAAAAGCAGACCTTGATTTAATTTTTAAAAAATGTCCTTTTACTGATGCAGAAAAAGAAAACAGCTATTTTGCTCTACTTTATAACGCTCCAAGTCAAAGTCAAATCACAGCATTATCAAATTATGATTTTCCAAATGAAAAATTTACTATAACTAACCAGTGTATCTATCTTTATTCAAGTGTAGGTTATGGAAGGACTAAGGCAAATAGTAATTTTTTTGAAACTAAATTAAAAATCAAAGCTACCGCCAGAAATTTTAAAACACTTACTAAGGTAGTATCGCTAATAAAAAATTAGTTTTTGTTTCTAATAGCATCCCAAGACATTTCTATTGCTAGATCTATTTCCTCTTTTGTCATGTCCAATTCTTCGTTACTCTTTAGTCTAACTGCAGATATTACGGTTCCAAAAGCCATTTGCAAAATTAATCTTATAGGTACATTTCTAACATGCTTTTCTTCAATTCCTTTTAAAAAGAAATCTCTAATGTTAGCAATATAAGGTACAGATTGATTAACAATCTCTTTAGATATAATTGGTGGTGCAGCAACGTACTCGACAAATTGAAAAGCTAAGGGGTTTCCAACAAAGTAGTTGTACAAATTGGACCACATGGTTTCAAATTGTGCTTTAAAATCGCCTTCAGGTAAATTAGCCATTAAAACCACACCATAATCTTGAACAATCATCTTGTATAGTTCTTGTATAACCTCATTTTTATTTTCAAAATAATGGTATATCGTACCAACAGCTACATTAGCTTCTTTGGCGACTTGAGACATAGGTGTAGCGTGTACACCTTGTTTAACCACTAATTCTAACATAGTGATTATTATACGTTGTTTTTTGTCCATTTAGACAGGTTGTATTTTATGGTAAAAAGCGGTGAGGCGAAGTTTTAAGGGAACTTTTTTTACCTATCAGTTAACATTATAAATTTTTTTAGAAAGACAAACGATTTGTTAAGGGTTGTTAATCAGTAAATTGAATGTTCATTCGGTGCTCAAAATTAATAAATTAGTTTAAATATTAAAGCTATATTTGTATAAATTTAATTATTAGATGGATTTATCACGTTTTTTATTAAAAAACTATCAAAATAAGCTAAATAACGGAAGTGTAACTTGGTCTTCTCCAAGTAATATTGCGCTAGTTAAATATTGGGGAAAAAAAGAGCATCAAATTCCAGAAAACCCATCAATCAGTTTTACTTTAGATTCTTGTAAAACAATTACTGAGTTGCATTATATTAAAAAGCAAAAAGGTAATAATAGTTTTGACTTCAAGGTTTTTTTAGATGAAGAATTAAAGCCTGACTTTCATCCTAAAATCGAAACGTTTTTTAAGCGTATTGAAAGTTATGTGCCTTTTTTAAAAGAATTTGAGTTTACTATTAAAACTAAAAACACGTTTCCTCATAGTTCTGGTATTGCATCTTCCGCATCAGGTATGAGCGCTTTAGCTTTGTGTATAATGAGCATAGAAAAACTATTAAATCCAGAATTATCTCAAGCGCATTTTATCCAAAAAGCATCCTTTTTAGCAAGATTAGGATCAGGTAGTGCTTGTAGGAGTTTGGAAGGTGATTTAGTAGTTTGGGGTAAACACCCAAAAATTGAAGATAGTAGCGATTTGTTTGGTGTAAAATATCCGTATAAAGTTCACGATATTTTTAAAAACTATAACGATACTATATTATTGGTTGATAAAGGAGAAAAACAGGTAAGTAGCACAGTTGGTCATAATTTAATGCATGGACACCCATTTGCTAGCCAACGTTTTGATCAAGCAGTAGACAACATAACCGCAATCAAATCAATTTTAGAAACAGGAGACTTAAATCAGTTTATTGCTTTAGTCGAAAGTGAAGCCTTGACGCTACACGCTATGATGATGACAAGTATGCCTTATTTTATTTTAATGAAACCTAATACGCTAGAAATTATTAATAAAATCTGGCAATTTAGGAAGGATACAGGATTACCTGTTTGCTTTACTTTAGATGCAGGTGCTAATGTACATGTCTTATATCCAGATAAATATAAAGATAAGATTTATGAATTCATTAAGGAACAGTTAGTTGCATATTGTCAAAACGGTCACTATATTTGTGATAAAATTGGTTTTGGCGCAAAACAGTTGTAACTTTATAAAACCAATGCTTAATTGCTTATGAAAGGCCCTTTATTTTATTCAAAAATTTTATTATTCGGAGAGTACGGTATTATTAAAGACTCTAAAGGTCTGTCAATACCTTATAATTTTTATAATGGTGCGCTAAAAATGGAGGACAATCCATCGGAAGTAGCGCAACGATCAAATCAAAGTTTACAACGCTTTGCTGACTATTTATCTAAAATAGACCATTCATTAGTCGTTTTTGATATACAGTCATTAAATAAAGACGTTAAAGCAGGTATGTACTTTGACTCTTCAATTCCGCAAGGATATGGAGTTGGTAGTAGTGGTGCGTTAGTTGCAGCAATATATGACAAGTATGCACAAGATAAAATTACTGTCTTAGAAAATTTGACACGTGAAAAGTTGTTAACGCTTAAAGCTATTTTTTCTGAAATGGAATCTTTTTTTCATGGAAAATCTTCGGGATTAGATCCGCTTAATAGTTATTTAAGCTTACCAATTTTAATAAATTCTAAAGAAAATATTGAAGCTACAGGTATACCAACACAAAGTAGTGATGGTCAAGGTGCTGTGTTTTTGTTAGACTCTGGTATTATTGGAGAAACTGCTCCAATGGTAAGTATCTTTATGGAAAACATGAAGCAAGAAGGGTTTAGAACAATGCTTAAAAATCAATTTATAAAGCACACAGATGCGTGTGTAGATGACTTTTTAAAAGGAGATATAAAATCGCTGTTTAAAAATACCAAACAGTTATCTAAAGTGGTGCTAAATAACTTTAAACCAATGATTCCGGCTCAATTCCATGAGTTATGGAAAAAAGGAATAGAGACTAATGACTATTACTTAAAACTTTGTGGTTCAGGTGGTGGAGGTTATATCTTAGGTTTTACACCTGATATTAAAAAAGCACAATTAGCCTTAAAAGACTATAAATTAGAAGTGGTTTATAATTTTTAATTCACACCATTATTTTTTGAAAACAGAACTAAATCATTTTTCAATAGGCTTATTCGTTTGGCAGTTATTCATGATTTTGCTGTTATTAGCATTCATCGTTTTGGTTTATAAAATTTATAAAAAAATTACATCTAATAAATAGTTAATGCTCACTAGAAAGCAAAAACATATACTTATTAAGTTTTTTAGTATGTTTTCTGTAATTAGAGGCTATAATATACTAGTTGTAGTCCTTGCACAATATTTAGCGTCAATTTACATTTTCGCTTCGGACAAACCACTAAAAAAGGTGTTGTTTGATGTTAATCTGCTAATGCTAGTGTTAGCAACAGCAGCTGTAATTGCAGGAGGATATATAATTAATAATTTTTACGATTCTGAAAAAGATTTAATCAACAGGCCTAACAAAACAATGTTAGATAAGTTAGTAAGTCAAAATACTAAGTTGTCTTTTTATTTTGTGCTTAATTTTTCAGCAGTAGTAATGGCTAGTTACGTGTCTTTTAAGCCAGTATTATTCTTTTCGTTTTATATTTTTTCAATTTGGTTTTATTCACATAAACTAAAAAAAATGCCTATTGTAGGTAATGTAGTGTCGTCAATATTGACATTAACACCATTTTTTGTAATTTTTGTCTACTATCATAATTTTAAGTCAGTAGTATTTGTTCATGCTACGTTTCTATTTTTAATAATTGCTATAAGAGAATTAACTAAGGATTTGGAGAATATAAAAGGAGACTTAACTCTAAACTATAGGACTATCCCTATTGTATATGGTGAGCGCACATCCAAAAAAATGATTAGTGTTTTGGTTATAGCGACGTTGTTTCCGGTTTATTTTTTAATAGCAAAATTTGATATTGGATATATGTATCTGTATTTTTACGTGTGCGAGGCTCTGTTGGTTGTCTATTTATTTTTATTATGGCGATCAGTGACTAAAACACACTATTTGTGGTTGCATAATATCTTAAAAATAATAATCGTAGCAGGAGTGTTTAGTATACTGCTAATCAATATTGATTTAGTTTTAAATCGAATTCTTTAGTGGTTAAATCATTAACATTCATACGATAATTAACAACAGATGAAAAATTCGTTGTAGATTTGCAAAAAATTATATTATGAGTAGACATAAAGGTGGTAATGATAAAGGAAAGTCTTCAGGACGAGGAAGTGATAATGCTAAAAGCAAAACTTTTGCTAGAGGCAATGCACCTATAAAAAAGAAAGTTGCTCCAAAAGCAAAGCCTACAAGCGCTACTAACTCTGATTTAATCAGATTAAATAAATACGTAGCTAATTCTGGGATGTGTTCTCGAAGAGAAGCTGATCAACATATTGCAATGGGTTTAGTTACCGTAAATGGTAAAGTTGTGGTAGAGATGGGTTATAAAGTTAAGCTAGAGGATGAAGTAAGATACGATGGAGCTAGAATTAATCCAGAAAAGAAGGCTTACGTTTTATTAAACAAGCCAAAAGGGTTTGCTACAACTACAAGTGAACAAAAAGGTAGAACCGTTATGGACCTAGTAGCTAATGCTTCAAGTTCTAGAATTAAGCCAATAGGACGTTTAGGACGTAACTCTACGGGTTTATTACTTTTTACTAACGACGAAAAGATTGTAGCACGTTTTACTAATTCTAATAAAGGTGTTGAAAGATTATTTCATTTAGAGTTGGATAAAAACTTAAAAATGGAAGATCTTAAAAAAATCAGAGAAGGTTTTAAGGTTGAAGGTAAACAAGTTGGTGTTGAAGAAATTGACTATGTAAATAATACAAAGAATGAAGTTGGTGTAAAAATTAAAAACACAGGAAACACTATTTTGCATACAATATTTGAGCATTTAAAATATGAATTAGTTAGAATTGATTGTGTTCAAATAGCGCATTTAACTAAAAAAGATATACCACGAGGTAATTGGAAAATATTATCAGAACAAGAGGTTAACACATTAAAAATGATGTAGTTTATATCTCTAACAAAACAAAAAAACTCGCTTTAATAGCGAGTTTTTTTGTTTGTTATAATTTTAAGTTGGTAACGTTTTTGGCGGATACTATTCAATTATGATGTTTTCATTTAATCCATCAATGTAGTTTAGTACGTCATCTTTACCAATGTCTTTGCTAGAAGATGTTATAAAGTAATTTGGCATTTCTTCCCATGTTTCTAACAGTATTGTTTTATAGTCTTCAACGTGATTTTCAATAGCTTTAGGTTTTAACTTATCTGCTTTTGTAAATATGATAGAAAAAGGTATTCCGCTTTCTCCTAAATATTGCATAAATTCTTGATCTATTGGTTGTGGTTTATGTCTAATATCCACAAGTACAAATGCAGTTACTAATTGCTCTCGGTTTTCAAAATAATGTGTTATAAATTTTTGAAACACCTTCTTTGTGCTCTTGGATACTTTAGCATAACCATAACCTGGTAAATCAACTAAAAACCAATCTTTATTTATTATAAAATGGTTGATTAGTTGGGTTTTTCCTGGTCTTCCAGATGTTTTAGCTAGACTTTTTCTGCTTGTAAGCATATTGATTAAGGACGACTTTCCAACGTTACTTCTACCAATAAAAGCATATTCTGGTATGCGATCTTTAGGACACTTTGAAGCATCAGAATTACTGGTTACAAACTCGGCAGATTTAATATGCATGTATTACTAGTGTTTTGATTTCGGTTAAACCAAAAATCTTATATTAAGTTATATTGTAAGACTGGTAAGATATTAAATATCACGTTTTTTAAACCAATCAAATAATATTTGATTAAAAGTTTCAGGATGCTCCATCATCGCAGCATGACCACATTTTTCGATCCAAAATAAATCAGAGTCAGGAAGTAATAAATTAAATTCTTCTGCCACTTCTGGTGGTGTTACGCCATCATTTCTACCCCAAATTATACAAGTCGGAACAGTCATTTTAGGTAAGTCTTTAGCCATATTATGTCTAATGGCACTTTTTGCAATAGCTAAAGTTTTAATAAGTTTATTTCGGTCGTTAACGGTTTCATAAACTTCGTCTACTATTTCTTTTGTGGCTACTGCAGGATCGTAAAATACCTCTTGCGCTTTCTTTTTAATTACCTCGTAATCACTTCGTTTAGTGTATCCTCCACCCATTGCGCTTTCGTATAATCCAGAGCTACCAGTTATTACTAAAGCTTTTACTTTGTCAGGATGCATTTTTGTGTGATATAAGCCAATGTGTCCTCCTAATGAGTTACCTAGCAAAATGACGTTATCAAGTTCTTTAAAAGCAATAAAATCGTATAGGTATTTAGCAAATGCTTTGACATTTGTTTTAAGTAAGGACATGCTATAAATAGGCAGTTCTGGGATAATTACTTTGTATCCATTTGTGCTAAAAAAAGTGGTCACAGCATCAAAATTACTTAAACCTCCCATTAGTCCGTGAAGTACAATTATTGGTTGTCCTTCACCAACTTCAATATAGTTGAATTTTCCTTCTTTTTTAAGTATACGCGTCATTAATGGCTAGTAGTTTACATCAAAAGCAAATATAACTAATTCATTTAAAAAACAGACATTTTAATCATTTAGTTAAGTGTCTTTCGTGTTAATAAAAAGCAAAATTTCCCACCTAAGATTTCGGCTTGGTTTGTTGACTTTGTTTAAGCTTGGACTTGAATTGTCTCCTAAAAGGTGTTAAAATTGGAATACTTATCAACAAAGTGGTAAAATGTGGTAAAATGTGGTAAAATTTTCAATATATTTGATTTTTACAAATTCTGACAATTAAAAACGGTTGTGAACTCATTAATAGGAACATACGAATGTAAAGTAGACGCAAAAGGACGGCTTATGCTACCTGCTGCGCTGAAAAAACAGTTGGCTCCTGAGTTGCAAAATGGCTTTGTTTTAAAACGTGCAGTGTTTCAGGAATGTTTGGAGTTGTATCCAATGCAAGA
The DNA here is from genome assembly GCF_038900355.1 of Olleya sp. AS48. Lineage (NCBI taxonomy): Bacteria > Pseudomonadati > Bacteroidota > Flavobacteriia > Flavobacteriales > Flavobacteriaceae > Olleya > Olleya sp. AS48. The sequence continues at coordinate 127,164 of NZ_JBBMRD010000002.1, read as the reverse complement.
ATGGAATGCTTTAATGCAAAAAGTGAACAAACTTAATCGTTTTAAAAAGAAAAACAATGACTTTATCCGCAGGTTTACTGCTGGAGTAAAAATTGTTGAAGTCGATGCTAACGGTCGTTTGCTAATACCAAAAGATTTAGTTGCGTTTGCATCTATTGCTAAAGATATCGTGATGTCTTCAGCGGTTAATATTGTAGAAATTTGGGATAAAACGAAGTATGAAAAAGCTATTGATGATGCAGCAGATGATTTTGCTGATTTAGCTGAAGAGGTAATGGGTCAAGATGAAGAGTATGACAGCATATCATAATCCAGTATTATTAAACGAAACAGTAAATGGTTTGGCTATTAAGCCAGACGGAATTTACGTGGATGTTACTTTTGGAGGTGGTGGACACAGTAAAGAGATTTTAAGTCGCTTGGGTGAAAACGGAAAGCTGTATGCTTTTGATCAAGATGTTGATGCATTGGAAAATGCAATCGATGATCCACGATTTACTCTAATACATGAAAACTTTAGATATATCAAACGTTTTTTGCGTTTTCATGGTGTAAAGCAAGTGGATGGTATTTTGGCTGATTTTGGCGTGTCATCACATCAATTTGATGTTGCTTCTAGAGGGTTTTCGACGCGTTTTGAAGCAGATTTGGATATGAGGATGAATCAAAATGATGCTTTGTCTGCGTTTCATGTTATTAATGAGTATGATGAGGAGCAGTTAAAACAAGTGCTGTCGCAATATGGAGAGCTTCGTGCTGCACCAGCAATGGCAGGTTTAATTGTAGAGCATCGTAAAAACGAAATAATTAAAACTAGTGATCAGCTTAAAAAGGTGCTACAAAGATTTTTGTCGCCTAAGCATGAAAACAAAATATTAGCTCAGATATATCAAGCAATCAGGATTGAAGTAAATCAAGAGATTGAGGCTTTAAAAGAATTTTTACAACAAACACCTGAGGTTTTAAAGCCAGAGGGTCGTTTAAGTTTGATTTCTTATCACTCCTTAGAAGATAGATTGGTAAAACGATTTATTAGAAATGGATTATTTGAAGGAGAGCCAGAGCGTGATGTTTTTGGTCGTTTTGAAGTGCCATTAAAAAAAGTTGGAGGATTAATAATCCCATCTAAAGAAGAAATTAAAATTAATAACAGAGCGCGAAGTGCAAAGTTGCGTATTGCTGAAAAGATATAACATTGAAAAAAAGTATCTATAGCATATTAAGAGGGACTTTTTTAGTCAGCGAAGATTCATTTAAAAACTGGAAGCTTATCATATTTCTTTCGGTTTTAGCTATTGTAATGATAGCAAGTTCGCATAGTCTAGATAAAAAAGTACATCAAATTGCAAAGCTTAACAATCAAGTTAAAGAGTTGCGATCCGAGTTGTATGATGGAAGAACCAAACTTATGCAGTTAAAAATGGAATCTTCTGTTGTAAAAAAAATGAAAGAAAAAGGTTTGGCGCCTTCTGTTATTCCGCCAAAAAAAATAATTGTTAAACCGCAAACTTAGTTCCACTCGTGGCAGTAAACGAAAAGAACATATTAAACAAATTATATTTTGTCGCAGGATGTATGTTCATCTTTGGGCTGCTTGTGGTTGGAAAATTGTTAACCATTCAGGTTGTGCAAGGTGATAAGTATAGGGCTTTGGCAGATAAGCGTGCTATTAAGGACGTGGTTATACCAGCAAACAGAGGTAATGTTTATTCTGCAGATGGTAGTTTGTTAGCAACATCAATACCTAAGTATGATATCTTGTTTGATGCCATTACACCTTCAGACAAAAACTTTAAAGCTAACTTGAAACCATTAAGTGATGCCTTATCAAACTATACAGGTAAGCCTTCAAGTTTTTATCAAAAAGAATTAGGGAAAGCTAGAGCTAATAAAAATCGTTATTTTTTATTAGCTAGAAATATTGGCTACTCGGAGTATTTAAAATTTAGAGAATTTCCTTTATTAAAATTAGGAGCTTTTAAAGGTGGTTTAATAGTAGAGCAAAAAGTTAAAAGAGAACATCCTTTGGGTGAAGTTGCACAACGAACTATTGGTTATGAGCGTACTGATGATGAAGGTAATGTGACCAGAGCAGGTATAGATGGTGCTTTTGGTGTCGATTATTTAAGAGGAAAAGATGGTAAGCGTTTAAAACAAAAAATAGGTAAAGGACAATGGAAGCCTATTTTAGATTACGATCAAGTTGAGCCTAAAGATGGGTTTGATGTGTATACTACTATTGATGTTAATATACAAGATATTGCGCATCATGCATTACTAGAACAATTAGAGTTGTATCAAGCAGAGCATGGAACAGTTGTGGTGATGGAAGTTGAAACAGGTGAAATTAGAGCTATTTCAAATTTAGGTAAAACAGCCTCAGGTCATTATTGGGAAAAAAGAAACTATGCGGTTTATGAAGCGCATGAGCCTGGCTCTACGTTTAAGCTTATGGCTTTAATGGCTGCTTTGGAAGATAACAAAATTGATACGTCAGATGTTATTGATACGGGAAATGGTTATAAGGTATTTTATGGTAGAGGTATAAAAGATTCTCATGGTAATGGAAAAATATCTGCAGCCAGAGCATTTGAAGTCTCTTCAAATATTGGATTAGCTACAATTGTAGACAACGCCTATGCAAAGGATCCAAACCGTTTTATAGATATTTTAAGTAGTTGGAATTTAGATAAAAAATTAGGAATTTCTATAAAAGGAGAAGGTCAACCAATGATTCCTAGACCAGGAGATGGTAAATGGAGTCGTAACGCTTTACCGTCTATTGCTTATGGTTATAATCTTAAAATTACACCTTTACAAACTTTAACGTTTTATAATGCTGTTGCAAATAATGGTGTTATGGTTAAACCAAGATTTATTAGAGAGGTAAGGGATTTAAATAAGCAAATAGAGGTTTTTGATAAAACTATTATCAATGAAAAAATATGTTCAGACAAGACCTTGCGCGCAGCTCAAGAAATGCTTAAAAATGTGGTTGTAAAAGGGACAGGTAGATCATTGTATTCGGACTATTTTTCTATGTGTGGTAAAACAGGAACTGCAAGGGTGGAATATTGGATGGATGATTGGGCAAAAAATCCACGTTACATTTCTTCGTTTGCTGGATATTTTCCAGTGGACAAACCTAAATATTCGTGTATTGTGGTGATCCATAAGCCTAGTGTTAAAAAAGGATTTTATGGTGCTGATGTTTCTGGTCCAGTGTTTAAAAAAATAGCTCAAAAAATATTTACAGATACGCCATTAATTGATCAAGTAGCATCGCTAAATGTTAAGGATGTAAAAGTAGATAAAGAGTATGAAAGCTATTATAAAATAGCAAATACTTATAAAACAATTATGCCAGATGTAACAGGATTACCTGTTATGGATGCTATGGCTTTGTTAGAAAACATGAACGTAAAAGTGAATGTTAAATGTCAAGGTCAAGGGACTGTAAAAAGTCAGTCAGTTAATAAAAACACCAAATTAAAAGATAATCAAACTATAGTTTTAGAAGCCTCGTGATTTCATTAAAAGACATATTATATAAAGTAACGCTAGATGCAGTTGTAGGAAGTACAAATATCTTAGTGCGCAATATTCATTTTAATTCTCGTAATGTAGCAATTAACGATGTTTTTGTGGCTGTTAAAGGTAGTCTTACAGATGGACATCAGTATATTGAAAGTGCAATCCAACAAGGCGCAATAGCTGTTGTGTGTGAGGAGCTTCCAAGTGTGACTAAAGCTGGAGTTACTTATGTTAAAGTGGATGACTCAAGCGCAGCTTTAGCAATAATGGCTTCAAATTTTTATGGTAATCCCTCAGATAACTTAAAGTTAGTTGGTGTAACAGGTACCAATGGAAAAACCACGATTGCCTCGCTTTTGTATCAATTGTTTAAAAAAGCAGGATATAAAGTTGGTTTGCTTTCAACAGTAAAAATTATGGTGGATAATCAGGAGTTTCCTGCAACGCATACTACACCAGATTCTTTAACTATCAATAGGTACTTAAAACAAATGAATGATGAAGGTGTTGAGTTTTGCTTTATGGAAGTCAGTTCTCATGGAATACATCAAAATAGAACATTAGGATTAACGTTTGAAGGCGGAATATTTACAAACCTTTCTCATGATCATTTGGACTATCACGATACGTTTGCTGAATATAGAGATGTTAAAAAAAGATTTTTTGACGAATTGCCTAAAACAGCATTTGCATTAACTAATGGTGATGATAAAAACGGAAGCGTAATGCTTCAAAACACTAAAGCAAAACAATATACTTACGCTTTAAAAAGTTTTGCAGATTATAAGGCTCAGATTTTAGAAAATCAGTTTAATGGTTTGTTATTAAAGCTTAATGATAATGAGGTTTGGGTTAGATTAATCGGGAACTTTAATGCTTATAATATCCTTGCAATTTTTGCTACTGCAGAACTTTTAGGATTGGAAAAAGAAGAAACTTTAAGGTTGATAAGTGAGTTAGAGAGTGTAAGTGGGCGTTTTCAATTTATAATTTCTGATCAAAAAATAACAGCTATTGTAGATTATGCTCATACACCAGATGCATTACAAAATGTATTAGAAACTATCAACGATATCAGAACTAAAAACGAGGACGTAATTACTGTCGTTGGCTGTGGTGGCGATAGGGATAAAACTAAGCGTCCAAAAATGGGGCACATAGCTTCAGCGCTTAGTACTAAAGTTATTTTTACAAGTGATAATCCACGTACAGAAGTAGCAGAAGTAATTATAGAGGATATAGAAAAAGGTGTCGAACCACAAAATTTTAAAAAAACAATGTCAATTGTTGACAGAAAGCAAGCTATTAAAACAGCTTGTCAATTAGCAAATCCAAACGATATTATTTTAATAGCAGGTAAAGGACATGAAACCTATCAAGAGGTAAATGGAAAACGCCATGATTTTGATGATTTTAAAATAGTTCAGGATTTTTTAAAACAATTACAAAAATAATAATTGAAGTTAAGCTAAACGTAACACTATTTAAAACGGTTTAGCAAAATAAAAAAGCAATATAAATGTTATACTACTTATTTGAATTTTTAGAAAAAAACTACCAATTTCCAGGTGCTAGTGTGTTTCAATTTATCACATTTAGAGCAGCTCTGGCTATTATTTTATCATTGTTATTTTCTACAATATTTGGTAAACGTATTATTGTAGCGCTACAAAAAAAGCAAGTAGGAGAGTCTGTTAGAGATTTAGGTTTAGATGGACAGTTAGAAAAAGCTGGTACGCCAACTATGGGAGGGATTATTATAATTCTTGCTACGTTATTGCCAGTGCTTTTACTAGCAAGATTGGATAATATATATGTCATCATGTTAATTGTAACCATGTTATGGATGGGAGCAGTTGGATTTACAGATGACTATATAAAAGTGTTTAAAAAAGATAAAAAAGGCCTTAGCGGAAAGTTTAAAGTGTTAGGACAAGTAGGTTTAGGGTTATTTGTTGGTTCGATAATGTATTTCCATCCAGGAATTACTATCAAAACAGAAAAAGTTAATCCAGTTTTTGAAACAGAATTAATAACTCAAAGTTCTGAAAGAGAATTTAATGTGGAGGAACAGTCGCTAAAAACAACCATTCCTTTTGTAAAAGATAATGAGTTTGACTATTCAAATTTGGTGACGTGGATGGGAGACGGTTATGCTAAATATGCATGGTTGGTGTTTATACCAATAGTAATATTTATAATCACAGCAGTTTCTAATGGTGCTAATTTAACGGATGGTATCGATGGGTTGGCAGCAGGTAGTTCGGCTATTATAGTCTTTGTACTAGCAATATTTGCTTTTATCTCTGGTAACATCGTTTTTTCAGATTATCTCAATGTTATGTTTATACCACGACTGGGTGAAATGGTTGTGTTTATAGCTGCTTTTGTAGGAGCATTAATCGGGTTTTTATGGTACAATACATATCCTGCTCAAGTATTTATGGGAGACACAGGTAGTTTGACAATAGGTGGTGTTATCGCTGTAATAGCAATAGCAGTAAGAAAAGAGTTGTTGATTCCTGTGTTATGCGGAATCTTTTTCGCAGAATCATTATCAGTGATTTTGCAGGTTAGCTATTTCAAATTTACACGTAAAAAATATGGAGAAGGACGACGCATATTTTTAATGTCTCCTTTGCATCATCACTATCAAAAAAAGGGCTATCACGAAAGTAAAATAGTAACTCGCTTTTGGATTGTTGGAATTTTTCTTGCAATACTGTCGATAGTGACATTAAAATTAAGATAAAAGCTAAGACTTAAATTAAAAAAGTCTATTCGTTGAAATATAAATGAAAAAACAAAAACTAGTCATATTAGGAGGTGGAGAAAGTGGTGTTGGTACAGCGCTTTTAGGAAAAGCAAATGGCTACGCAGTATTTGTTTCTGATAAAGGAAAAATAAAAGAAAAGTACAAGCAAGTTCTTATACATAATGAGATTGAATGGGAGGAAGAACAGCATTCTGATAATAAAATTTTAGAAGCTGATCTTGTTATGAAAAGCCCAGGAATTCCTGAAAAAGTGGCAATAGTTAAAGCGCTTATTAATAAAGGAGTGCCTGTAATTTCAGAAATCGAGTTTGCAATTCAATTTACCAACGCAACCATTGTTGCTATAACAGGTAGTAATGGTAAAACAACAACAGCTATGTTAACGCATCATGTGTTAAAACAAGAGTTGGACGTTGGGTTGGCAGGTAATATTGGAGATAGTTTTGCAAAACAAGTTTTGGAACATAATTACAAAAATTATGTTTTAGAGATTAGTAGCTTTCAATTAGATGGTTGCATCAATTTTAAGCCAAACATAGCAGTAATTACCAATATAGTTCCAGATCATTTGGATAGATATGATTATAAGTTTGAGAATTATATCGCTTCAAAATTTAAGATTACCCAAAATCAAACAAAAGAAGATTACTTAATATATGATGCAGATGATGAGGTGATTTTGCAGTATATAAATAACAATAACATTCAAGCTACATTATTACCGTTTTCGTTAACTAAAACAATAGAAAATGGTGCGTATTTGGATCAAGACAACATTATAATAACAATTGATAATAATCAGATAATTATGCCAACAAAAAATATCGCTCTAGAAGGAAAACACAATACTAAAAATGCTATGGCTGCTTCAACAGTAGCACATTTATTACAAATTAGAAAACAAACAATACGCGAAAGTTTAGAAAATTTTCAAGGTGTGGAGCATCGTTTAGAAAATGTACTTAAAATCAATAAAGTGCAGTACATAAACGACTCTAAGGCTACAAACGTAAACGCGACTTACTTTGCTTTGGATAGTATGGAATCGCCTACGGTTTGGATTGTTGGAGGTGTGGATAAGGGTAATAATTATCAAGAATTATATCCTTTTATTAATGAAAAAGTTAAGGCTATCATTTGTTTGGGTGTTGATAACGAAAAGCTGTTGGCAAGCTTTGGTAAAATGGTCGATGTTATTGTTGAAACACAGTTTATGAGTGAAGCTGTTAAAATAGCTTATAAGTTGGCAGAAGCTGGAGATAGTGTGTTGTTGTCTCCTGCATGTGCAAGCTTTGATTTATTTGAAAATTATGAAGATAGAGGTAGACAGTTTAAAGATGCTGTAAGAAACCTTTAATGTGATATCAAACTGTTTAATATATAGTTAGTTCTAAAAAGTAAATGCAAAACACAATAATAAATAATATAAAAGGCGATAAGTTAATATGGGCAATTTCTGCGCTATTAGCTATATTTTCGTTTTTACCAGTATATAGTGCTGCAAGTAATTTGGCATATATTGGTGGAGATGGTAATACCTTTGGTTTTTTTATTAAACATTTAATGCACTTATTTTTAGGTTTTTCAATTATGTACGGAGTGCATAAAATCCCTTATCGTTATTTTAGGGGGTTGTCAATGGTTATGATGCCTATTGTATTTGTGTTGTTAATTTTAACAATACTTCAAGGTACAACTATTGATGGTGCCAATGCTAGTCGTTGGATAAGGATTCCGTTTGTAAATATGTCATTTCAAACATCAACGTTGGCAGCTGTTGTTTTAATGGTGTACATTGCTAGGTACTTGTCTAAAATTAAAGACAAAACAATAACTTTTAAAGAGTCTGTTTTGCCTTTATGGATTCCAATTTTTATAATTTTGGCGTTAATATTACCGTCAAATTTTTCCACTACAGCAATCATATTTGTTATGACTAGTGCTTTGTTGTTTTTAGGAGGTTATCCTCTTAGATATTTAATAGCAATGGGTTTTGCAGGTATCGTTGGATTAACCATGTTTATATTGGTGGCTAAAGCATTTCCAGATGCAATGCCAAATCGTGTTGATACATGGATGAGTAGGATTGATAGTTTTTTTAACGGTGAAGATTCAGAAGAAGATTATCAAATAGAAAAAGCTAAAATTGCAATAGCCTCAGGAGGTATCGTAGGTGTTGGTTCAGGAAAAAGTATTCAAAAAAACTTTTTACCTCAATCCTCTTCTGACTTTATTTACGCCATTATTGTTGAAGAATATGGTTTAATTGGCGGATTGGCTTTGATGATTTTATACATGTGGTTATTATTTAGGATTATTATAGTAGCTCAAAAAGCAGATACCGTTTTTGGAAAATTATTAGTACTAGGTGTTGGTTTGCCTATCATTTTTCAGGCTATGATTAATATGGCTGTAGCTGTTGAGTTGTTTCCTGTAACAGGGCAAACATTACCATTAATTAGTAGTGGAGGAACAAGTATATGGATGACGTGTTTGGCAATTGGAATAATTTTAAGTGTAAGTGCAAAACGAGAAGAAATTATAAAAAAAGAAAAAGATTCTGATGACACAAATCCGTTAGATATCTTATCAGAAACATTGGAAGATTAAATTTAAAAATATATAGGCTAAATCTATTTTCAATACGTAGTTTAAAAAGTAAAGTGAGTAATACAAATAAAGCATATAAGATAATATTATCAGGTGGAGGCACAGGAGGCCATATCTATCCTGCAATTGCAATTGCTAACGAGTTGAAATTGCGCTTTCCAGAATCGGAATTCTTATTTGTTGGTGCAAAGGATAGAATGGAAATGGAAAAGGTGCCACAAGCAGGTTACCAAATTAAAGGATTATGGATTACAGGAATTCAGCGTCAATTAACGCTTAAAAATATGATGTTTCCTTTTAAACTAATTAGTAGTTTGTGGAATGCAAAAAAAATAATCAATCAATTTAAGCCAGATGTAGCTATTGGTACAGGTGGTTTTGCTAGTGGACCATTATTACATGTTGCTGCTTTAAAAGGAATTCCAAGCTTAATTCAAGAGCAAAATTCTTATCCAGGAATAACTAACAAATTGCTATCTAAAAAAGTAGCCAAAGTATGTGTTGCTTATAATGGTTTAGAGCGATTTTTTCCTTCAGAAAAGATTATCAAAACGGGTAACCCTGTTAGACAAGATTTATTGGATATTTCTTCTAAAAGAGCAGAAGCGATTAAGTATTTTAATTTAATTGAAGGTAAGCAAACCTTATTGGTTTTGGGCGGAAGCTTAGGTGCAAAAGCAATTAACGAGTTGATGGTTGATGAGCTTGATTTTTTACAAACACTAAACGTCCAAGTAATATGGCAATGTGGTAAGTTGTATTATCAAACGTATAAGTTATATGGTAACACAAAACATGTGCAAGTCCATGAGTTTATTAATAAAATGGATTATGCATATGCTGCAGCAGATTTTATAATATCACGTGCAGGAGCAGGATCGGTAAGCGAGTTGTGTATTGTTGGTAAACCGGTTGTATTTGTACCTTCTCCATACGTTGCAGAAGACCATCAGACTAAAAATGCAAATGCAATAGTTAAAGAAAACGCAGCACTATTAATTGCTCAAGAAGACTTAAAAGTTGACTTTAAAAATAAATTTGGACAATTAGTAGCTTCTAAAGAAAAACAAGAAGAGTTAAGTCAAAATATTAAAAAATTAGCATTAGTAAATGCAACTAAGGATATAGCTGACGAAGTTGAAAAACTATTAAATAAATAATGAACTTAAATAACATACATAACATCTATTTTATCGGTATTGGAGGCATTGGTATGTCTGCTATTGCGCGTTATTTTAGTGCTAATGGTAAACAGGTTGGTGGTTATGATAAGACAAAAACAGATATTACAGATAGTTTAGTTGCTTTAGGTATTTCTGTCACTTTCAAAGACGATATTAGTAATTTAGATTCTCATTATTTAAATCCAGAAACAACTTTAATAGTTTATACACCTGCTGTGCCTAAAAACCATGTGCAATTAAATTATTTTTTAGATAATACATTTAAAGTGCTTAAGCGATCTGAGGTTTTAGGTTTAATTACAGAGCATTCGTTTTGTTTAGCAGTTGCTGGTACACACGGTAAAACAACTACAACAAGTATATTAGGGCATTTGCTAAATGAGTGTGGCGTAAAGTTAACTGCGTTTTTAGGTGGTATAAGTGAGAATTATAATTCTAATCTTATATTAAATGGTGATAAAGTAAGCGTTGTAGAAGCAGATGAGTTTGATAGATCCTTCCTTACTTTAAGTCCAGATATGGCATGTATTACATCCATGGATGCAGATCATTTAGATATATATGGTGATGCTTCAGAGTTAATAAAAACGTTTGAAGATTTCACTAAAAAGCTAAAACCTAACGGTAAATTGTTTGTTAAAAACGGATTACCATTAAATGGAATTACCTACGGTATTGAAGATAACGCAGACTATTCTGCACAAAATATAACCATTAAAGATGGTGCTTATATTTTTGATGTTAAAACGCCAAAAACGGTAGTAAAGCAATTTAAATTTAATCTACCTGGTAGACATAATTTGTCAAATGCTTTAGTTGCTTTAGCAATGTCATTAGAGTATGGATTGCCTCATGACCAACTTATAAAAGCATTAGCGTCTTATAAAGGGGTTAAGCGCAGATTTACATATCAAATTAAGACAGATGACATCGTTTTTATAGATGACTATGCGCATCATCCAGAAGAGATAAATGCTGTACATCAAGCAGTCAGAGAGATGTATCCAAATGATAAGGTTGTTGCAGTGTTTCAGCCTCATCTTTTTTCAAGAACTAAAGATTTTGCGCAAGACTTTGCAAAAAGTTTAGCGCAGTTTGATCAAATCTTGCTTTTAGATATCTATCCAGCAAGAGAATTACCAATAGAAGGCGTAACGTCGGACTGGTTATTAGGTATGATTGACAATAAAAACAAAAAAATAGTTACTAAACAAACAATGATTCAGCATATTAAAGCAAGTAATGCTAGAATAGTGTTGACCATTGGAGCAGGAGATATTGGTGCAGAAGTATCAAAAATTAAAAAAGAATTATTAAATGAAAGCTAATTGGAGCTATATAAAAATGGGATTACTACTAGGTTTAGTAGTATTTTTGTATGCCTTCTCTTCAGCAAGAAGTGGTAAAAGATTAGTGTCAAAACCTAACATAGAATTTATAGGAAATAAAAACCTATTTATCACGCATGAAGATGTTAGTAAGTTGTTAATACAAAATCAACAAAGTGTAACCAACAAGTCCAAAGAAATTTTAGATTTGAATTTGTTAGAGACAACCCTAAATGCAAATCCAATTGTCGAGTTTGCAGATGTTTACGTTAGCGTGACAGGTAAGTTAACAGCCAAAGTAAAACAAAAAACGCCTATTGCCAGAGTGGTAACAGACGCATCTTTTTATGTAGATAGCAATGGTGGCTACATGCCACTATCAAATAACTACACAGAGCGTGTACCAATGGTAACTGGTTTTGTCAATAAAAAAGATTTAGAAAAGGTTTATACCATAGCAACAAAAATTCAGGAAGACACGTTTTTGAAGACGCATGTGGTGCAAATTCATCAAAATAAAAACAGTACAATTAATCTTAAATTAAGACAGTGTAATTTTGTAGTCAAATTAGGCAGTTTAGAACAATTGGACAAAAAAATTAATAATCTAAAGGCTTTTTACTTAAAGGCTACAAAAGATAAAGCTTTAGATAATTACAGTATAGTAAACTTACAATTTGGTAATCAAGTTGTATGCACAAAAGCATAAGTTATGGAACAAAACATTGCAGTAGGATTAGACATAGGAACCACAAAAATTGTGGCTATGATTGGTCGTAAAAACGAATATGGTAAAGTCGAAATTTTAGGCATAGGTAAGTCTAAAAGCTTGGGTGTGCATCGTGGTGTAGTAAATAACATAACACAAACCATACAATCTATACAGTTAGCCATTAACGAGGCAGAAGCTGCAGCAGCGACAAAAATTGAAGGTGTTACAGTAGGTATTGCAGGACAACATATTAGAAGTTTACAACATAGCGATTATATCACTAGACCAAACAGCGAGACCGTTATTGACGAGGAGGATATAGAGCGTCTAATCAATCAAGTACACAAATTGGTAATGCTACCAGGAGAAGAAATTATCCATGTGTTACCTCAAGAATATAAAATTGACGGTCAAGCCGAAATTAAAGAGCCTATCGGTATGTATGGAGGTCGTTTAGAGGCCAACTTTCATGTTGTAGTAGGTCAAGTATCTTCTATCCGAAACATAGGACGATGCGTGCAAAGTGCAGGATTAGCATTAGAAGGAATTACTTTAGAGCCTCTAGCTAGTGCCAATGCAGTATTAAGTCAAGAAGAAAAAGAAGCAGGAGTAGCATTAATCGATATAGGAGGTGGTACAACAGACTTAGCTATTTTTAGAGACGGAATTATACGTCATACAGCAGTTATTCCTTTTGGAGGAAATGTAATAACAGAGGATATAAAAGAAGGTTGCTCCATTATTGAAAAACAAGCCGAACTTTTAAAAATAAAATTTGGTAGTACTTGGCCAGGAGAAAATAAAGACAATGAAATTGTCTCAATTCCAGGATTAAGAGGACGTGATCCTAAAGAGATAACTTTAAAAAACTTATCTAAAATAATCCATGCAAGAGTTGTAGAGATTATTGAGCAAGTGTACGTCGAGATCAAAAATTACGGTCACGAAGAACAAAAAAAGAAACTAATCGCAGGAATCGTTTTAACAGGTGGAGGAAGCCAGTTAAAACATTTAAAGCAACTGGTAGAATATATAACAGGTATGGATACCAGAATAGGCTATCCAAACGAGCATCTTGCAGGAGATAGTGATGACGCAATAACCAGTCCTTTATTTGCAACAGCAGTAGGATTAGTTATGGACGGATTAAAACGTCAAGACCGCAAAAAAGCAGAAGCAGTGATTGAAGAAGAAATTCAAGCACAAGAAATTGCAAACGAAGAAGTGCCAGAAGTAGAAAAAATTGAACCACCTAAAAAACAACGCAAGTCGTTTTTAGATACGTTAACAGAAAGAGTAAAAGACTTTTTGGATAACGCAGAATAATAAATACATAAGAATACTAAGCGATGTATGTATCGCTAAAAAATAATAATTGATCCAGTAAAATAGAATTTATGAGCAGCAACAACGAATTCGAAAACATAGCATTTGACTTACCAAAAAACCAATCTAATGTCATTAAGGTCATTGGTGTAGGTGGAGGAGGTAGTAATGCCATAAACCACATGTTTCTTCAAGGAATAAAAGGTGTAGATTTTGTCATTTGTAATACAGATGCACAAGCACTTCAAAACAGTGGTGTTCCAAACAAAATCCAATTAGGTTTAAACTTAACAGAAGGATTAGGTGCAGGAGCAAATCCAGACGTAGGAGAGCAATCAGCTGTAGAGAGTTTTGACGATTTACAACGCATGTTAGATACTAACACAAAAATGATATTTATTACAGCCGGAATGGGTGGAGGTACTGGTACAGGTGCAGCTCCAATCATAGCAAAAATGGCTAAAGATTTAGATATCTTAACCGTTGGTATTGTAACAATGCCTTTTCAATTTGAAGGTAAAATGCGTAATGCTCAAGCCCAAGAAGGAATTGAAAAATTACGTAAAGAAGTAGACAGTTTAGTTGTGATTAATAACAACAAACTACGTGAAGTATATGGTAACCTAGGATTTAAAGCTGGTTTTTCTAAAGCAGACGAAGTCTTATCTACTGCAGCACGTGGTATTGCAGAGGTAATTACACATCACTACACACAAAACATCGATTTACGTGATGCTAAAACAGTACTTAGTAATAGCGGAACTGCTATTATGGGATCTGCTTCTGCATCAGGTCAAAATCGTGCGCACGAAGCGATTTCTAAAGCATTAGATTCACCATTATTAAATGATAATAAAATTACTGGAGCCAAAAACGTATTGTTGCTAATCGTTTCTGGTGCTCAAGAAATTACTATTGATGAAATTGGAGAAATCAATGATCATATTCAAAATGAAGCTGGTCATGGTGCAAATATTATAATGGGAGTTGGTGAAGATGACAATTTAGAAGAGTCAATTTCAGTAACAATTATCGCAACTGGTTTTGATGTTGAACAACAAAATGAAATTTCTAATACCGAAACTAAAAAGGTAATCCATGCATTGGAAGATGACCAAAATATGGAGCAGGATTTAAACAAAAAAGAAAAAGAGCCTGCGATAATCTTACCAAGTATTGAATTAGAAGAAAAGAAAGAAACACCTAAAGCAGTTGTACATACATTAGATTTAGAAGAAGATACGGATGACCAATTATCAGCTTTTGAAATCGCGCAAGTAAACAAGCAAAAAAGTACAACACTTAACGATCAAGATTTAGTTCAAACCACTCAGTCAATAAAAAATATAGATGTTAACTACACACAAGTTAATGCCTTAATAGACGAGACAGAAGAGTTTAATATCACTTCTTCAAGTGCTACAGTAGATCCGGTTAACCATATTGAAGAGACTGAAAAGAAACAACAAATTACCTTAAGTTTTGATATGCCATTATCAGAGCCCGAAGTAGAGCCTGTTGTGGAAGAAGAAAAACCGGTTGTTATGAATTTAACAGATGAAATCAGCAACTTAGAAGTTAATGATTTTGTAGAAGTTGTTCCAGTAACAGAAAACTCGCAGTCAGGAGAAATTAGATATGCGTTAGATGACTACGATGAGGTAGAGACTAATACAACTAAAGTGTCAGAAGCTAAAGTTGAGGTTGATAAAGAAGTGGTTTTTGAGAAAAAACAAATTGAAGCTCAAGAATTAGAAGTGGATATTGATGCTGAAGTTGATCCAATGAATACTCCAATTTCTGAGTTACTAAAAAGTAGAGCAGATGAGCGTAGAAAGAAAATGAAAAATTTTAATCATAAATTCAATAGCTCAAAAATTGAAGATATAGAAAAGATTCCAGCATATAAGCGTCAAGGTTTAGAGCTAGAAGACAGACAACACTCGTCAGATAATAATATTTCAAGAACATCATTAGGTGTGGATGAAAATGACGACATACAATTAAGAAGCAATAATTCTTTTTTACATGATAATGTAGATTAATAATCAATTAGATTAATCCATTTTTTTGACCCGGAAAGTTCCCTCAAACTTTTCGGGTTTTTTGTAGGCTATAATCATGTCATCACTTGCAGTTAGCCTACTTAAATAAATACTTTTAACTATCTTCGTAATAAATATTAAATAATACATACAATGAGTCTATCTACAGATATAATGACAGCCCTAAAAGAGGCAATGAAAAGTAAAAATACAGTTGCTTTAACAGCTTTAAGAGCAGTTAAGTCAGCTATATTATTAGCTCAGACAGAAAGTGGTGCAAAACAAGAATTAACAGAAGAGCAGGAGCTTAAAATTTTACAAAAACAAGTTAAACAACGTAAGGATAGTGCAGCTATATTTTTAGAACAAGGACGAGAGGATTTAGCAGCTCCAGAGTTGGCAGAAGCAGAAGTAATCTCTCAATTTTTACCAGAAGCTATGAGTGATGAAGAAGTCGCTAAAGTTGTTGATGACGTTATAGCAAAAACAGGAGCAGAAGGCATGAAAGACATGGGTAAAGTCATGGGAATGGTTAGCGGTCAGTTAGCCGGAAAAGCCGACGGTAAAACGATATCTACAATTGTAAAGGCTAAGTTATCTTAAATACAAGTTGGGCCTTGTAGTTCAACTGGATAGAATATCAGATTTCGGCTCTGAGGGTTGGAGGTTCGAATCCTCTCAAGGTCACAATTTTAATTAAAACCAAACGCTGTTTCAAGTTTTCTGAAGTAGTGATTTGGTTTTTTTATTATCAATTAAAATAATCTTAATTTAAGTATGTGTAATATATAAAAATCACTTTCTTTATTTTTAATTTATATTTAATCAATAAACATTTTAAAACCGTACAATAATTAATGTTATTACAAGCTAAGGCAGAATTAGACGAAAACCCATTGGTGTACAAATATGTCTTAGGTGTAATTTCTGTAGTGTTAGTTTGCTTTTTGGTAATAGCTGGCTCTATTTGGTTATTTAAATTGGTAGAAAGTATTTATATTGACTATATCGCTAGAAAACCATTATTCCGTCATTTTTACCTTAAATTAAATGACTTAACTCCAAGACAAAGACAAATATTAGAAAGTAATTTTAAGTTTTATAAAAGACTTAATTTAAAAGAACAAGGCTACTTTAGGCATCGCCTTCATAGGTTTTTAAATAATACCGAGTTTGTTGGTAAAGAGCATTTAGAAATTAATGATACACATCGTGTTTTAGTTTCTGCAACAGCAGTAATGCTAACCTTTGGATACAGAGATTATAAAATTGGATTAGTAGACAAAATATTAATTTATCCCACGACTTTTTACTCTAGTTTAGATAAGACCTACCATAAAGGTCATTTTAATCCTGCTTACAGAGCTGTGATATTATCTTGGGAAGATTTTATGATTGGCTATAAAATAGAAGATGATAATCTTAATTTAGGTATACACGAATTTATACACGCACTACACTTAAGTTATTTACAAACCGAGTTTAAAAACGATGTAACTGCATATCTATTTTTAACAGGTTTAAAGGAGTTGCAAAGTTATATTAATGACAATCCAGTTTATAAAAGTAAACTAGTAAATTCAAATTATTTTAGGGCATATGCTTTTGAAAACAACTTTGAGTTTATTGCTGTTGTTGTCGAGTCTTTTATCGAAACGCCTCAAGATTTTAAAGCACAATTTCCGGAGCTTTATAAAAAGGTTAAGCAAATGCTTAACTTTAATTTTAAAGGTTATTAAATAGGTTTTTACTGACTTTTGTCATATTTTTTTAAGTATATAAAAGGTAACTTTATTACTATAATTTAAAAGCCAATAACATGAAAAAAAGAACTCCAGTATCAGACATAATGACTAAAAATGTCATTACCCTAAATACAACTGATGATTTAGATAAAGCAGAAAATTTATTTAAGCTTCATAGCATTAGACATATTCCTGTTGTTAGTGGAGAGGCTATAATTGGAATGTTAAGTTATACAGATTTACTTAGAATTAGTTATGCAGATGCAACAGATGATCAGGATAGTAATGTGGACACAATAGTATACAATATGTTTACAATACAGCAGGTTATGGCTAAAAATTTAATAAGTGTGTCTAGTAATACTACAATAAAAGAGGTAGCAGAATTATTGTCTAAAAAAGAATTTCATGCATTACCTGTGGTAGATAACAATGTTTTGGTTGGTATTGTTACTACTACAGATTTAATTAATTACTTAATTAATCAGTTTTAGGGTTAATAATAAATAATTAAGTAATTAAAAAGGCTCCATAATATGGAGCCTTTTTTTATATCTATTAACCGTTAGCTAATGCTTTCAGGTTTTTTATAGCGTCTTTTTGGTTTTCGCTTTTAAAAACGTGACTACCAGCAACAAAAACATCTGCACCAGCTTTAACTAGTTTTTCAATGTTTTTATCTGTTACACCACCATCAATTTCTATTTTGGTATCAAGACCTTGCTCGTCTATCATTTTTCTAAGTTTTTTTACACGTTGGTAAGTAACGTCTTCAAACTTTTGACCACCAAAACCAGGATTAATGGACATAAGTAAAACCATGTAGCATTCTGGAAGTATATCCTCTAAAACAGATACAGGAGTAGTAATATTAAGGACAACACCAGCTTTACAGCCAGCATCTTTAATTTGTCTTAATGTACGATGTAAATGTACAGTAGACTCGTGGTGTACAGTAATAATATCTGCACCTACTTTTGCAAACTCCTCAATATAACGTTCTGGTTTTTCAATCATTAAATGCACATCTAATGGTTTAGTGGCATGTTTTTTAATGGCAGCAATAACTGGCATTCCATAAGATATGTTTGGTACAAAAAGACCATCCATAACATCTATATGAAACCAATCGGCATCACTATTGTTAACCATTTCAGTATCGCGTTGTAAGTTGCCAAAATCGGCAGCAAGCATTGAAGGAGCAATTAATTTAGAAGACATTTATTTTAGTTTTGTGTTGTTTGCACAAAGCTAACATTTTTTATTAGTGCTCGCTTAGTAGCTCTTCAATAATTTGCAAAAACAGTGGACTATTTTCAATATTGTTTTGTTGTAAATCGCTAACAAATTTTTGTAATCCATAAAGTGTATCAGTATCCTTAATTACAGCATAGCCAATATCAAAGGATTTAAAACTTAATTGCGATATGGATTTATTTAAAAGTTCTAATATATTAAAGTGTCTACGATCCTTTTTAATCTCTTCGTAAACTGTGTCAATTATTATAGGATTACCTTCAAGTATCTGAAAAAACACATCATCTCTTTTAACTAAAACACCTGTAATGTTATGGCTATTGTTTTTTAACTGTGTTTGATTAAAAAGTGCCTCAAACTCTAGTAAGTTTAGATTAGCATTAGCTTGGCTTTTATAGCAAATGGTTTTTAACATAAATAAATATAATAATAAATTTTAAATAATAATACTGTACTACTTTAAATGAGTGAACCCGAAGTAATCAGCTTCGGGTTCTTTCATCAATCAAAAAACGAACAGTTATGAATAACTGTTTGTTACCGCAACTTAGGTATTATCCTAAGTAAGTTTTTAATATTTTACTTCTAGACGTATGTTTTAATCTACGTATAGCTTTTTCTTTAATTTGTCTTACACGCTCTCTAGTAAGGTCAAAGGTCTCACCAATTTCTTCTAACGTCATTGGGTGTTGGTTACCTAAACCAAAGTATAATCTAATAACATCAGCTTCACGTGGCGTTAGTGTTTCTAAAGCACGTTCAATTTCAGTACGTAAAGATTCGTGTAATAATTCACGATCTGGATTTGGTGACTCACCAGAGTTTAATACATCATATAAGTTAGAGTCTTCACCTTCAACTAAAGGCGCATCCATACTTACGTGACGACCAGAATTTTTCATAGACTCCTTAACATCGTTAATAGTCATGTCTAATTCCTTAGCAATTTCTTCTGGACTTGGTGGACGCTCATGCGCTTGTTCCAAGAAAGCAAAAGTTTTATTTATTTTATTAATAGATCCAATCTTATTAAGCGGTAAACGCACAATTCTAGATTGTTCTGCTAAAGCTTGTAAAATAGATTGTCTAATCCACCAAACAGCATACGAGATAAATTTAAATCCACGCGTTTCATCAAAACGTTGTGCAGCTTTAATTAATCCCAAGTTACCTTCATTTATTAAATCCGGAAGCGTTAACCCTTGGTTTTGATATTGCTTAGCTACCGATACTACGAAACGTAAATTAGCTTTAGTCAATTTTTCAAGTGCAATCTGGTCTCCAGCCTTGATACGTTGTGCTAATTCTACCTCTTCATCTGCGGTAATTAAGTCAACTTTTCCAATTTCTTGTAGATATTTATCTAACGATGCGGTCTCACGGTTAGTAACCTGCTTGGTAATTTTAAGTTGTCTCATCTAAAAAAGTGTGATTATTTTCTTTGTGAATATTTTGCTATCAATAGTTATACGTATACAATCCACTTTTTGTTACAAAAATTAGTAATTATTTTTTGGCGTTACCCATTTAAGCTTTTTTGTAAGCTTAAATGCGTCAGGCTGTACGTTATATCTTTTTTGAAAAAAACAAAAAAGGATGCCACTTCCATCCTTAACGCGCTTACTGTTGCGACTTACTCAAAATCTAATAGCTGTGTGGCAGCAATAAGTTGCTTTAAAGCATCAATTTTACTAAACAGTTTATTAAAAAAACGATTACGTTCTTTTTCTCCAGCAGTATTTAATAATTTACTATTCTGTAACTGCTTTTTTAAAAAGCGTTCAGCTTCCTCACACGTGTGCCTGTCCTCAGTTTTATAATAAGATAGCAAAGTAAAAGGCACATATAACATTTGGTTATTAGGCGTGCTAACCAGAACATTGTTATTCATTAAATGTAACTCATTATAATACAGTAAAAAAGGATGGTCTTCCGACGTTAATTTATTAAAAATAGATGTGATTAATTGTTTTAATAAATCACATAACTGTAACGCAGATTTAGAGCTTACTTGTCCAGCCTGAAAGTAAAAATGTATTTGTTTTAAAGTGCTATTAATAGTTGTAATGTCCCAAACTTCCTGCGTGTTTAAGGTGTTATACAAACTACCTAGTCGCTTTCCGGCTTCAATTAAAGATGGGCTTGGAGCAAAATTATCAAAACTTTTACTGGCTAATTTAGGGTTTAGCAACTTAAGCCAAACATAATATTTAAACTGGCTTAAAGCATCACCATTTAAGTTGTAAAATAACGGTATATCCTTAGCCGAATATAGTATAGTACTATCCTTTTGCTTTAATAAGGGTAATAAAGACTGATAAGAATCCTCAAAATAGTGTTGCAATTCTGATTCATTCTCTATTTGCTTCGTTTTTTCAATGGTTACAAACTCATTAGCAGTCGTTTCAAATAACCTGTCTAATGACACATTGTAGTATTTAGCCAATGCAACACTTTCATCTAAAGATAATTTACTTTTTAAGCTAACACGTCTATGTGCAGCATCATAACTAATATCTAACGCAGTTGCAACAGCATCTATTACAGAAGTATTATTTGGCAATTGTGCTTTCAAATAAGCTAAAAATGAAGTTTGAAACATGTAGTAATTTACTATTAATTTGCGAAAATCGCAAAAATTACTTTTACTATTGGTGGATTAGCAAAAATTTTATGTGATTATAACAATAATTTTGAATCAAATTTTAAAACTATAATCATGAAAAACTTATTAATTACCATTATATTTTTTGGAGGTTTACAGCTATGTATGGCGCAAAAGGATACTATTTACGTGACCAATAGTAATCAATATCATAGTTATATGGACGACTACTTTAAAAAAGTGACGTTTAAAATTGGAGGAGGTGTTATGTTGCCTCAAGGTAAACTGAAAAATTATTTTGGAGCCTCTCCATTAATCGAGCTAAGTTTAGACTTTCCAGTTACTAATAAAAAGTCTTTAGAATTAGCTTTGCAATTTGTAGTTCCGGATCAAAAACAGTCTTTTAAGTATGTTAGAGCTTTGGATACTATTCAGGCTAAAGCTGCTTTTATGTTTAATCCTATGCTGAGGTTTAAAAAAAACTTGAGTCAAAATGTTAATTCGCAATTACATGTTAGCTTTGGTATTGGTGCTTCTATTATTAAAACAGATGCAAGAAATCCCTTTTATACAGGAGACAATGATACAGAAGAAAAGTACGAAGTTATTACTGCATTTTTAATTTCGCCAACTTTAGATTACGTCAAAAAATTTAGAAATAATGAAGAGTTAACCTTTGGTCTAGGATTAAATTATGCACCTTATAAAATTGAAGGTGCAGTTCAGGAAAATGTGGGATCTGTGTATGTAACACCTAGAATATTATACAGTTTTTAGTTTAGCATTATAAAAAAAATCCGATGAATGTAATCATCGGATTTTTTAAATAGTTTTTTTAAACTCTAACTTGGCCATCACCAAATACATAGTATTTATTGGTTACTAATTGTTTTAGTCCCAAAGGTCCTCTGTGGTGTAATTTGTCTGTGCTTATTGCTAACTCTGCACCAACTCCCATTTGTCCTCCATCTGTAAATCTAGTAGAGGCATTATGGTATACAGCAGCACTATCAATATGATTCATAAAATGTAGTGCTTCAGTAGTGTTTTCAGTTATAATAGCTGCAGAATGTTTACCAGAGTGTGTATTAATCATATCTATGGCTTCGTCTAATGTACTAACTTCACCTATAAGTAGCTTTAGGGCTAAAAACTCTTCCTTCCAAATTGCATCTTCTGTTATTTTTTCAGTAGAATCTAAAACTTTAGCAACGCTATTATCAGATAGTATAGTGACATTATGTTGCTCCAGCTTTTGCTGTAGCATTTTAAGTTTTAATTGGTATTCTGGGATGTTTTTATTTATTAATACCTTGTCTAAAGCATTGCAACCAGAGATTTTATCTGTTTTTGCATTTACTATTACACCAACTGCTTTACTCCAATCGGCTTGTTCTGAAACATATAAAAAGTTGTTACCTCTACCGCTAACTAATACAGCACATGTAGCATGTGTTTTTACAAAATTAATTAAACGCTCTCCACCTCTTGGCACTATTAAGTCCAATGGTTCTGTTGGGTTTTTTAAAAAGGCTTGTGTTTCTTCTCTTTTTAAATGTAAAAGTTTAATCCAGTCTTTAGATAGTCCGTTGTCTTCTAACGCTTGATGCCAACATTTTTCTAAAATAAGGTTACTGTTTAACGCTTCTTTACCACCTTTTAATAAAATTTTGTTGTTGGCTTTAAAAGCTAACACTGCAGCTTCAATGGTGACATCTGGTCTAGATTCGTAAATAATTAATATTGTACCAAAAGGAGCGGTTGTGTTAACAACATTAAGTTGATTTTTAAGCGTTAAATTTGATAGCTCTTGACCAACAGGATCATCTTGACTTAATACTGCTTTAACAGCCTCAATCATTTCATTTACCTTTTTATTGTTTACAATCAGGCGGTCAAACAATGCTTGATCGTCTTTGTTAAAAGCGTCTAAATCTTTTTTATTGGCAGCAATAATATGTTCTCTTTCATGGTCTAAAATCTGTATCATTGATTTTAGAACATTATTTTTTATATCTGTATTTAATAGTTTCATTAATTTAAATTTTTAGTTAGGCACAAATAAACTTTGTACCAATTTGTTTATTATCTATAATATCTACCATTACATTTTCGCGTTTACCATTAGCAATATATGTTGGTATGTTTTTACGTGCTGTGACTTTTGCTATTCTTAATTTTGAAGCCATTCCACCACGACCTTCTCCTTCTTTTTTACCAGAAGCACACACGTATTTTTCTACATTCTGGTTAGTTTTAACTTCATGTAATTTAACCGAGTCTTTATGGTCAGGATGACCTGTGTATAATCCATCGGTATCTGACAAAATAATTAATCTATCTGCATCAATTAATTCTGCAACCAAACTAGCCAGCTCGTCATTATCAGTAAACATAGACATGGTTAAGGATACAGCATCATCTTCATTTGCAATAGGTGTAATGCCATCAGACAACAAACCTTCGTAACAGTTAATCATATTCTCTCTGTATTTTCCTAAGTCAAAATCACGTTTTGTAGCTAAAACTTGAGCGCAACGCATTCCGTAATCATGAAAAATGCTATAATAATGTCTCATCATTCTGGGTTGGCCAACAGATGAGTAGACTTGACGTCGTATTGACGAGTCTTCAATTTGTGTATTTCCTAAAATTTCTTTTCCGGCAATTGCCGATCCAGAAGAAACTAATACGACCTTAATACCACGTTCGTACAATACTGCAATTTGTCTAACTAGTTCTCTTAGTACAGGTCCTAATATTCTGTTGTCTTTATTTGTTAGCACGTTGGTACCTACTTTAACTACTACGCGCTTTATATTATCTTCCATTATTATTTTTCTTTTCCTAATTCAACAGCTCTATCAAACGCAGCGTAAGCAGCATCTTGGATAAGTTGTTTTACATTATTATCTTCCATACTATCAATTGCAGCTTGAGTAGTTCCTCCTTTAGAGGCTACTTTGTCAATCCATTTTTCTGGAGATATATCATTTTGACTAAATAATTCTATTGCACCTTCAAAGGTGTTACTTACTAAAACTTTAGAGTCATAATCCGAAAAGCCCATTTTTAAAGCAGCTTCTAACATGGACTGCATAAAATAAAACACATAAGCTGGACCACTTCCGGAAATTCCGGTTGAAGCATCTATAAAGTTTTCGCTACTAACTTCAATCGATGTTCCTGTAGTATCTAATAAATGTCTTATCATTAAAAGCTCTACTTTAGAAACAGATGCGTCACCAGTATACGAGGTTACACCTTTACCAACCTTAGCTGGTAGATTAGGCATGGTTCTGATCACTTTTTTTATACCTAAGCCTTTTTGAATGGAGTTTATAGTAACTCCTGCCATAAGAGATACAAAAATTTGCTCTTTATTTACCATACGCCTCATTTCTGTAAATAGATCGTCACAGTGGTAGGGTTTTACTGCTAAAAAAATAATGTCTGCCTGTGGTAAGCAATCTGTTAAGGACGTGTAAACATTAAATTTAGGTTGTTGTCTTAAAGTTTCAATTTTTTTAGGATCGGTATCAAAAATTCTTAATTTGTGTTTATTTAATAATGAAGAATTTATCATTCCTTCAGAATAAGTTAAACCCATGTTTCCGGCTCCTATTACTAATACTTTCATAATTTTTTTTAATTAATAAATCAACTGTCAGTATTATAATAGCCACAATTACTGTGCGACAGTGCCAAAACGAAAGTTTGATTTAAAGAATTTAGATTTTTATAAAGATTTGTATTGATAATTGTGATATTGAAAATTTAAGAAGTAAATAGGTGGCAATATCTAAATTGATAAAATTAAGAAACGGGTTAATTGTGACAGTCTGTCGGTGACAAATTTTGATATTTGTACCATTCTGTTACAATTAACCCGTTTAAAATAGGGGTGTTTATTTAATAAAACACTATTTTTTTTCGACTAACCCTCTTGTTAGCCAGCCTCTTCTATTTGCTGTTGCAATTGCGTAAGGTGTAATCCAAAACAATCCAAAGGTGTATAAAATACTATATGAGTAAGCCCAAAACCCTTGGTAAGTTTTATATTTTTTAGTAAAAAATAATAAAGAAAACGTTGATAATATTAAGATACTTACTAGAGTAGATCCAAAAAATAACAATGGATGTACCATAACAAAAAACAACATAAATATTATTAAAGGATAACTCATTATTAGTTTAGAAAATTGACTAAAAAATAATAATCTAGTTCCTAATTTATTTCCTTCTCTAAAGTTAGTGAACACATATTTAGCCATTTCTAAATTTTCTCTAACATTACTTCTTCCCCAACGTATAAACATTTTGTATAGTCCTAAATACTCTTCAGGTACATTGGTATAGGCAATAGCATTACTTTGAAATAAAACATGATCACCTTGTTTTAAAATCATATTAGTCATAGCTCTGTCTTCTCCAATATCTGAAGGTTGTCCCATAAAAGTTTGATTAATCCATTCTGGTAAGACTTCAAAAACAGCAGTTCTTTTATATGCAGCTAATGCTCCTGGAGTACATAAAACAGAGTTTAAATTGCTTTCTGCAGAACGTACAAATTCAAAACTCATTACAAAACTTACGTCAAGCATTTTAGGAAGCATCTCTGATTTGTTATTTAGTACCCTAATGTTTCCAGCTACAGCTCCACATTTTTTATTACCTACAAATGGACTAACTAAATTTCTTAAAGTATCCTTAGTAACAATGGAGTCGCTATCTACGGTTACAAAAACATCTCCTTTACCAAGGTTAAAACCACGATACAAAGCATGACGTTTACCTTTGTTTTTAGGTTGTTTATATATTTCTAAACGGTCTCCTAATTGTTTTTTAGCATCAACCATCCAATCCCAAGTGTCGTCTAAGCTACCATCATCTATCGCTAATAGTTGTAATTTATCTTTTGGGTAGTCGCTTTTATCCAAGCTCATAAGCGTATCCCAAACTTGTTTACCTTCATTATAAGCTGGTACTATAATAGTACAGGTTGGCAATTCTTGGTCAGTCACAGATGTAACTGGTTTGTACTTAAAATAATTATAGGCTGTGTATAAAAAGAATAAAACTTTATATGCAAATAAAGTAGTTGCCACGTATATAAAAGTAAGCCCAATTTTAGTGCTCATTTGTAACGTATTAAATGCGTCAAAATCATTATGGAATACATAAAAGAAATAGACACCTAAAATAATAAGTAAAAAGGTGCTAATTAACACTAATCTATTTTGTGGACTTCCAGTGATGCCTTTACTATGAAAAAACCCGTTGATTTTATTTACTATTTTTTTTCTATTTGATACAGTTTTAATTGTGTTGGTAGTTTTTGTAGCCATAAAAATTGTTTGTCTTTAAATTAGTGTAATATTAGATTTACGCATCAAAATTTAGTTTAGATGTTTTTTAGTATTTATTTAAGAAAACTTTTTTACGGATTAAATAGTTGAAATTTAGTATTTACTTAAAAACGTAAAAAAGCCCAAATAGAAATAAATCTATTTGGGCTTTTTTTATTAAAGTTTAAAAAGAATTAATCTTCTTTTTTATCTTCTCTAGGTTTTCTGTCGTCACGTTTGTTATCACGTCCACGATTATCTCTACCTCTGTTATCACGTCCACCACGATCATTATTTTCTCTTGGTGGTCTAGCTACATAACCTTCTGGTTTTGGTAAGATTGCTTTTCTAGATACTTTTTCTTTGCGTGTTCTTGGGTCAAGACCAAAATATTTAACGTCAAAAACGTCTCCCATGTTTACTACATCAGTAACATTTTCAGTACGTTCCCATGCTAATTCGCTTACGTGTAATAACACTTCGTTTCCTGGTGCATCCATATACTCAACAACAGCACCAAAATCTAACATTTTGATAACTTTTACTTGGTATACTTTACCAACTTCAGGTTTAAATAATATAGCATCAATTTTTGCCATAACAGCATCAATACCTTTTTTACCAACACCTAAAATTTCAACAATACCTTCTTCTGTAACAGGATCTTCGTTTATTACGATAGTTGTTTCAGTTTCTTTTTGCATTTCTTGGATAACTTTTCCTCCAGGTCCAATTAAAGCTCCAATAAATGCGTTAGGAATACGTCTTGTCACCATTGTAGGTGCATGTTCCTTAACTTCTTCATTTGGTGTAGCAATTGTATCTGTAAGTTTACCTAAGATATGTAAACGTCCATCACGAGCTTGTTTTAGTGCATTTACTAAAATCTCGTATGATAAACCTTTTACTTTAATATCCATTTGACAAGCAGTAATACCATCTGCAGTACCTGTAACTTTAAAGTCCATATCACCTAAGTGATCCTCGTCTCCTAAAATATCAGATAATACAGCGTATTTTCCTGTTTCTTGGTCAGAGATTAATCCCATTGCAATACCAGAAACTGGTTTTTTAAGCTTAACTCCAGCGTCCATAAGTGCCATAGTTCCTGCACATACAGTTGCCATAGATGATGATCCGTTAGATTCTAATACTTCAGACACAACACGTACTGTATAAGGACAGTCTGCTGGTACCATGTTTTTTAATGCACGTTGTGCTAAATTACCATGACCAACTTCACGTCTAGAAGTTCCTCTTAAAGGTCTAGCTTCTCCTGTTGAAAAAGGAGGGAAGTTGTAATGTAAATAAAAACGCTCTTCTCCTTCAAAAGAGGCCATATCTATTTGATTTGCTTCTCTAGATGTACCTAAAGTAACTGTAGCTAATGCTTGCGTTTCTCCACGTGTAAAGATAGACGATCCATGTGTAGATGGTAAATAGTTTACCTCACACCAGATTGGTCTAATCTCGTCAGTCTTACGACCATCAAGACGTAATCCTTCATCTAAAGTTAAATTTCTAATAGCAGCTTTTTCTGCTTTAGCATAATATTTAGAGACTAAATCTCCATAATCTGCTAATTCTTCTTCAGTAAATGTTGCTTTAATTTCTTCTTTAATTTCAGAAAAAGCATTGCTTCTTTCTTTTTTAGAAGATCCAGCTTTAGCGACAGCGTAGACTTTATCGTATGCTAAGTCGTAAATCTTTTTTGCTAAATCGTCATCAGAACGTTCTGCATCGTACTCACGTGTTTCTTTTTTACCAAAAGCTTCTGCTAATCTTACTTGAGCAGCACATTGTACTTTAATAGCTTCATGTGCAAATTTAATTGCTTCAGCCATTTCTTCTTCAGAAATTTCTAACATTTCACCTTCAACCATCATTACAGAGTCAGCCGAAGCACCAATCATCATATCTAGATCAGACTCTTCTAACTGCGCACGTGTTGGGTTGATAATAAACTCACCATTAATACGTCCAACTCTAGCTTCAGAGATAGGCGTTTCAAATGGTACGTCAGATAGTTGGATAGCAGCAGATGCAGCTAATCCAGCCATAGCGTCTGGCATAACGTTGTCGTCATGAGACATTAATTGGATCATCACTTGTGTTTCTGCGTGATAATCTTTTGGAAATAATGGACGTAAAACACGGTCAACAAGACGCATAGTTAATACTTCACCATCACTAGGTCTTGCTTCTCTTTTAAAGAAACCTCCAGGATAGCGTCCAGCAGCAGCAAATTTTTCGCGGTAATCTACTGTTAACGGTAAAAAGTCAACGTCACTTTGTTTGTAGTTAGATACTAATGTACATAACAACATACAGTTTCCTGACTGTACAACAACAGATCCATGTGCCTGTTTTGCTAATTTTCCGGTTTCGATAGAAATAGTTCTACCGTCTCCAAGGTCAATAACCTCTTTAAAAACTTGTGGAATCATAAATTTTTTTAATTCTAATTAAACAATGGTCGTTGTGTTGTGGTAGTAGTAGTTGTGATTGACCAATGAAAAACTGTAATTAGCTTCTTCAATTTTGATTATTATACTCGTTCAAATCGAGTTGTTTGGTATCAAAAAACCACGCTAAAAAGCGTGGTTTTATATTATGATTATTTTCTTAATCCTAATTCTTTAATAATTGCACGATATCTTAAGATATCTTTCTTAGTTAAGTAATCTAGTAAGCTTCTTCTTTTTCCTACTAGTTTTACTAAAGAACGCTCAGTGTTATAATCTTTACGATTTTTCTTTAAGTGCTCAGTTAAGTGGTTGATACGGTAAGTAAATAAAGCTATTTGCCCTTCTGCAGTACCTGTGTCCTTTGCATTTTTACCGTGTTTAGTAAAAATTTCTTCTTTTTCTTTTTGATCTAAATACATTCTAATATTATTATAAATGATTGTTATGTACACGAAAGTTTATCTTTCGAGCCGCAAATATAGTTATTTTTAATGATTTCGTAATTTTTAAAACAAATTCTTCTAAAATTTTTTTAAAAATGTAGTATGAACTATTTTTAGGTCAATATTATTGTTGCCATGTACACAGAGAGCCTAGAAGATCTAAAATCCAATTTTTTGCCTGATGTTT
This sequence comes from Olleya sp. AS48, assembly GCF_038900355.1. Classification (NCBI taxonomy): domain Bacteria; kingdom Pseudomonadati; phylum Bacteroidota; class Flavobacteriia; order Flavobacteriales; family Flavobacteriaceae; genus Olleya; species Olleya sp. AS48. Next base: position 97,596 of record NZ_JBBMRD010000002.1, on the reverse strand, counting down.
TTAATCATGCTTATCATGGTATTGCAATTGTAGGATTGGATGGTAAATGGATAAAAGTTAATAAAAGTATTTGTGACCTTTTTGGCTATACTGAATCAGACCTGTTAGACTTAACGTTTCAGGATATTACCCATAAAGAAGATTTAGATATTGATTTGGATAGGCTTGACAAGTTAAAAAGTGGTGAGATTAATAGTTATACTTTGCCAAAAAGATACTTTGCTAAAAATGGGAGTATTATTTGGGCACAATTATCTGTGTCTTTAGTTAAAAATGAAAAGGGAGCACCCAAGTATTTTATATCTCAAATACAGGACGTGACCGATTTAAAGAAGGTTGAGAGTGAAAAAGAGGTTTTTACGGAAGTTATTAAAGAACAAAATGAAAGGTTATTAAATTTTTCTAGGATAATTTCTCATAATTTAAGTACGCATGCTGGAAATTTAAAGACTTTGGCCAAATTTACGAAAAATGAAGTGCCCGAAATTAAAACGAATGAAAGTTTTATTTACTTAAATGAAGCGATTACCAATTTAAATGAAACGGTAAAACATTTAAAAAGTATTGCAGAGTCTACTTGGTTTGAAAACGAAGATTTAAAACCGTTACATCTTGGTAAATACATTACCAATGCAATATATAGTGTTAATGCTTTGGCTAAAAATAATGCTTGCCAGATTAAAAATTTAGTTACCGACAATGTTAAGGTGGTTGCTGTTGAAGCGTATTTGGATAGTATAATCCTTAATTTGTTGACCAATGCCATAAAGTATAGAGATGCTAACAAACAATCTGAAGTAGTATTAAGTACTTATGTTCAAGACGACTTTATTGTTTTGAGTGTTAAAGACAATGGTTTAGGTTTGGATATGAATAAGTATGGTGATAAAATGTTTTCGTTGTATCAAACATTTCATAATAATAAAAAGGCAAGAGGTTTAGGTTTGTTTATTACAAAAAGTCAAGTGGAATCCATAGGAGGTAAGATAGAATTTAAAAGTCAAGTTAATATAGGAAGTCAGTTTTTAGTTTATTTTAAAACAGCTTAATCCAATGTGTTATTATTTAAAACTACAACAGTAATGAGACCTATCATAAATGTATTACTTATTGTTTTTGCTTTAGTAAGTTGTGCTAATCAAAAGGATTTAAAGCCTGGTAATTTTTCTAAAAATCAAGTCGCATTAATAACTGCTTTAGACTCTGATCAACCCATGCGTGTATTTAAGATTAATAATACTAAAGATTCCATTTTATTAAGACAGCAAAGTGGATATGTTAAACCAGATCCAAAAGATATAACTTTAAAACACTTTACTAATCGTTTGTTCGCAACCGTTAGAGATAGTATGTCCTTAGGTGTTGGTATTGCAGCACCACAAGTTGGAATATTAAAAAATATTATTTGGGTACAGCGTTTTGATAAAGATGATGCGCCTTTTGAAGTTTATCTTAATCCAAAAATTATTAATTATTCTGAAGAAAAGCAGACTAGGAGAGAAGGTTGCTTATCGATTCCTAATCGTGCTGAAACCTTAAATACACGATCTAAAGTTATTACAATTGAGTACGACACATTGAATGCTGAGCATGTAACGGAAGATGTTGCAGATTTTACATCCGTAATTTTTCAGCATGAGATAGATCACTTAAATGGTATTTTGTTTTTGGATCATTTGAATAAAGACATTAAAGATGCTAAATAATAAAAAAGCCTTACTAAATAAGTAAGGCTTTTTTTATGGTTTATCAATTAAGCTCTTAATGGCTTATTTGTAATTAAGTCTATATATTGGTTGACTCTGTTTTTTAAATCTTTACGTTGTGTAATAAAATCTAGAAAACCATGTTCTAACAAAAACTCTGAGGTTTGGAAACCTTCTGGTAACTCTTGTCCTGTTGTATCACGCACAACACGTGGTCCTGCAAATCCAATTAATGCACCAGGCTCTGAGATGTTAATATCACCTAACATGGCAAATGATGCTGTCGTACCACCTGTTGTTGGGTCTGTTGCTAACGATATGTATGGTATACCTGCATCTGCTAGTTGTCCAAGTCTTGCCGATGTTTTTGCTAATTGCATTAAAGATAATGCTGCTTCCATCATACGTGCTCCTCCTGATTTAGAGATGACCATTAATGGTACATTGTGTTTTAAAGAATACTCTGCAGCACGTGCTATTTTTTCTCCTACAACACTACCCATTGATCCTCCAATAAAAGCAAAGTCCATACATGCGATTACTAAATCCTGACCTTTTGACTTACCAACTGCACAACGTACAGCGTCTTTAAGGTTTGTTTTAGCTTCGGCTGCTTTTAAACGGTCTGGATATTTTTTTGTATCCTCAAATTTTAATGGGTCTTTCGAGGTTAGATTTGCGTCTAACTCCTTAAATTTATTGTCATCAAATAGTATTTCAAAATACTCTTTGCTTCCTATTCTTACGTGGTAACCATCTTCTGGGCTTACGTAAAAGTTTTTTTCTAGCTCTTTAGAGTCTACTATTTTTCCTGTAGGAGATTTGTACCACAATCCTTTTGGAATGTCTTTTTTCTCTGCAGTTTCGGTTGTTATTCCTTTTTCTTTTCTTTTAAACCAAGCCATATTGATTTACTATTTTGGGATTAAGATTAGTAGATGTTTTCTAGTAATCTATTCTAATTTTAGTTTTAGTTTGCTTTATACAAGCGTACAAAATTACATTTTTTATTAATCAATCTCAAAAATTGATGTCTCTATCTGTTTTTTTATTGCTTTTTGGGGATAAAAAAATTCCGTTTAGTGCTGAGGTTAATCAGTTTAAACGGAATTTTATTTTATGTAATTATGTTGGCTGCGTTAGGGATTGTAGTGGCATCCTTTTTTGTCTTTTTTCAAAAAAGATATAACGGAAAGCCCGACCCTTGGGTAACGCCAAAATTATTTTAAAGTGTGTTAACGTTGTTTAGGTCTTCGAATGCTTTTTTAAGACGCTCTACAAACGTTACTTCTCCTTTGCGTAACCAAACGCGTGGGTCGTAATATTTTTTGTTTGGAGATTCTGGTCCATCTGGATTACCTATTTGTGATTGTAGGTAGTCTGATTTTTCTGCCATGTAATCTCTTACTCCTGACATGAATGCGTATTGCATGTCTGTGTCAATATTCATTTTTATAACTCCGTAACCTATAGCTTCTCTGATTTCTTCTAGAGTAGATCCTGATCCACCATGAAATACAAAGTCAATATGGTTGTGTGGTAAGTTGTGTTTTTTTGATAAAAACTCTTGAGAGTTTTTTAAGATTTTTGGTGTTAATTTTACATTTCCTGGTTTGTATACACCATGTACGTTTCCAAAAGCTGCTGCGATTGTAAACTGGTCGCTTACTTTGCTAAGTTCTTCATAGGCATAGGCTACTTCTTCTGGTTGTGTGTATAACTTAGACTCGTCTACATCACTATTGTCTACACCATCTTCTTCTCCTCCTGTAATACCTAACTCGATCTCTAAGGTCATACCCATTTTGCTCATTCTGGCAAGGTATTGTTTACAGATTTCTATGTTTTCTTCAAGTGGTTCTTCACTTAAATCAATCATGTGCGAGCTGTATAATGATTTTCCGGTTTCTTTAAAATGTTGCTCACTAGCATCTAATAAACCATCTATCCAAGGTAATAGTTTTTTTGCACAGTGGTCTGTATGTAAAATTACAGGTACACCATAGGCTTCTGCCATTAAGTGGACGTGTTTTGCACCTGCTATAGATCCTGCAATTGCTGCCTTTTGATCTTCGTTACTTAAGCCTTTTCCTGCGTTAAATTGTGCACCTCCATTTGAGAATTGTATGATTACTGGAGCGTTTAATGCTGCTGCAGTTTCTAAGACACCATTAATAGTGTCTGATCCTATTACGTTTACTGCTGGAAGAGCAAATCCTTTGTCTTTAGCAAGTTTAAAAATTTCTTGAACTTCTTTTCCAGTAGCAACTCCTGGTTTGATATTATGAGCCATTTTAATTTTTTTTAGTTGAATTTGTATAGCTTCAAAAGTAATGAAAATTGCTAAATTTTAGGTCTAAATAACTATAAAACCACGCAAACGTTTTAGCTAAAGTGCTAATTTATACTAGAAAGGATAGTTGATTCCGATGTTATAAACTGCGTTTGCAAAATTGTAATCATTAAACCATCTGTTACCTATTGGATAGGATGGATCGTAGGTTTTAAAGCCTATGTCACCACGAAGTACAAAAAAGTTAAAGTCATACCTAAGTCCAAAACCAGAACCTACTGCAATGTCTTTAAGCGAGTCAAAGCCTGATAGTGTTGCCTCATCTTGGTCTATGTCGTCAAAGACATTCCAGATGTTTCCTGTGTCAACAAAAATGGCTCCATTAAGTGGTCCAAATAAGTTAAATCGCTGTTCTGCACTTATGGCTATTTTTAGATTGGCCTCATTAAACTCGTTTGAGGTTTCTAAGCTTCCAGGTCCTAAGTTATAGGCTGTCCATGCTCTGTTATCATTAGCTCCACCAGCAAAAAAACTTTTAGAAAACGGTATGTTTGTAGAGTTGCCATAAGGTATTGCTATTCCAAAAAAGGTACGAAAAGCTAGTACGTTTTTGTACCCTAAACTCCAATGTTTGATATAGTCTAATTCTACTTTTGCGTATTGCGAGTAGGCGACGTTAAACATTTCGTATTTTCCGTTTGCATTTTTTTGTAATCCTAAAACTTTAGAGGTTAGTGAAAATAGGTTTCCTGCTAATTCTACCCTTGATTTAAAGATTGAAAAATCTTCATCTGCTAAGTTATCTCTTCTGTCTTTTGTAAAACTGAAACTAGTTGCAAAAATAAGGTTGTCTTCTGTTAGTCTTTGTTTTCTTTCATTTATAGCGTTTACTGTGTCTAAATCGTCCGATGATAATATGGTGTCATATGACCCATTTTGTACTTGATCCAAAAAGCTGTCGGCTTGTGTTGGTATACTAAGGTTTTGGTCTGAATTAATAAAGCCTGAGGTTTGTGCAATTTCATTTAAAGAATCAAATGAATTATCATAAACATTAAAGTAGTTTGCTGTATTTAGATTTTTTACAAATTGGATATTAAATAAATCTAATTTATTAGTAATGGTGTTATTTGGATACCATCTGTAATTAAATGAGCCTGTAAAGGTTTGCTTGTCTAAACCTATGTTAGTTTGACTAGAGGTTGCTACAGTTAACCTTGTGCTAGGAAACATGTACTTAGGTATGATTTTCTCTGTATTAAAAGGAGAGAATAATCTTGGAATGGTAAGTTTTAGGTTGGCTCCAATCTCGTTAATATCAAAAAATTGATCTTTTATGTTGCTAGCATCTTTGGAAGAACCAATGGATGTAAATCCAGAAATTTCCAAAGTCTCGGCAGCATTAAAAACGTTTCTAATTAATAGGCTTGGGTTAATAGAAAAACCAATGGTTTGTATGTTACTTTGTAGTGCTTCTGCGCTAAACTCTAATTCAAACTTTTTTAAAGGTGTTAAAAATATATTAGCGGTTAACGTCGTGTCTGGATTTTCTACATAAGTAATGTTTGGATATTTAAACGTGCGTAAATCGCTTATTTTTCTTGATGTTAACGGTCTGTTTTTATCTTTAAAAACAGTGTTTGGTGTTATAAATACCGAGTTTGTTAATGCTCTTGGTTTGTACTTTAATTTACCAATACTATAGATATTATAACCATCGTAATAAGTGGTATCGTTTGTAGATTGGTTTCTGTTTTTAAATGAGCTATTGGTATAAATATTGACATCCTTTACCTTGAAAATTTTAAAAGGCTCTCGTCTAGAAACGTCTTCTTCTCTAATTAATCGGTTTTCAATAATGGTTTCAATATTCATTTTGTTGGTGCCAAAAATGGTATCGCCTTCAAACTCTATATAATCTTGACTAAAGTGATAAACACCATTATCACGCATTAGTTCTACAATACGGTCTGCTTCATTATAAACGTTGTTAATACGGTATTGTGAACCAGATTTAATTAGCGATTGATCTTTAAACTGGTTGTAGATTTTTTCGACTACGGGAGATTTAATATTGGAAGCAACTGTGTCAAACTTATAAGCGTTTTTTGTTTCGATAGTATAATCAATTGTCGCTTTTTTGTTGTCACCTTTATTAATCTTGTAGTCTGCTGTGGCATTAAACCAACCGTTGGTTTTGTAATAGTTTTCTATCCTTACTAAGGATTTATTAGTTAATGCTGTGTCAATAATAACTGGTGCCTCTCCAGTACGTTTTAACCAACTGTTAAAACTTTTTTTAGAGTCTAAATACTTATCCAATTGTTTTCTTGACAATAATTTAGATTTACGTGCCATTTTTTTTGGATTGCTATAAAATCTAGCATTTAATACAGAGTCAATATTTGGTCTAGCACTATTATATATATATAGCTTTAATGGTATTGTAGTAAATGGTATAGGTAATCTAGAGTTTGGTTTTTGGTAAAACAAATTAGATATTGTATCATTTGTTACACTTTCTCCATTAATAGTTATCGTGTTTTTAGTTAATAGATGCTGGTTTTGAGCTACGCGTTTAACGGAGTCACAAGCATTAAACAACATGGTAATTGCTATTAAAACTATTATTTTAAATTGAATTTTTTTCAAAAGAATACTAAATAATAAGGGTGTTTATTACTGATTTGATGTACTGTATATACATCATATTCAAAAATACACTATTTATTGAACAAATAAATTTTAAATAAATAGAAACACACAAATGCGAACTCCTTTTTTTTCTTTTTCTTTATAAAAAAATATTAAAAGCGTGCTTTCTAAAAATCAAATCAAAAATATAACGCGTTTAAAGCAAAAAAAATATAGACAACAAGAAGGTTTATTTATTGCTGAAGGCGGAAAAGTCATCAAAGAGTTTTTAAACTCTACTTTTAAACTTGTGGATTTATTTACAACAGAGACCTTTAATGTAGAAAACGAATGCATCGTGTCCGAAGCTGATTTAAAAAAAATTAGCTGTTTAACTACGCCTAATACAGCCTTAGCTATTTTTAAAATTCCAGAAACAGATACTATAATAAACGAAGGTCTGATATTAGCGTTGGATGATATACGCGATCCTGGTAATTTAGGTACCATTATACGTTTGTGTGATTGGTTTGGAATCAAGCAATTAGTATGTAGTCTTAAAACTGTGGATTGTTATAATCCAAAAGTAGTGCAGGCAACTATGGGATCTTTGACTAGAGTAAATATTGTTTATACCGACTTAAGTATTTATTTAAAAGAAGTCGATGTACCTGTTTTTGGTGCCTTTATGGATGGTAAAAATGTGTACCAAACAGAGTTGCCAAAAGATGGGGTTTTAGTTTTAGGAAATGAAGCCAACGGAATATCTTCAATAATTGAAGCTAGCATAACAGACAAAATTAGTATTCCAAGATTTGGAGATCTTCAAGCAACAGAAAGTTTAAATGTAGCCACTGCTGGAGCTATTTTGTTAAGTGAGTTTAGGCGTTAAACTTTTAAGCCTAAATAATTTAAGTTTTTATTGAACCGTAAAATTGATAAAAATACCACGTGTTTGCATTTGACTAATATTACCTGTCCAAGGACTGTTAATATCTTTGTCTCTAACCAGTTCGTCTTGCATTGCAAAAACACCTCTAATAGAAGGTGTAAACTTAAAGCGGTCTAAGTAAAAATCTATACCAAAACCAAGCTCAAAAAACTGCATGTTTTTTACCATTCTAAAATCTCCAGCCGAGTTGTCGTCTGGGTTTTTCTCGTTACTAGACAAGTTAATAGCAGTAGATACACCTGCTAAAACAAATGGTTTGAAGTTATTAATGCGTTTAGTTGACATTTTAAGTAATAGCGGAAAGTATACATAGGTTGACTTAACCTCACGTAGTAAATCCGAGTCTGTAATCTCTTCGTCAAAACCGTCAAAATAGTTTTCTGGATACATCAGGTTACGTTGCGAGATTACCAAACCTGGTTCAAAACGGACATCAAAATAATCGTTAATACGTACGTTACCTAATAAACCTACATTAAAACCAATCGTGCGTTCTGTTTGTATATCGCCAAGATTATTATTGTAGTCAAATTTAAAATCTAAGTTATTAAATCCTAAATAATAACCCCAACTTAATGTTGCTTTATCTACAGTTTCTAGGTTTTTTACTTTTTCTTTAGTGAAAAGCTGCGCTTGAGAAGCTGTGGCTAAAAATAGAGCAATCAGTAAGGTTGATATATGTTTTGTATTCATTATTTTTTAAATGCTTTGTAAATTGTAGCAACACCAAATGTCTGAGGCATGTCTGTAACATTACTAAACCCAATTTTACGTAAAATATTGTTTAAAGCCTCTCCATATGGAAACGCATTAGCGCTTTCGCTTAAATATTTGTAAGCTGTTTTGTCCTTGGAAAATAATTTTCCGACGGTAGGTAAAATAACCTTAGAATGGAATTGATACCCTTGTTTAAAAGGAAACTTAGTTGGGACAGAAGTTTCTAAAATAACAAAAATACCACCTGGTTTTAAAACACGTAAAATGTCTTTTAGACCATTTTCTAAAGTTTCAAAGTTACGCACACCAAAGGCAACAGTAATGGCATCAAAGGTATTGTCGTCAAAAGGCATGTTTTCGGAATCACCAATAACCATATCAATTTTTTGATCTAGTTTTTTAGCTTTTATTTTAAGCTTTCCAACTTCTAGCATACCACTACTAATGTCTAAACCAATAATTTTTTTCGCGCTAGTTTCAGCAAGATTAATAGCTAAATCACCAGTTCCTGTGGCAATATCTAAAACATTATCTGGATTAGTAGCTTTAACAATATCAACTACTTTTTTTCGCCATTTAATATCTATTCCAAAAGAAATTACTCGGTTTAAACCATCATATTCACCAGAAATGGTATCAAACATTTTAGTTACCTGTTCTTTCTTTCCTAAGTCGCTATCTTTGTATGGATTTACTTTTGTCAAAATCAATTTTTTTACAAAGATAATGCATATATAATAGTCTGTAAAACTTCAAAAGAATAAATAATTGACCCTTAAATCTTTAAATTAATTATCTTTGCACTCCGTTTATTAAAGAAACTATGAAAATAATTATTGCTGGAGCTGGTGAAGTTGGATTTCATTTAGCAAAATTATTGTCTTACGAGTCTCAAGAAATTACACTTATTGATACAGATAGAGACAGTTTGTCTTATGCAGATAACCATTTGGATATTAAAGTCTTAAAAGGTGATGCAACATCCATTGCTATTTTAAAAGAAGCTAAAATAGATCGTGCAGATTTATTAATTGGCGTAACAGCATCCGAAACTACAAATATTACAGTCTGTGTATTAGCCAAGCAATTAGGTGCTAAACGTACGATTGCTAGAATTTCTAATACAGAGTTTATTAAACATAAGGATGAGGTTGGTTTTACCCGATTTGGTATTGACGAGCTGATTTCGCCAGAAAGTTTAGCTGCTGCAGAAATAGAGTTGCTTTTAAATCAATCTGCCTTTAAGGATAGTTATGAGTTTGAAGGTGGTGCACTAACAATGGTTAGTTTAAGTTTGACCAGAACAGCAGGTTTTGTTGGTAAAACAGTAAAAGAGGCTGCCGAATCATTTTCGGAAATACATTTTGTGCCAATTGCAATACAACGTTTTGGCACGCAATATACTATTATACCTAGAGGTGATACCGAGTTTAGAGAAGGTGATAATGCAGTATTTATTACTTGTGCAGGAGGAGGTGATGAGTTGTGTAAAATGACAGGTAAAACAAATACACCTGTTAAAGATGTCATGATTTTAGGTGGTAGTAAAATTGGTTTTAAAACCTCTAGAGATCTGTCATTAAGCGGGTTTAATGTAAAATTAATAGAGAATAATAAAGATATCGCTTTTGATTTAGCGGACGACTTACCTAAAGTTTTAGTTATTAATGGAGATGGTCGTAATGTTGAATTGTTAGAAGAAGAAAATATTAGCGAAATGGATGCTTTTATATCTGTAACTGGCAATTCTGAGACTAATATCATGTCCTGCCTTGTTGCTAAATCTAAGGGTGTTAAAAAGACAATTGCCTTAGTAGAAAACATGGATTACTTTGAGTTATCCCAATCTATTGGTATTGACACGCTAATTAATAAAAAACTTTTAGCTGCCAATAACATCTTTAGATACATACGTAAAGGTGAAGTTATTGCAATGACTAAACTTAACAACATGAATGCCGAGTTGTTAGAGTTTAAGGTTAAGCCTACTTCAAAAATTTGCAATAAGTTAATTAAAGATGTCGAGTTTCCTAGATCTGCAATTGTTGGTGGTGTTATCAGAAACGGTAAAGGATTGATCGCATTAGGTAGTTTTAGAATAAAAGAAGGCGATTATATTGTGGTATGTTGTTTACCACGATCAATTAAGGAAGTAGAAAAACTATTTTTATAATGGGAAAACGATTACGCCTTAATTACAAAATTATATTTTATTTTTTTGGTCTACTATTAGTCTTTAATGGTGGTTTTATTTTGCTGTCCGCTTTGGTAAGTTTAATTTATCAGGATGGTGTGACTTTACAATTGGTGTCTTCAGGTTTAGGGATTTTGATTTTTGGGCTTTTAGGGATGATTAATCATCGTAACCATAATAAAGAAATGAATAAACGGGAAGGTTACATTGTTGTAGCTTTTGGGTGGATTGTTATGTCTTTATCAGGTGCAGTTCCGTATTTAGCCACAGGAGCAATTCCTAACTTTACAAACGCTTTTTTTGAAACCATGTCTGGTTTTACAACCACTGGAGCATCCATTTTAAATGATATCGAAATTGTACCTAAAGGGGTTTTGTTTTGGAGAAGTTTAACCCATTGGATTGGTGGTATGGGTATTATTGTTTTAGCAGTTGCCATATTACCATTACTGGGAATTGGAGGTATGCAGTTATTTGCAGCTGAAGCACCTGGACCTAGTGCAGATAAATTACATCCTAGAATTACAGATACCGCAAAGCGTTTGTGGTTAATCTATTTTGGTTATACAGCAGCAGAAACTATTTTGCTTCAAGTGGCAGGAATGAGCTTTTTTGATGCCATAAATCACTCGATGTGTACGTTGTCTACTGGTGGTTTTTCTACTAAAAATGCAAGTGTTGCTTACTGGAATAATCAACCAGTTATACAATATATTATTATCGCTTTTATGTTTTTAGCAGGTTCAAACTTTGTACTAAGTTATTTTGCTTTTAAAGGTAAAGTTCAAAAAGTGATACATGATGAAGAGTTTAAACTGTACTTTAAATTTGTAGCTATATTTACAATAATTGCTGCGTTAATCATTTATTTTAGAGCAGATTTAACAGTGTCTTCAATTGATCATCCAATGGTTTGGGGTAAAGGCGAAAGTGCTTTTAGACACGCATTGTTCCAAGTATTATCTGTAATTACTACTACAGGATTTGTCACAGCAGACTATACATTGTGGACACCATTTTTGGTGGTATTTTTCTTTGGGCTAATGTTTTTAGGTGGATCTGCAGGAAGTACAGCAGGAGGTGTAAAAGTTGTGCGTCATTTAGTATTAATTAAAAATGGATTTTTAGAGTTTAAACGTACTTTGCATCCTAATGCTATTTTACCAGTACGATATAATAAAAGAGCTATTTCTGGAGATATTGTATTTAATATTTTAGGCTTTTTTATTTTATACATGATTGCTTTTATAATTGGTGCCTTAGGTTTTTCTATGATGGGTATTAATTTTGAATCCTCGATTGGTATTGCAGCTTCAAGCTTAGGTAACGTAGGTCCTGCTTTAGGTCAATTTGGACCAGTAAATAATTACGCAGCATTACCAGCTATTGGTAAATGGTGGTGTAGCTTTTTAATGTTAATTGGTCGTTTAGAGTTGTTTACTGTATTGATTTTATTGACGCCTTTTTTCTGGAGAAATAGATAGTTTTCTAAATAGTCTTGTTGTTTTTTTTGGTTGTACTGTAACATTTTAAAGTCTACTTCGTCTTTATTATATAACCAATACATCAATCAATCATGGCATTATCAATTAACACACAGTCTTTACAAACGGACTCAGTAACTACATTAAATAATTATTCTGGGATTTTAAATTCTAATTACAAGTCTATTGTAATAAGTAATTTTAAAAACATTTCGTCTAAATCTTTATTTAGCAGTAAGCAACGTCTAAAAAGTTGGTCTTATAATAAAAGCTGTTGTACAGTTGCTACATCACTTAAACTGTTATTGTTTGTAGTCATGATAATTCTCGCTATTATTTAATTTCTATTAGTCTATCGTTATTTTCTTTAATCAGGAATGTAACATTTTATAAAAAGCTGCTACATATATATAAAGCAGCTTTTTTTATATAATAATTTTAATAGCAACTAATGTATAATGGTTTGCTAAAAAGATTTCAATGTTTAATTTCTGAAAATATTCAGACTAAAATATAGATTTTATGGGTGGAGAAGGATCAATGATGGCTGCCAACCAATCATTAAAAAGTAATAGAAATATGTTAGCAAAACGAAAAGAGAAATCTTTTAGTTTTGTTAGTAATTCTAAAGAAAAAACAAAATACAATTTACCAAAAGCATCAGATAAAGATATAGCGTTGTTACGCAATAAGCTTAAGAGAGAGCATAAGTTTAGACGTGTCAAACAAATAGTATTACTTATTATAACTTTGGCTGTTATGTTATCTATTTTTATATATTTAGTGTAAATAAAGTGATGTTAGTTTATTTTTTTAGATTTAAACTCATGTCTAATTAAACGTTGCTTTTTTTATTTAGTTATTAAATTTTCTCTTTATGAAAATCTTAGTATTTGCGTTAGTATTTTACGCATTAGCATCAGTATTATTTTTATTAAAACAATATTATGGATACCAATCTACCACAGATTATAATTGGTTATACTATTTAGTGTTTCTTTTTATAGGTTTAGGTGTTTACTATAAGTTTAAATGGATCTATTTTATTTTGACAAAAAGAAAAAGTATTTAATAAAAAAAAGCTTCACAATTGTGAAGCTTTTTTTATAAGTAATATGTAGTAGTGGGTTAATTAACTAACCGCTTCTTTAATACGCTTTATAGCTTCAGTAATCTCTTTTTGTGAAGCTGCATAACTTAATCTAATGCAATTAGGATTTCCAAAAGCTTCTCCAGTAACTGTTGCTACTAAAGCTTCTTCTAATAAATATAACGAAAAATCTGTTGCGTTATGTATTGTTTTTCCTCTTAATGTTTTTCCGAAAAAATAAGAAATATCTGGAAAAACATAAAAAGCGCCTTCTGGTGTATTTGTATTAAAACCTTCGATGTTACCAAGTAGATCTAAAACTAAATCACGACGTACTTTAAACTCGTCAATCATAAACTTTACAACACTTGGATCTGCGTTTAAAGCTGTAATTACAGCTTGTTGTGCAATACAATTAGCTCCACTAGTCACTTGACCTTGCATTTTGTTACAAGCACGTGCGATCCAATCTGGAGCACCAATGTAACCAATACGCCATCCAGTCATTGCAAATGCTTTAGAGACTCCGTTTACCGTAATAGTATTGTTAAACATGCCATCAACAGAAGCCATACTTGCGTGTGGTTTTCCGGTGTAATTAATATGTTCGTATATTTCATCAGAAACAACGTATATATTTGGATGTTTTTTTAAAACTTCAGCTAAAGCTTCTAATTCTTTTTGACTATATAATGATCCGCTTGGGTTACAAGGACTACTAAACCATAACATTTTAGTTTTTGGTGTAATAGCAGCTTCTAATTGTGCAGCAGTCATTTTAAAATCTGTGTCAATACTTGTTTGTACTTCTACAGGTACACCTTCACTTAACTTAACAATGTCAGAGTAACTTACCCAATAAGGACATGGTAAAATAACCTCGTCACCTTTGTTTAACATAACTGCAGCTATATTTGCTAAACTTTGTTTAGCTCCTGTAGATACTACAATTTGTGGTAAGGTGTATGTTAAGTTGTTATCACGCTTAAATTTAGTAATAACCGCTTCTTTTAACTCAACATAACCATCTACTGGAGAGTATGAATTGTAATTGTCATTAATGGCTTGGATAGCAGCATCTTTAATAAAATCTGGTGTATTAAAGTCTGGCTCACCTAAGCTTAATCCAATAATGTCTTTACCTTCAGCTTTAAGCTCTCTAGTTTTTGCTGCCATAGCTAAAGTGGCAGAAGTGGACATGTTTAAAATACGATCAGAAAGTGGTTGGCTCATGTGTGTGTTGTTATATTGTGCAAAAATTAATTATGCCATGTTAGGCTTTTGACCTAACATTTTTAGTTGTTGGTAGTGTTCTCCAATAGCTTTCCAAATAGAGTTATATTCATTGTATGGTAAGCTAAATTCATGTGCAGTTTCTTTGACTATTTTTGCTATGTTTTTGTAGTGTACATGGCTAATATGTGCAAATAAATGATGCTCTACTTGTCTGTTTAATCCACCTGTATAAAACTCTACTAACCAATTTTTAGGCGAAAAGTTAGAAGTAGTAAATAACTGGTGAATAGCCCAAGTGTTTTTCATGTTACCATTTTCGTCCGGTAAAGGCATGTCTGTATTAGGCATTACGTGTGCTAATTGAAACACAACACTTAATATAATTCCTGCTGTGTAATGCATGATTAAAAAGCCAATTAAAACTTGCCACCAAGCATATCCTAAAGATAATGGTAATACTACCCAAATCGTATAATACAATATTTTTCCAATGATTAATTTGGTCCATTGCGTTGCAGGTTTAGGGAAATCACCATAAGATAATTTTCTTTTTAAGTAAATATAAGTTTGCTTAAAATCTGTTGTAATTGCCCAGTTTACAGTTAATAAACCATAAAGTAAAAAGGCATAATATTTTTGATATTGGTGGATCTTTAACCATTTTGAATGTTTAGAAAAACGTATGATTCTTCCTGCGTCAATATCTTCATCATGACCTTCAATATTAGTATACGTGTGATGTAATACGTTGTGTTGTACTTTCCAATTGTAGTCATTACCAGCTAAAATATGGATGCTACTACCCATTAAACGGTTAACCCATTTTTTGCTAGAGAACGACCCATGATTAGCATCGTGCATTACATTCATACCTACTCCAGCCATACCTACACCTATAACCATAACAGATATAATTTGCAGCCAAGTTGGTAGATCAACGGTTAATATAAGTACTAATGGACCCAATAATAATGTAAACATTACTATAGCTTTAAAGTATAATTTCCAATTTCCTGTTTTTTTAATATTGTTTTCTTTAAAATAATTGTTAACACGTTTATTAAGTGTTTTAAAAAATTTTGCAGAGTCTGTTCGAGAGAACGTTACTGTTTGTTTTGTCATTGTAATTGTATTCTTTTTACTGTAACGGAAAATCCGTCAAATAATATTTATTACAAAGATAATTAATTAAGCAAAACAGAAGCTCCCTTTTTAGTGTTAAAATGCATATTTTTGTCGAAAATTATAAACGTTTATGGAGCTGATTTTAAAGTATTTTCCTGATTTAACCCCTTTGCAAATTGAACAATTTACTAAGCTTGAAGCTTTATATCAAGATTGGAATTTAAAAATTAATGTAGTGTCTAGAAAGGATATTGACGAGTTGTATTTACGTCATGTACTACACTCTTTAGCAATTGCTAAAATTATTAATTTTAAAGATGGAAGTTCGATGATGGATGTTGGGACAGGAGGAGGTTTTCCTGGTATTCCTTTGGCTATTTTATTTCCTGAATGCGAATTTCATTTAGTAGATAGTATTAATAAAAAACTAAATGTAGTTAGAGAGGTTGTTGCAGGTTTAGAATTGCAAAACGTTAAAGTAACCCATAGTCGTGTAGAAGAAATTAAAGAAACTTATGACTTTATTATCAGTCGTGCTGTTGCAGCAATGCCAACGTTTGTGCATTGGATAAAAGGAAAAGTTTCAAAAACACAGCAAAACGAACTTAAAAATGGAATAATTTACCTTAAAGGTGGTGACTTAACGGAAGAGCTTCAGGATTATAAAACCACTACTATTTATAATATATCAGATTATTTTGAAGAAGACTTTTTTGACACAAAAAAAATTGTGCATTTGCCAATAAAATGGAAAGCCAACTAATAAATAAAAAAGCCTCTCAAATAATTTGAGAGGCTTTTTTTATATGATTAAGGCAAAATGTTATAAGCCAAATTCAGCTTTTACTTTATCTACGTAGTTTAATTTTTCCCAAGTAAATAATTCAACATCTAAAGTAATGTCTCCTCCATTTGGTCTAGAAAATGTTTTAGACACGGTTTCGTTTTGTCTTCCCATATGTCCATAAGCAGCTGTTTCGCTATACATTGGATTACGTAATTTTAAACGGTCTTCAATCGCAGATGGACGCATGTCAAATATCTTCGATATTTTTTGTGCAATTTCTCCATCAGTCATATTAAATGGACAAGTTCCGTATGTGTCTACAAAAATTCCCATTGGCTCAACAACACCAATTGCGTATGATACTTGTACTAAAATTTCATCAGCAACGCCTGCTGCAACTAAATTTTTAGCAATATGTCTTGTTGCATAAGCTGCACTTCTATCAACTTTACTTGGATCTTTTCCAGAAAAAGCACCACCACCATGGGCTCCTTTTCCTCCGTAAGTATCAACAATAATCTTACGACCAGTTAATCCTGTATCACCATGAGGTCCTCCAATAACAAATTTTCCTGTTGGATTAATGTGGTATTTGATGTCGTCATTAAATAATGCTTGTGTCGCTTCTGGTAATTTAGCTACCACTCTAGGTATTAATATCTCGACAATGTCTTTTCTTATTTTAGATAACATCACCTCATCGTTAGCATCAAAATCGTCATGCTGAGTTGATACTACAATGGCATCAATACGTTGTGGTATATTATCATCACTATACTCAATAGTAACTTGACTTTTAGAGTCAGGTCTTAAATAAGTAATGTCTTTGCTTTCGCGACGTAACTCAGCTAATTCAATTAAGATTTTATGAGATAAATCTAAAGCTAAAGGCATGTAGTTTTCCGTTTCGCGAGTTGCATAACCAAACATCATACCTTGGTCACCAGCACCTTGCTCTTCCTTATTAGCTCTGTCAACACCACGATTAATATCATCCGATTGCTCATGTATTGCACTAAAAACACCACAAGAGTTACCATCAAACATATACTCACTTTTAGTATATCCAATCTTATTAATGGTGTCTCTTGCTATTTGTTGTACGTCTAAATACGTGTTAGATTTAACCTCTCCAGCTAAAACAACTTGTCCTGTTGTTACTAAAGTTTCGCAAGCAACCTTACTGTCTTTATCAAATGCTAAAAAATTATCTATTAAAGCATCACTAATTTGATCTGCTACTTTGTCTGGGTGTCCTTCAGACACACTCTCTGATGTAAATAAATACGCCATATTTGTTTTTTAAAATGTATATAATAGATTTGACGAAAGCGTCTAAGGAAGTTTACACTGCCTTTAGCATTTTTTAATGAGGTTGCAATCAGTCAAATCCGTCCTCTAATTTATTGAGCAGCAAAAGTAAGAAAATAAAGTAGTTTTTATCAAAACATACCGTTAAAAATAGTTAATTGATGGAATTGTCAATGATAATTACATTTAGTAAAAATCAAAATATGAAGATTTAATTACGTAATTCATACAAAGCAGTACTATTAGTTAATAATTCCTAAAAATTTCAATCATTTTATCAAAGTCAACTATTGTTCATTAACTTTATAACTTATCTAAAAATAAAAATTATGCCTTTACAGCCTAAGTTGACGCGTTTCAATCAAAACGTATTGTCTAAATATCAAATATACAATGGTATTTTTATGACCCTTCCTTTTGATACAATTACTAAAACAGGTGTGTTATTACCACTGTTTCATGAAACGTGCAAAAATGGGTTTGAAGATGGGCATAATCCTACTGTTATTGTAGATACGTTTTTTAAAAAATATCAAGCTAGACGTTCAGATAAATCCAAGATAGATTTGTTGTTTAGGTTTATTCAGTATATTGAAAGACAAGTCGTTTTATTTGATGCGATTGAGGATGCTGCTTTCCCGATTGTTAATAATATGGACGGAATTGGTACTCTTAGAAGTTTAAAAGAAAGTGCTGCTGCAGAAGGAAAGCTAGATAAGTTACGTCAGTATTTAGAAGAGTTTAAAGTTAGAATTGTGCTAACAGCACATCCAACACAATTTTATCCTGGTACTGTTTTAGGAATTATCACAGACTTGACAGAAGCAGTTAGAGAAAACGACTTACTTCGTATAAATGATTTGTTAGCGCAATTAGGAAAAACACCATTTTTTAAACATGAAAAACCAACACCTTACGATGAAGCGGTTAGCTTAATCTGGTATCTAGAAAATGTGTTTTATGAATCCTTCGGAAAAATATATGACTATATCCAACAAAATATTTTTGACGGGAAACATATAGATAACGATATTATTAACATTGGTTTTTGGCCAGGAGGAGACAGAGATGGTAACCCATTTGTTACACCAGAAATTACAGTTAAAGTCGCAGAAAGGTTACACGAAACTATTATTAAAAATTACCATAAAGACGTCCGAAAGTTAAAACGTAAATTAACCTTTCAAGGTGTTGAAGCGCGTATATCACACATAGAAACACAGTTATATAAAAAAGTGCTTCATGAAGAATCAAGTTTAACTTTAAACGAATTTGTTTCAGAATTAAAAGCCATCAGACAAATTATAATTGATCAGCATCAATCGCTTTACGTTACCGAAGTAACTAGTTTACTTAACAAAATTCATTTATTTGGTTTTCATTTTTCAAGCTTAGATATACGTCAAGATAGTAGAGTGCATCATTCAATTTTTACAACAATGGTGGATAGTATGATTGCTAACGGAAGCAAGGATATTCCGAGTAATTATCATAGTCTTTCAGAAGCGGAACAAGTTAAGGTTTTGTCTGAAGTTAAAGGAACAGTGGATTTGTCTTTAATTAAAGATGAAGAAACGCTAAAAGCACTAAATACTATTAAGGCTTTAAAATCTATTCAGGAAACTAATGGAGAGTTGGCTGCAAACCGTTATATAATTAGTAATAATCAAACCACTTTAAATGTGATGCAGTTATTTGCAATGCTTAAAGTAGTAGCATTTAATGATAAGCTTACGGTTGATATTGGACCTCTTTTTGAAACTATTACAGATTTAGAAAATGCACATATAGTAATGGAGGATTTATATACAAATCCTGCTTATGCTAAACACTTAAAATCTAGAGGAAATAAGCAAACTATTATGTTAGGCTTTAGTGACGGAACTAAAGATGGAGGTTATTTAATGGCTAATTGGGCTATTTATAAAGCAAAAGAACGTTTAACAGCTATCTCTAGAAAATATGATGTAACTGTCATATTTTTTGATGGTCGTGGTGGACCACCTGCTAGAGGTGGTGGTAAAACACACAATTTTTATGCGTCATTAGGACCAACTATAGAGGATAAAGAAGTGCAATTAACCATCCAAGGACAAACTATTAGTTCTAATTTTGGTACTTTAGATTCTTCACAATATAACTTAGAACAATTAATAAGTTCTGGTATATATAATAGTTTAAGTGATGCGGATTTACGCATGGTTCCAGAAAACAGAGCGGTTATGGATAATCTAGCTAAGCTAAGTTATCAAGCGTATGTAGATTTTAAAAACCATCCAAAATTTATCTCATATTTAGAACATATGAGTACACTTAAGTATTACGCAAAAACTAATATTGGAAGTAGACCTTCCAAACGTGGTAAAGCAGAAGGCTTAGTGTTTGAAGATTTAAGAGCCATTCCTTTTGTGGGATCTTGGAGTCAACTAAAACAAAATGTACCAGGATTTTTTGGTGTTGGTACTGCTTTAAAACATTACGAAGATGCTGGCGAATTTGAAAAAGCGCAAAACTTATTTAAAACCTCTAGCTTTTTTAGAACATTAATTGAAAACAGTATGATGTCCTTATCAAAATCGTTTTTTGATTTGACAAAGTATATGAGTGATGATCCAGAATATGGTGCCTTTTGGAATGTTATACATACCGAGTATTTAACGACAAAACGATTGATTTTAAAATTAACAGGTTATAAAGATTTAATGGAAGAAGAGCCATCAGGTAAAGCCTCTATTAGGGTCAGAGAATCTATTGTATTGCCACTATTAACAATACAACAATATGCTTTAAAACAAATTCAGGAATTAGAAAAAGCAGATGTAAAAGATGCCGAGTTGATTGCTGTTTATGAAAAATTAGTAACACGATCGTTATTTGGTAATATAAATGCGAGTCGTAATTCGGCTTAATTATAACCAATTAACGTTTAATAAGACTTTAAATAGCAAGTTTAATTTTTTTTGAACTTGCTATTTTTAAATATAACAGAATATTAATCTGTATAATTTAATATTATATGAATTATTTTCTGTATAATTAATAAAAAGTTAATTTTTTAGAAAATTATTCCGTTTTGTTTGTTTCTAAAATATTTATTTTGCAATATTTGTACTCACAAAGTTCAAAAACTTACTGAAATGTTATCAAGAAAGGTGGAGGGATTAGACCCATTGAAGCCTTAGCAACCCTTAGACTTACTAAGAAGGTGCTAAATTCTACTTAATTTTCGATTCATTAATCGATACATTGGATAGATAACTAAAAACTAATTACTCATCTGTGGTTAGTATTTTTCTTTTTAACATTTTTCTATTAAGTATGCTTCAAACGAAGCTTATTTGACTTTTGGTTTAATTTATTTATTAACTCAAAAATTAGAAAAATGAGTACTCAAAAATTTGCAACACAAGCATTACACGCAGGACATGACACTGCTAAAACAGGAGGGACAAGAGCAGTTCCTATTTATCAAACTACTTCATACGTTTTTGACGATTCGGATGACGCAGCAGGACGCTTTAACCTGTCTGTCCCTGGGTTTATTTATACACGTTTAAATAACCCAACAAACGATGTTTTAGAACAACGTATTGCAGCTCTAGAAGGTGGTATTGCAGCAGTAGCAACTGCTTCCGGAACAGCTGCCATTTCTACAACATTATTAACCTTATTAAAAGCAGGAGATCATATTGTGGCTTCTAGTAGTTTGTATGGTGGTACCTATAATCTATTAAGCGTAACCTTACCAAGACATGGTATTACAACCACATTTGTAGATCCTTCTGATCCAGAAAATTTTAGTAAAGCAGCTCAAGAAAATACAAGAGCTGTATTTGTAGAGTCTTTGGGTAATCCAAAATTGGATGTATTGGATTTAGAGGCTATTTCTAAACATGCAAAAGCCCATAAAGTGCCATTAATTGTGGATAATACAGTTGCGACACCTTACTTGTTAAATCCAATTGAATATGGTGCAAATATAGTCATCCATTCGCTAACAAAATATATTACAGGTAACGGAACTTCTTTAGGTGGTATCATTATAGATGCAGGAACTTTTGACTGGACTAATGGTAAGTTTCCAGAATTTACAGAGCCTTCTGCTGGATACCATGGTTTAGTCTATAGTGATGTTATTGGACCAGCAGCATTTATTGCAAAGGTAAGAATTGAAGGTTTACGTGATTATGGTGGCGCTTTAAGTCCTTTTAATGCATTTCAGATTATTCAAGGATTAGAAACCTTAGAATTAAGAATTTTAAAACACTCTCAAAATGCTTTACAATTAGCTAAATGGTTACAAGAACAGCCAGAAGTAACTTGGGTAAATTATCCAGGGTTACAAACTAGTAAATACAATACGTTAGCTAAAAAATATTTACCTAAAGGACAAAGTGGTGTGGTGACATTTGGAGTGGAAGGTGGTTTTGAATCGGCTAAAAAAATAGCAGATACGACTAAGTTATTTTCACTATTGGCTAATATTGGCGACACTAAATCACTAATTATTCATCCTGCAAGTACAACGCATCAACAATTAAGTGATGAAGCGCAACAAGCCACAGGAGTTACAAAAGACTTAATCAGATTGTCCGTTGGAATAGAAAATATAGACGATTTAAAAGCAGATTTAAAAGAGGCTTTTGCTGTTGTAAACAAAACCGTTTTAGCTTAGACTTAATTTAATTTTAATTATTTAACCCGAAATAACTTCACACTTTTTAGTTGCCATTTTAAAGTGTGATGGTTATTTCTAATGCAATGAAATATGAGTGATTTAAAATTTACAGTAGCAGGAAATAGTACTTCTGCTACTCAATTTATAGGACAAGCAAGACAATTTAAATTAGTGGTTGACGAACCAGATGCGTTAAATGGAACAGATCAAGGTCCAAACCCTGTCGAGTATATTTTAGCAGGTTTTGCAGGTTGCGTAAATGTAGTTGGACACCTAGTAGCAAAAGAGCTTGGTTTTAAAATAGAAAAACTTGATATCGAAGTTTCAGGACAGATCAATCCAAATAAATTCTTAGGAATCTCGCAAGACGAGCGTGCTGGTTTTAAAACAATAGAACTAAACCTAATCCCTAAAACAGATGCAAGTATAGAAACACTTGCAAAATGGTTAGAGATTGTTGAGGCACGTTGTCCTGTAAGAGACAATTTGTCCAATAAAACGCCAATAAAAATAGCTGTTGAAAAAGAATATAGTTTAAAGTAAAATGGAGAATTTAAAATATATAAATATCCCTGAGTTTGTTAACAATAATGGTAAGACATCAGATATTAAGTTGTCTTACCAATTATTTGGCAGACCATTACATACAGCACCAATTATATTGGTAAATCATGCACTTACTGGTAATTCTAATGTGGTTGGAGATCAAGGATGGTGGAATGATTTAATAGGTGATAATAAATGTATTGATACCTTACATTATACCATTTTAGCTTTTAATGTTCCAGGTAATGGTTATGATAATCTAGAAGAAAATCTGATACATAATTACCAGGAATTTACAGCTAGAAACATAGCCGAAATCTTTGCTTTAGGACTTCAACATTTATTAATTAATAAATTGTATGCCATCATTGGAGGTTCCGTTG
The DNA here is from genome assembly GCF_038900355.1 of Olleya sp. AS48. Lineage (NCBI taxonomy): Bacteria > Pseudomonadati > Bacteroidota > Flavobacteriia > Flavobacteriales > Flavobacteriaceae > Olleya > Olleya sp. AS48. The sequence goes on along the minus strand of NZ_JBBMRD010000002.1, from coordinate 74,460 downwards.
GAGGAGGAATAGCTTGGGAGTTAGCTGTTTTAAAACCAAACTTAGCAGAGCATGTAATACCAATTGCTACAGATTGGAAAGTGACGGATTGGATTACCGCAAATTGCCATATTCAGGACGCAATCTTAAACAATTCAAATCAGCCTTTAAAAGATGCCAGAATGCACGCTATGACTTTATATCGTACGCCAGAATCTTTGACAAAAAAGTTTTCTCGTAGTAAAAATTCACAATCTTTATTTAAAGTCCAAAGTTGGTTAAGTTATCATGGAGACCAGTTGGATAGTAGATTTCATTTGTCAGCTTATAAATTAATGAATCAAATCCTAAAAACTATTGATATAACAAAAGGACGATTACCATTTAAAGACGTGGCTTCAGTCATTAAAGGTCACGTACATATTATAACAATTGATAGCGATTTGTTTTTCAAGGCTGATGAAAACTGGGAAACTTATATTGATTTAAAATCAGTCAAACAAAACGTAACTATTGGCGAGATTAAATCGCTTCATGGTCATGATGCTTTTTTAATAGAATTTGATCAGTTGTCTAGCTTATTAAACCCAATTTTTAAAAGTAAAGAAGTGTTAACAAACAAATTTGAAACTGTATTAAAAAAGTGTGTATGAGTAGTATTACAGAAGTCATTAAAAAGCGAATTTTAGTGCTTGATGGTGCAATGGGTACCATGTTACAACGCTATAATTTTACTGAAGAAGATTTTAGAGGCGAGCGTTTTAAAGACTATCCAACATCTTTAAAAGGAAATAATGATTTACTGTCATTAACCCAACCCAATGCTATTGCAGACGTACATCGTAAGTATTTTGAAGCTGGAGCAGATATAGTTGAAACCAACACATTTTCAGGAACAACCATCGCTATGGCAGACTATAATATGGAAGATTTGGTTTACGAACTTAATTTTGAATCGGCTAAAATTGCTAAATATGTTGCTACGGAATTCACTAATAAAAACCCTGAAAAACCACGTTTTGTGGCAGGAAGTATTGGTCCTACAAATCGTACTGCAAGTCTAAGTCCAGATGTTAACAGACCAGAATTTAGAGCTGTAACATTTGATGACTTACGTATTGCCTATAAACAACAAGTAGAAGCATTAATAGCTGGAGGAGTAGACTTATTGTTAGTCGAAACTATTTTTGACACTTTAAATGCAAAAGCAGCATTATTTGCAATTGAAGAAGTAAAAGAAGAAAAAAACATAGACATTCCAATTATGGTTTCTGGTACCATTACAGATGCGTCTGGTCGTACACTGTCTGGTCAAACAGTTGAGGCTTTTTTAGCCTCAATTTCTCACGTGCCTTTGTTAAGTGTTGGCTTTAATTGTGCATTAGGCGCAAAGCAATTACAACCTTATTTAAAACGTCTTTCAAGTCAAACAGATTTTTACACGTCTGCGCATCCAAACGCTGGACTACCAAATGCTTTTGGAGAATATGATCAAACTCCAGAAGAAATGAAAAACTTAATCGAAGGATATTTAAAAGACGATTTAATTAATATTATTGGTGGTTGCTGTGGGACAAATCCAGAACATATTAAAGCAATTGCTCAGGTTGTAAAAAGCTATAAACCAAGACAAATTAAACAACTAGCATAATGGACGACTGCGACTGTCAAAAATATTTAACGCTTTCTGGTTTAGAACCCTTAATTGTAACTCCAGAAAGTAATTTTATAAACGTAGGAGAGCGAACCAATGTTACAGGTTCTAGAAAGTTTTTACGTTTAATAAAAGAAGAAAAGTATACCGAAGCGTTAGCTGTAGCAAGAGATCAAGTAGAAGGTGGTGCACAAATTTTAGATGTCAACATGGACGAAGGTATGTTGGATGGCGTTTATGCGATGACTACTTTTTTAAATCTCATTGCTTCAGAGCCAGATATTTCCCGAATCCCTATAATGATTGATAGCTCTAAATGGGAAATTATTGAGGCTGGTTTAAAGGTGGTTCAAGGTAAATCTGTTGTAAATTCTATAAGTTTAAAAGAAGGAGAAACCGAGTTTATTCGTCAAGCTAAACTAGTAAAACGTTATGGAGCTGCTGTAATTGTAATGGCTTTTGATGAAAATGGTCAAGCAGATACGTATAAGCGTCGTATTGAAATTTGTGAACGTTCTTATAAAATATTGGTTGATACTGTCAATTTTCCTGCACAAGATATCATTTTTGATCCCAATATTTTTCCGGTTGCAACAGGAATGGAAGAGCATCGTAAAAATGCATTAGACTTTTTTAATGCTACAAAGTGGATTAGACAAAATTTACCATTTGCTAATGTGTCTGGTGGTGTAAGTAATGTGTCCTTTTCTTTTAGAGGAAACAATACTGTGCGTGAGGCTATGCATGCTTCGTTTTTGTTTCATGCCATAAAAAACGGAATGAATTTAGGAATTGTAAACCCAACGATGTTGGAGATTTATGATGAAATTGATAAGGAATTATTACAGTGCGTTGAAGACGTTTTGTTTGACAAACGTGAGGATGCTACTGAGCGTTTATTGGAGTTTGCCGAAACCGTAAAAGGCAATAAAAAAGAAACTACAGAAACGGTTCAGGAATGGAGAAATACCGAGTTGCAAAGCAGGATTACACATGCTTTAGTAAAAGGGATTGATACGTTTATAATTGAAGATGTTGAAGAAGCAAGACAATCTGTTTCAAGACCAATTGAAGTCATTGAAGGTCATTTAATGCAAGGTATGAGTGTGGTTGGAGATTTATTTGGAAGCGGAAAAATGTTTTTGCCACAAGTAGTAAAATCGGCTAGAGTCATGAAAAAAGCTGTAGCGTATTTACAACCATTCATTGAGGCTGAAAAAGATGGAAAACAAGCCTTTGCTGGAAAAATTTTAATGGCAACTGTAAAAGGAGATGTGCATGATATTGGTAAAAATATTGTGAGTGTAGTTTTAGGTTGTAATAATTACCAGATTATAGATTTAGGAGTTATGGTTCCACCAGAAAAAATTATTGAAACTGCTATAAAAGAACAGGTTGATATTATTGGCTTAAGTGGTTTAATTACACCTTCATTAGACGAGATGGTTTACGTGTCCAAAGAAATGGAAAAACAAAACCTTGATATTCCTTTAATAATTGGAGGAGCAACAACATCAAAAGCACATACGTCGGTTAAAATTGCACCTCATTATAAAGATGCTGTGGTACATATTAATGATGCATCAAGAGCTGTAACAGTTGTTGGTGAATTACTAAATAAAAATAATGTTGTTTATAAGGAGCAAATTAGAGAAGAATACGATGTATTTAGAGAAAAATTCTTAAACAGAACCAAACAAAAAGAATACATAAGCATTGAAGAGGCTAGAAATAGAAAATATAAAATAGATTGGCAAACCTCTAAAATTGTAAAGCCAAAACAATTAGGAATTCAAATAATCGAAGATTTTGATATTACAAAATTAGAGTCGTTTATAGATTGGTCTCCATTTTTTAGAAGTTGGGATTTGCATGGCAAGTATCCAGATATTTTAACAGATAGCGTGGTTGGTACTCAAGCAACAGATTTGTTTATCGACGCTCAAGAATTATTAAAAAGAATTTTTGACGAAAAGCTATTAAAAGCAAAAGCCATCTTTGGGCTATTTCCTGCTAATACCATAAATGATGATGACGTTGAAGTAAGTTTGTCACCTCGAGCGCAGTCAAGAGGTCTTACAAGTGAAGATAAAATTAAATTCCTAACCTTACGTCAACAATTAAAGAAAAGAGAAGGTGTGCCTAACCATGCCTTAGCAGATTTTATTGCTCCAAAAGAAACAGGAATACAAGATTATGTTGGTGCTTTTTGCGTGTCTACTGGTTTTGGTACAGCAGAATTAGCAGAGCAGTTTGAAGCCGATAATGACGATTATAATTCGATTATGATTAAAGCGTTAGCAGATAGATTAGCCGAAGCTTTTGCGGAATATTTACACAAAGAAGTAAGAACAAAACATTGGGCTTATGCACAAGATGAAAGCTTAACTAACCAAGAATTAATTAAGGAAAGTTATAACGGAATCCGTCCAGCTCCTGGTTATCCTGCGTGTCCAGATCATTTAGAAAAACAAACCATTTGGAAGCTATTAAATGTAGAAGAAAATATTGGTGTAAAACTTACCGAAAGTCTTGCTATGTGGCCTGCAGCAAGTGTAAGTGGTTATTATTTTGGTAATCCTGAGGCTAAGTATTTTGGCTTAGGAAAAATCACGAAAGATCAATTATTGGATTATTCAAAACGAAAAAATATTAGCATAGAAGAAGCTACTAAATGGCTAAACCCAAATTTAGCGGATTAGTGCGTTAGCGATTGATGTGGCATCCTTTTTACGTCAGTTCGAGAAATACGACGTTAGGAGTATTGTATCGAGAACAAGTAAAAAGATATAACGGAAAGCGCGACCCTTGTGGTAACGCTATAAAAGTAATTGAGATATAATTATAGGTAATACATGAAAGTAACAGAACATATAACGAGAGGTAAAGGGAAAACGCAATTTTCGTTCGAGATTTTACCGCCTTTAAAAGGACAACATATCCAATCTATTTTTGATAATATTGATCCCTTAATGGCATTTAATCCGCCTTTTATTGATGTCACTTACCATCGTGAGGAGTATCATTACAAAGATTTGGGTGACGGATTGCTTAAAAAACAAGTGGTTAAAAAGCGTCCTGGAACCGTTGGAATTTGTGCTGCAATCCAAAATAAATATAATGTGGATGCCATTCCGCATATTTTATGTGGTGGTTTTACTAAAGAGGATACTGAGAATTTTTTAATTGATTTAGACTTTTTAAATATCGATAATGTAATGGCATTGCGTGGAGATGCTGTTAAAACCGAAACCTATTTTACGCCAGAAAAAGAAGGTCATACGTATGCTAGTGACTTGGTAAAACAAATAACAGCTTTAAATAAAGCTAATTATTTGGATGATCAACTGCTTAATTGTAGTGCGACGGATTTTTGTGTTGGTGTTGGTGCATACCCAGAAAAACATATGGAAGCACCAAGTCTGGAAAGTGATATTCATTTTTTAAAAAAGAAGATTAAAAATGGTGCTGAATATGTGGTGACACAAATGTTTTTTGATAATCAAAAGTATTTTCAGTTTGTAGATAAATGCAGAAACGAAGGGATTACTGTGCCGATTATTCCTGGTTTAAAACCAATATCAACTTTAAAGCAGTTAAATGTTATTCCGCATCGTTTTCATGTGGATTTGCCAGAAGCTTTAATTAAAAGTATTATTAAATGTAAAACTAATGTTGAGGTCAGACAGGTTGGTATTGAGTGGTGTATCCAGCAATCTTTAGAGCTTAAAAAAGCAGGCATACCAATGTTGCATTACTACTCGATGGGAAAAAGCGATAATATTAAAGCAATTGCCGAAGCTGTTTTTTAATAACAAAAAACGCTTACTTTTGTAATATGCTTTCTAAGAAAACAAAATACGGAATTAAGGCTTTAGTACACTTAGCTAAAAAGGACCAACGTTGTCCTGTGCAAATTAGTACGATATCTTCGGCTGAAAATATTTCTCAAAAATTTTTAGAGACAATCCTACTTACATTAAAAAAAAATGGGATTTTAGGTTCTAAAAAAGGAAAAGCAGGTGGTTATTACCTTTTAAAAGAGCCTAAAGGTGTTAGTATGGCAGATGTCATGCGTATTTTAGAAGGACCTATTGCAATGGTGCCTTGCGTAAGTTTAAATTTTTACGAGGCTTGTAGCGATTGTCCAGATGAAACCATTTGTGCTGTCCATAACTTAATGGAAGAGGTTAGAGATAGTTCTCTTAAAATTTTTAACAACAAGACTTTAGCAGATTTTATTTAATTTATTTGTGCAAACAAGCTGCAAGCTATACATTTGCATTTAATCTACTATTCCGATAGGAATTAAAGAGTAATTGAATTTAGATATGATTTTAGATGCGTTTTTTAAAGTAGAAAACAAAAAGAAGGAAGCTAAGTCATCCGAAGAGAACATTAATAGAAGCATCCTTAAAACAATAAGTTGGAGAGTTATTGGTACGTTAGATACTTTAGTAATAACCTATTTTATTACTGGCACTTTACAAATGGCTTTAAGTATTGGTTTTATAGAGTTTTTTTCTAAAATGTTACTTTACTTTTTTCATGAACGTGCTTGGAACAAAATTAAATTAGGAAAATGATACAAATAGATATAGATAGTATTAACCAAAAATTAAAAGATAAAACACCACAGGAGATTGTCAATTGGGCTATTGGTATTGCCAAAAACCCTTTGGTTACTACTAATTTTAGACCTTATGAAGCTGCAATATTACATTTAGTATCCAATCAAAAAAAGGATATAAAGGTAATTTGGTGCGACACAGGATATAATACGCCTAATACCTATAAACATGCCGAGTCCGTTATTAATACCCTAAATTTAAACGTAAAACTATATGTCCCAAAACAGACTGTTGCACATCGTGATGTAGTTTTAGGTATTCCTGATGTAAATGATCCTAATCATAAACTATTTACAGAACAAGTTAAGCTAGAGCCATTTACTAGAGCGTTTTTAGAGCATAAACCAGATGTTTGGTTTACTAATTTGCGTAAAGGTCAAACTGCTTTTAGAGATAGTATTGATGTTGTATCTGTGGATAAAAATGGAGTAATTAAAGTTAGTCCATTTTATAATTTTACAGATGAAAGCCTTGATGCATATCTTGAAAAACATCAACTACCAAACGAGTTTAAATACTTTGATCCAACTAAAGTTTTAGGTAATAGAGAATGCGGTTTACACGCATAAATGATAAATAAAATAATGAAAAATACCTCACAAATAAATCCGTTAGAAAACGAAGCTATTTATATTTTTAGAGAAGTGGCAGCACAATTTGAAAAACCAGTTTTACTGTTTTCTGGAGGAAAAGACTCTATAACATTAGTAAGATTAGCTCAAAAGGCATTTTATCCTGCTAAGATTCCGTTTCCATTAATGCATATAGACACAGGTCATAATTTTCCTGAAACTATAGCCTTTAGAGACCGTTTGGTCAAAGAATTAGGTTTAGAATTAATAGTGAGAAATGTTCAGGATTCTATTGATCAAGGAAAAGTTAAAGAAGAATCTGGACGATACGCAAGCCGAAACCAATTACAAACAACAACACTTTTAGATGCTATTGAAGAGTTTAAATTTGATGCGTGTATTGGAGGAGCCAGACGTGATGAGGAAAAAGCAAGAGCAAAAGAACGTATCTTTTCAGTAAGAGATGATTTTGGACAATGGGACGAAAAAAATCAACGTCCCGAATTATTTGACATGCTAAATGGACAAATTGAATTGGGACAAAATGTACGTGTATTTCCAATTTCCAATTGGACGGAATTAGATGTTTGGTCCTATATAGAGAAAGAAAAAATTGAAATTCCTTCTATTTATTTTGCACATACAAGAGCTACTTTTTTAAGAGATGGATTAATATGGTCTGCTGACGATGACGTTGTTTATAGAGATGAAGATGAAGAAGTGATTGAAAGAATTGTACGTTTTAGAACCGTTGGAGATATGAGTTGCACAGCAGCTGTCTTATCCGAAGCTTCAGATATATCTAGTGTAGTACAAGAGATTCGCGATTCTTCAATATCAGAGCGAGGTGCTAGAATAGATGATAAGCGTTCTGAAGCAGCAATGGAGAAACGAAAACAACAAGGGTACTTTTAGAGAAGCCTTTTCATTCCTTGAAAAAGTAATATTTAATTTAATAATAAAAACTTCATTTTGAAGTCAAACATATAATATGGACGTATTAAAAATAGCAACAGCAGGTAGCGTTGATGATGGAAAAAGCACATTAATTGGAAGATTATTGTACGATACAAAATCACTTACTTCAGACAAAATAGAAGCTATAAAAAATAAAAGTCAGCAACTAGGTTATGATTATTTAGATTTTTCTTTGGCTACAGATGGTTTAGTTGCCGAGAGAGAACAGGGAATCACTATTGATGTTGCTCATATTTATTTTTCTACAGTTAACAAAAGTTACATCATTGCAGATACTCCAGGTCATGTTGAGTATACTAGAAATATGGTAACTGGTGCGTCAACGTCTCAAGCAGCTATTGTTTTAATAGATGCAAGAAAAGGAGTGATTGAGCAGACCAATCGTCATTTTTTTATAAATAATTTATTACGAATTAAGACTGTTATTGTAGCTATAAATAAGATGGATTTAGTTGATTTTTCTGAAGAGAGATACAATGAGATAAAATCTGAATTTGAAGTTTTGATGAGCAAACGAGACTATCAAGACCAAAACATTAAATTTATTCCAGTAAGTGCTTTAAAAGGTGATAATGTTGTTAATAAATCAGAAAATACACCTTGGTATACTGGTGAAACATTATTGGAGCATTTGGAAAATATTAATCAAAAAGATGTATTAAATACAGGTACACCTAGGTTTCCTGTGCAATATGTTATTCGTCCTAAAACCGAAGAATTTCACGATTTTAGAGGTTATGCAGGTAAGGTTTATGGAGGTGAATTAAGTGTTGGAGATGAGGTTGTTATTCTTCCTTCTCAGACTAAATCCAAAATTAAAGAGATTCATTTTTATAATCAAAAAGTACAAACTGCATCAAGACGCTCCTCGGTATTAATTACTTTAGATGATGATGTAAATATTAGTAGAGGAGACATGATTGTTAAAGCCAACGATTTACCTGTTATTGATAAACAATTTACAGCGACCATTTCTTGGATGGATTCTCAAAATTTAGCCTCAGGTAATAAGTATGTTATACAACATGGTGTCAACAAAGTATTAGCAAAAGTGGATACCATTAATCATAAAATAAATCCTGATTATTCTGGGATTGATCAGTCTGCACAGGTGTTGAACATGAATGATATTGCATCAGTGACTTTTAAATTAAATAAGCCTATATTTTATGATGCATTTAAAGACCATAGGACAAATGGTTCTTTTATTATTATAGATAGTAAATCTAATAATACGGTAGGTGCAGGATTTATACAATAGTAATTATTAAACAAATGCAATGGTATTATCTAAGTAATTGCTATTATTTTAAATAATTAAACTCCTATTATAAATACGCTAAATAGTCTAAAATTAGAAGTAACTTTATAGCCTCAAATAAAAACAGGTTATGCAGGAGACGTTACAAATTCCATTTAGGTTTAAAGAGAAAGTAGAAGACTTAGCAAAAGAGTTGTTTTATTGTGCGTTAGAGACTTCTGACCAACAGGAACAGCTTTTTAAAAATATTAAAGATGCCTTTTTTTATGTTTCTCAGGCATTAGATTGCGGAGTTTGTAATACAAAATGGGATCAGTTTAAAACAGGAGTTAAAGCTTTAAAACCAAAATTACAATTGGATGCAGAAGCTGCTTATAATAATGATCCTGCAGCAAAAAGTGTTAAAGAAGTTTATTTAGCTTACCCTGGATTTTACGCTATAGCAATGTATAGATTAAGTCATATTTTATGGCAATTAGATGTGCCTGTTTTACCACGTATGATATCGGAATATGCGCATGGTATAACTGGAGCAGATATACATCCTGGTGCTACTATTGGAGACTCATTTTTTATAGATCATGCTACAGGAGTTGTTATTGGAGAAACAGCAATTATACATAACAATGTCATTATTTATCAAGGAGTAACTCTTGGTGGTATTAAAGTCGAAAAAGCTTTAGAAAACACTAAAAGGCACCCAACAATTAAGGATAATGTTACCATTTATGCCAATGCCACTATATTAGGAGGTGACGTTATTATTGGAGAAGGATCTGTAATTGGAGCTAATGTATGGATCACTAAATCTATTCCAGAACAATCTTTAGTCACTTACAAATCAGATATTAAAATCACCAATAAATACAGCAAATGAGTATTTTAAAACAAATAGGTAACACACCATTAGTAGAAGCCACCAATTTAGTATCAAAACCTAACGTTAAGTTGTTTTTAAAACTAGAAGGTGATAATCCAGGAGGAAGTGTAAAAGATAGACCTGCTTATAATATGATTGCCGAAGCTGTAAAACGTGGCGACATAAAAAAAGGAGGACATATAGTAGAAGCTACAAGTGGTAACACTGGTATAGCTTTGGCTTATGTAGCCAGTTTATTTGGGATTAATATTTCTTTAGTAATGCCAGAAAACTCCACTATCGAGCGTGTCAAAACAATGCGAGCTTATGGAGCAGAGGTTGTTTTAACAGATGCCCAACGTGGTATTGAAGGCTCAAGAGATGTTGCTTTTAAAATGAGAGATGAAAAAGGTTATTTATTGTTAAATCAATTTGAAAATAACGACAACTGGAAAGCGCATTATAAAACCACAGGTCCAGAAATTTGGAAAGATACAAAAGGAGAAGTGACGCACTTTGTAGCTGCAATGGGTACTACAGGAACCATTATGGGGACTTCAACATTTTTAAAAGAACAAAATAAAGACATTCAAATAATAGGTGCGCAACCAGCCGATGGATCTAGTATACCAGGCATCCGTAAATGGTCTCCAGATTACGTACCAAGTATTTTTAATCCATCTAAAGTTGATCAAGTTATCGAAGTTAGTCAAGAAGAAGCAACAGCAATGACTAAACGATTAGCAAAGGAAGAAGGTATCTTAGCAGGTATGAGTAGTGGTGGGTCTGTAGCAACCGCTATAAAATTAATCGAAACTTTAAATCAAGGCGTTGTCGTTGCAATTATTTGCGACAGAGGTGACCGTTATTTGTCTTCTACCTTATTTGATTAGTAATATGCGTTAACGCTGTTTATAATTTAATTACTTTTGCGACTTAATTACAGTGTTAATGAAGTCTTATTTTAGTTGTTTATTTTTATGTTGTGTCTTTTTAGCTACAGCACAACAAGAAAAAAATCCGTTTACCTTAGATGCTAATTTTTTCTATGGAAATATAACAGAGCATAACAGTGATATTTCACATTTAATAAAAGGACACCCAACTGGTTTTATTTTAAGTTATAATAAAAAGACATTTGGTCAAAATGCTTGGGAAAGCAGATATAACTATCCAGATTATGGAGCGTCAATTATTTATCAGGATTTTAAAAATGAAACGTTAGGCAATAACCTTGGTGTCTATGCACATTATAATTTTTACTTTTTAAAACGAAACTTAGTATTCAGAATCGGTCAAGGCTTAGCATACAATTCTAATCCGTATGATAAGGTAGATAATTACCGTAATAATGCATTTGGTACACGCTTGTTAAGCAGTACTTATGTGATGCTTAATTATAAAAAAGAAAATATTTTTCAAGGATTTGGATTACAAACTGGTTTATCTTTAATCCATTATTCAAATGCTAACATTAAAGCGCCAAACAGCTCTATAAATAGTATTACATTAAATTTAGGAGTTAATTATCGTTTGGATTCAAATAATTCGCCAGAATATATCAAGCATATTGACGAAGCATTTACAGAAAAAGTAAAGTATAATTTTGCTTTCAGAACAGGTGTTAACGAAAGTGATATTATAGATTCTGGACAATACGTTTTTTACATTGTTTCTGCATATGCAGATAAGCGTTTAAATAAAAAAAGTGCCATACAATTAGGAACAGATGTCTTTTTCTCTAATTTTTTAAAAACTCATATTAGATATAAATCAGTTGCCTTTCCTTTAGATAATGTCTCTGGAGACGAAGATTATAAACGTGTAGGTGTTTTTGTAGGTCATGAGTTATTTATTAGTAAAACATCATTAATTACACAACTAGGTTATTATGTGTATTACCCATTTGATTTTGAAGGTCGTGTTTATAATAGAGTAGGTTTAAAACGCTATTTTGGAGATAAAATTTATGGAGCTTTAACCCTTAAGTCTCATGGTGCCAAAGCAGAAGCAGTAGAATTAGGAATAGGAATAAGATTATAAGATGAAAAAAATAATATACATACTATCAGTAATAGTTCTATTTAGTTGTGATTCTGAAAACGCACCAGATTGTTTTCAAAATTCGGGAGATATCGTACAACAAGAAATTGCTGTAGATGGGTTTACCAAGATTACGGTATATGAAAATATCGAATTATTTATAGAACAAGGTCTGACGCAAAAAGTAGTTTTAGAAACTGGAGAAAACTTAGCAAACGATGTTGATGTCTATGTGGAAAACGGACGATTGATTTTAAAGGACAATAACGGTTGTAATTTAACAAGGGATTATGGGATTACTAAAATATATGTTACCACACCTAACGTGACAGAAGTTAGAAACAGTAGTAATTTAGACGTACATAGTATTGGTGTTTTAAATTTTCCAGATTTAAAATTGTATTCTGAAGATGATTCTGGAGATTATTATAATGTAGGTGTTTTTAATATGGAAGTTAATTGTACCGATTTAGTAGTGGTAATTAATAATATAACTACAAATATAATCTTTGGTACAACAGAGAATTTAAGAGTTAATCATGCGTCTGGTAATGGGCGTTTTGAAGGACGCTATTTAATAGCTCAAAACGTAACTATTTATCATCGTGGTACAAATGATATTATAGTAAATCCGCAACTTAGCTTAATAGCTAGTTTGGTTAGTACAGGAGATGTTATCGCTGTTAATACACCACCAACAGTTACAATTTCGCAACAATTTGATGGACAAGTAATTTTTGAGTAACTAACTTGTTAGTTCTCTAAATAGACTTTCTAGACTTGCGTTTTTTTGATTAAGTTGTAAAATCTTTAATTCGTTATCATGAGCAAAATCAAAGACATGGCTACGCATATCTTCTGACGTTCCAAACGTGATTTCGTAAGTAAAATCGTGGATGTTTTTAACATGTTTTGCATTAGGTAATTTTAATAAAAAAGCTTCTTCAATTCTATAATCAAATTCCACAATAACAATTTGTTGCTGTCCATCGCGCAATTCTTTTAGCTTTTTGTTGGCTACAATTTCACCTTTATTAATAATAATAACACGATCGCACATGGCTTCAACTTCCTGCATAATGTGTGTAGATAAAAATACAGTTTTATCTTTTCCTAAATTTTTAATTAGATTTCTAATGTCAATTAATTGATTAGGATCCAAGCCTGTCGTAGGTTCGTCTAAGATTAAAACCTCAGGATTATGTAGTAAGGCGTTTGCTAAACCAACACGTTGTCTGTAACCTTTGGATAGTTGTCCAATAGTTTTATGTGCCTCAGGTGTTAATCCAGTAAGCGTAATAACCTCTTCAATACGCGATTTGTCAACATTATAGACATTAGCGTTAAAGCTTAAATATTCTCTTACATATTGTTCTAAATATAAAGGGTTGTGTTCTGGTAAATAGCCAACACTTTTTTGAACATTTTTTGTGTCAGTTAAAATATGATGTCCATTAACTTCCGCATCGCCTGATGTAGGATTGATGTAGGTTGTTAAGATTTTCATCATTGTAGATTTTCCTGCGCCATTAGGACCTAAAAAACCGACAATTTCGGGACGATTAATTTCAAAAGAAATATTGTTTAAAGCCTTCTGCGAGCCATAAACCTTAGTTATGTTTTCTACTTTAATTGACATGTTTATAATCTTTACTCAAAAATAGACATTCTGTAATTTAAACCATAGATTATTAGTAAATCTTTAAATCTTTACTAAAAACCACAAAAATAGGTGCTTAGTGTTTTGTTATATCATTTTATTAGTTACTTTAGCAATATTATTATAAACATGAGCACAATAAACAATACATATTTTAGCTGGTATTATTTCTTTTTTAACAAAAGGAACGAGACGCTGTATATGTAATTTAGCAACATATATTTTTTAAAAAAGTCTCGATATATATCGAGACTTTTTTTTGTTTTAATAAGTCAGAATTACACAAAACAAATAGGATAACTCAATTAAAAAAGAATAATAAATTGATAAAATCAGTAGCTATACAAGGTATTAAAGGATCATTTCATCACATTGTGTCTCAAAATTATTTTCAGACTAATGTTAGTATTGTTCCGTTTTTGTCTTTTGACCAAACAGTGGAAAGTGTCCTTAATAAACAGACAGATGCAGCAATAATGGCTATTGAAAACTCAATTGCAGGCTCCATTATACCTAATTATGCGCTAATTGATACTAATAATTTACACGTAGTAGGAGAGTATTATTTAGATATTCAACACAACTTAATGGCTTTGCCAAATCAAAAGATTGAGGACATTACAGAAGTATATTCTCATCCTATGGCTTTGTTGCAATGTAAAGCCTTTTTTAAGCAATATCCTCATATTAAACTTATAGAAGATAAGGATACTGCTGAGGTTGCGGAACGTATCCATAATAAACAATTAAAAAATACAGGAGCTATTGCAAGTACTTTAGCTGCGCAGATATTTGAGCTAGATATTTTAGCAAAAAGCATCCAGACTATTAAGCATAACGAAACCCGTTTTGTTATTGTAAAACAAGATAATTCTGAGATCGCTGAAGCGGAAATTAATAAAGCGTCTATAAAATTTGAATTAGACCATAAAAGAGGAAGTTTAGCAACCATTTTAAATGTCATGAGTGATTGCAAATTAAACTTAACAAAAATACAATCTTTGCCAATCATTGAAACTCCTTGGAAGTATGCCTTTTTTGTGGATGTAACCTTTCAAGATTATCAAGATTTCAAAAAAGCAAAATCTATAATGGATATTATGGCCACCCATTTTAAAGTAATAGGTCAATATAAAAATGCGAAAATATAATGAAAGTAGCTAACAGATTACATAGTGTAGAGGAATACTACTTTTCTAAAAAATTAAAGGAAGTCAATGCTTTAAAAGCAGCAGGAAAACCTATAATTAATTTAGGAATTGGAAGTCCAGATTTACAACCATCAAGCCAAGTTGTTGCAGCGTTAACAGCAGGTTTATTAGATGTTAATGCACATAAATATCAAAGTTATCAGGGCTTGCCAGAGTTTAGACAAGCTATTTCAGAATTTTATAAAAAACAATATCAAACACAGATTAATCCAGATACAGAAGTGTTGCCATTAATGGGAAGTAAAGAAGGGATTATGCATATTTCTATGGCTTTTTTAAATGAAGGTGATAGTGTCTTGATTCCTAATCCAGGCTATCCTACATATGCAGCTGTGACTAAATTAGTGCAAGCTAATCCTATCGCTTATAATTTAGATGAAAGCAATAATTGGCTACCTAATTTAGACGAGATTAAAACTTTAGATTTAAGTAAAGTTAAACTAATGTGGATCAGTTATCCACATATGCCAACAGGAGCAAAGGCTAAAAAAGCAGATTTAAAAAAGTTAGTAGATTTTGCTAAAAAGCATGATATATTGCTAATAAATGACAACCCTTATAGCTTTATTTTAAACGATAATCCGATAAGTATTTTAAACATAGAAGGCGCAAAAGAGGTGTGTTTAGAGTTAAACTCACTTAGCAAAACTTTTAATATGGCTGGTTGGAGAGTAGGTATGGTGTTAGGAAGTCAAGACTATATTAATGCAGTTTTAAAAGTGAAAAGCAATATGGATTCTGGTATGTTTTATGGCATTCAAAAAGGCGCAATAGCAGCACTAGAGAGCTCACAAGATTGGTTTGATAATTTAAACAAAGTGTATACAACACGTCGTAAATTAGTATGGCAATTGGCAGATAAATTAAACTGTACGTATGATAAAAATGCCTCAGGTTTATTCGTTTGGGCAAAAACACCAGAAGGTTATAAATCAGAAACATTTATAGATACATTGTTACACGATAAAAGCCTATTTATAACACCAGGAACGGTTTTTGGAACACAAGGCGAAGGATATGTAAGATTTTCGTTATGTGCAACGACTGACCAAATAGAAGAAGCAATAGCAAGAGTATGATACAAAATATATACATAATTGGTGTAGGATTAATTGGTGGTAGCTTGGCTTTGGATATAAAAAATAAGCGTCCAGAAGTTTCAGTTTACGGTATAGATAATTCTGAAGACCACTTAAATCAAGCTTTGGAGCTTGGTGTTATAGACCATAAAGCAGTTTTGGAGGATTTAGATAAGGCAGATTTAGTTGTGTTAGCTATTCCTGTGGATGCTTCAGTAATTGTTTTGCCTCAAGTTTTAGATAAAATATCAGATTTCACGTTAGTTGCAGATGTTGGTTCGACTAAGTCAGACATATGTAAAGTTGTAGAAAATCATAAAAGACGACGTAATTTTTTAGCAATGCATCCTATTGCAGGAACGGAGTTTTCTGGACCAAAAGCAGCAATCAGAGATTTGTTTAATCAAAAGACAAATATCATTTGCGAAGTAGAAAAAACAGCTTTTAAATTACAAGAAAAAGCGGTTAGTTTATTTACAGATATTGGGATGCGCATGCGTTACATGAATCCCGAATCGCACGACAAGCATATTGCTTACGTATCGCATTTATCACACATTAGTGCGTTTATGCTAGGTAAAACGGTTATTGAAAAAGAAAAGAATGAGCGTGATATATTTGATATGGCAGGTTCAGGGTTTGAAAGTACTGTAAGACTAGCCAAAAGTAGTCCTGCTATGTGGACACCAATTTTTAAACAGAATAAAACTAATGTAGTCGAAACGTTAGACGATTACATTGCTAATTTAACACAGTTTAAAAAACTGATAGAAAATGATGATTTTGAAGGTGTTTTTAACGAAATGAAAGACACTAATTACATAAAACAAATATTAAACGGAATACAATAAATAGTAATACCTCTAAAATTCTAAATAATTTTGAGGCTTTAGATTAGAAGATTATGGAAAATAAAAAAGAAATGAGAAACTGGTTGGATGACATGAAGTTAGATCATCCATTAGTAATCGCTGGACCATGTAGTGCAGAGACAGAAGAGCAAGTATTAAAAATAGCACACGAGCTAAAAGATACTGATGTTAGCTATTTTAGAGCAGGTATATGGAAACCTCGTACAAGACCAGGAATGTTTGAAGGTGTTGGTGCTTTAGGTTTAAATTGGCTTAAAAAAGTTAAAGAAGAAACAGGTATGAAAACCTGTACTGAAGTTGCTAATGCTGCACACGTAAAATTGGCTATCGAAAATGATGTTGATTTACTATGGATTGGTGCACGATCTACAGTTAGTCCATTTATCATGCAAGAATTAGCAGATGCATTAGCTGGAACAGATAAAATTGTATTGGTTAAAAATCCAGTAAATCCAGACTTAGCGTTATGGTTAGGTGGTATTGAAAGATTATATACTGCAGGTATTAAAAACTTAGGTGCTATCCATAGAGGATTTTCTACTTACGAAAAAACGAAGTATAGAAATATTCCGGAATGGCAAATTGCTATCGAGTTTCAAAACAGATTTCCTGATTTACCGTTAATAAACGATCCGTCGCATATTACTGGAAAACGTGATATGGTTTTTGATGTCTCTCAAACTGCATTAGATTTAAATTTTGATGGATTAATGATTGAAACGCATACAGATCCTGATAACGCGTGGAGTGATGCTGCACAGCAAGTTACACCTACATCATTAATCCAAATGATGGTAGATTTAAAGATTAGAAAAGAGTCTGATCCAGAAGCAGAATACAATCAAGAGTTAACTAACCTAAGAGCACAAATTGATGTTGTAGATAATCAGATTATCGAAGCTTTAGGTAAGCGTATGAAAATTGCTGACGGAATTGGAGGTCTTAAAAAAGAGAAAAACGTTGCAGTTTTACAAAGCAAACGTTGGAACGAGATTTTAGGAAAAATGGTTTTAGAAGGTGAGTCTAAAGGTCTAAGTGAAGAGTTTATCTTAAAAATGTTTAAGGCAATTCACCAAGAATCAATTAATCATCAAGAAAAAATTATAAAAGGATAATTTTAATTTTGAATATAAAAAAAAGCCTCTTAAATTTAAGAGGCTTTTTTGTGTTTTAAAGTGTTCTTTTAAACGTGTATCTAGTAATAAAAATACCTTTTCCATCGCCTTTTCCACCTTCACTTTCAACACCAGTATTTATAAAAGCTAATTCCCATCCTTGAGCAACCATATCGTTAACTTTTGAAGTCATAACAGCATCGTTGGCAGCTATATTTTGAAATCTAATTCCACCTAAATTATAAAAATTTAATAGCTTAGTTTCGTCATAATTTTTAACTCTGATTTCATTTCTTTTAGATTTGTTTTTTTCATCAGAATCTTTATCATCAGAGCGCACAGTTGTAAATTCTTTGTAGTCTTTAGTTTCATTTGCAGATATCATTCTAGAACGACCCAAACCATTAGGTACTATAGATTCTACAACAGTTACAACCTTATACTCTACCTGACCTCTTTTGTCAGATTTAGTAATAAATGAGAATGAAATAAAGCCAACAATGGCTAATGCGATAAATAAATAGTTTTTTTTCATGATATAAGTTTATGTTAAGACACGAAGTTAATAAAAATTTTAAACCGACAAAGGATGCCATTTGGTGCTGATTTTTGTAGGAATAGAGGATAATAATTTTCATATTTGTAGTAATGACAGGACGCGTATACAAATCTACAGGTAGTTGGTACACAGTAAAGACCCAATTAGGTCAAACTTACGAGTGTAGAATAAAAGGTAAGTTTAGACTTAAAGGTATTAAAAGCACAAATCCAATTGCTGTTGGAGACTTTGTGGATTTTGAATTAGATACAAAGTCTGATCAAGAAACAGGTGTAATTAACACCATTCATGACAGGCAAAACTATATTGTCCGTAAATCCGTAAATCTATCCAAACAAACACACATTATTGCGTCAAATATTGACCAAGTGTTTTTGTTAGTTACTATTGATAATCCACCAACATTTACAAGTTTTATAGATCGGTTTTTAGTAACAGCAGAGGCTTATGATATTAAAGCGGTTTTATTATTTAATAAAATTGATACTTACGATCAAGACACTTTAGATGAGGTAAGGTATTTAGCTCATGTATACCGTCAAATTGGTTATGAATGTATAGGTATTTCGGCTACGACCGGAAAAAATCTAGAGCAAGTTAAAGGCTTAATGGAGGGCAAGGTAAGTATGTTTACTGGTCATTCTGGTGTTGGAAAATCAACATTGGTCAATGCTATAGAGCCAGCTTTAGACCTAAAAACTAAAGCCATATCCATGCAACACATGCAAGGTCAACACACCACAACTTTTGCAGAGATGTTTGACTTAAGTTTTGATGCTAAAATTATTGATACACCAGGAATAAAAGGGTTTGGTGTGGTAGATATGGAAAAAGAAGAAATTGGAGACTATTTTCCAGAATTTTTTGCCTTAAAACAAGATTGTAAGTTTAATAACTGTTTACATATCGAAGAACCTAAATGTGCTGTTAAAGATGCTTTAGAAAAAGATGAAATCGCAGCATCACGATATAAAAGTTATGTACAAATTGTAGAAGGAGACGAGGAACATTACAGAACCGATATCTGGAATCAAGAATAAATGAAAGCAGTCATTCAAAGAGTTAGTAAAGCAAGCGTAACTATTGAAGGTGATTTAGTAGCTAATATTAACAGTGGACTACTAATTTTACTAGGTATTGTAGAGCAAGATACGCAAGATGATATGGATTGGTTAGTCAACAAAATTGCTAATTGTCGCATATTTAATGATGACAATCAAGTTATGAATAAATCATTAATAGACATAAATGGTGAGGCGTTGGTTGTAAGCCAATTTACACTATATGCAAGTACCAAAAAAGGAAATAGACCAAGTTATATCAAGGCTGCAAAACCTGATATTGCAATCCCTTTGTA
This sequence comes from Olleya sp. AS48, assembly GCF_038900355.1. Taxonomy (NCBI): domain Bacteria; kingdom Pseudomonadati; phylum Bacteroidota; class Flavobacteriia; order Flavobacteriales; family Flavobacteriaceae; genus Olleya; species Olleya sp. AS48. The sequence goes on along the minus strand of NZ_JBBMRD010000002.1, from coordinate 54,630 downwards.
TGAAGCTTTTGTAAAGCAATTACAATCTGTTTTAGATAAACCTGTACAAACAGGTCAGTTTGGCGCAGACATGAAAGTGGAGTTGTTAAATGATGGTCCAGTAACTATCATTATAGATTCTAAAAATAAAGAGTAGCATGAAAAAAAAGGTAATTACATTTTTTGTTTCCGCATTGTTTTACGGAGTTTTAAGTTATCTAATTAATTATTTTGTAAAATCTGATTATACAAATAATCAAATAATTAATATGTCTATCTTTTTTGGAGTGGCTATGGGTTTATTTGAAACTTTAGTTAGGCCACTAATTTTTAAAACAAAAACTAAGTAATAAAGTAAGCGTAATTACAGGATTTATTCAAGTTATGTGTTTTACATTTTCTACAAATTTTATATATTAGAGTTTAATTATTTTAAATGTCTACAACTACACTATTTAGAAGTATTTTTTTGATACTTTTTTTCTCCATAAATACTTTTGCTCAGGATACATATCAAGCACTTCTAATTGATTCGGATTTAAAAAAAAATGCCAATGCAATTATTAGATCTAGTCATACCGAAATTACTATTGACGCTAAGGATAAGCTAATTACAAACCAGAAACGTGCTGTTACTGTCCTTAATAAATATGGTCAAAAACACGAAGGTGCATATGTGTATTATGACGATTCTAAATCCATAAAAACACTAGAGGCTGTAATATATGATGCTTTTGGAAAAGAGGTTAAAAAGTACAAAAAAAGAGATTTTTTGGATGTAAGTGTAGCAGATGGTATTTCAATTTTTAATGATAATAGAGCCAAACGTATAGATTATACACCAAGCGCTTATCCATATACTATTGTTTTTAACTTAGAAACAGTATCAACAAACACTGCATTTTTACCACAATGGTATCCAATAGAAGGCTATCACTTAAGTACAGAACAATCTTCGGTAAAAATCATTAATAATTCTGAGATACAATTAAGCTATAAAGAAACAAACTTGGATAGTTTTAAAATTGAAAAAAAGTCTGAATTCTACTATGAAGCTAAAAACATTCCTGCTATAAACTATGAAGCTTATAGTCCATCGTTTACAGAAACAGTTCCCTCTGTTAAATTTGCGCTAAAACAGTTTAGTATGGAAAGTGTAGAAGGCGAAAACAAAGATTGGAATGAGTTTGGAAAATGGATTAATGATAAGTTAATTGCAGGAACCCAAGAGTTACCAGAAACAGTAAAATTAGAAATTTTAAACCTTACTGCAGACGCAAAAACGCCTTTAGAAAAAGCCAAAATTGTATACAATTATATGCAAAACAAAACACGCTATATAAGTGTTCAAATAGGTATTGGAGGTTGGAAGCCTATGTTGGCAAGTGACGTAGATAGGTTGGGTTATGGAGATTGCAAAGGATTGTCCAATTACACTAAGGCCTTGTTAGATGTTGTTGGTGTGCAGTCTTATTATACCATTGTTTATGGAGACTCAGATATAAGAGATATAGATACTTCTTTCTCATCCTTACAAGGTAATCATGCAATTTTATCCATTCCAGATAATAATAGTTATATTACTTTAGAGTGTACAGATCAAACCGTTCCGTTTGGTTATAATGCTAATTTTACGGATGACAGAGATGTGCTTATAGTTACACCAACAGGAGGTCAAATAGTACATACCAAAGCCTATGAAACCAATGAGAATTCTCAAGTGACTAATGCGACGGTTAATTTAGATAATAGCGGAAGTATTATTGCTGAAATAAACATTAAATCTAAAGGCACGCAATATTCCAAATATAGAAGGTTAGAAGCACAAACCGAAAAAGAAAATATACTAGATTATAAAGATAATTTTGATGGTATTAATAATATTCAAATAACTAATTTGTTATTTAATAATAACAAAGATAATATTGAGTTTGAAGAGCAAATTGCTTTAAATGCCAAAAACTATGCTAAAAAAGTAGGTAACAGATTATTGTTTGAACCCAATCTATTTAATAAATCAAAAAAAATACCTCCAAAATATGCTAATCGTAAATTACCGTTTAAAATTAATAGAGGGTTTATAGATACTGATCAATACACAATAATATTACCTGAAAATTTAAAAATAGAAGCGCTACAAGAGGATGTCACTATAAAAAACAAGTTTGGATCATATCAATTTTCTATTACAAAAAATAATGAAAACACCTTAGTGTACAACAGAAAGTTAATAATAAATAAAGGAGATTTCAGTAAAGAAGACTATAAAGCCTATAGGTTGTTTAGAGCTGAAGTAGCTAAGCACGATGCTTCAAAAATAGTATTACAAACTATTTAAAGCATAAAACTAGGTAATTATAAAAACGTATTTCGTTATACATATTTATTAAAACAAACTAGTTACACTATTCAAATAGTAGTAAATTTATAAATTGAAAAACAGTACTTAAAACAGTTTAAAAATGGACATTAAAAATGCACAGTTAGAGGTAGATAATTGGATTGAAAATCATGGTGTTCGTTATTTTAACGAGCTTACCAATATGGCTCAATTAACAGAAGAGGTTGGTGAAGTTGCACGTATTATAGCTAGACGCTATGGTGAACAAAGCGAAAAAGAATCTGATAAAAATAAAGATTTAGGAGAAGAGCTGGCAGATGTTATGTTTGTAGTATTGTGTTTGGCAAACCAAACAGGAATAGATCTTCAGGAAGCTTTTGATAAAAAGTTAGACCTTAAAACTAAGCGTGATCACGACAGACATCACAACAATCAAAAATTAAAATAAAGTACTAATTTCTGTTATTACAGAAATCCTTTACATATGAATTTACATTTACACCAATCAACAATACATCAAACAAACGCTATCCAAATTACTGGGTCAAAAAGCGAATCTAATAGACTGTTATTGTTGCAAGCTTTATATCCCGAAATTAAAATAAATAATATTTCAAACAGTGACGATTCGGTATTAATGGCTAAAGCTTTAGCGTCAAAAGATACTGTTATAGACATACATCACGCTGGAACAGCGATGCGATTTTTAACAGCATATTTTTCAACACAAGAAGGCAAAACAATAGAGCTTACAGGATCTAAGCGTATGAAAGAACGTCCTATTGCTATTTTGGTTGATGCCTTAAATCAATTAGGAGCAGATATAACTTATAAAGAAAACCAAGGGTTTCCACCATTACTAATTACTGGTAAAAAGTTAACTAAAAATAAAGTTACGCTTAAAGCTAATGTAAGTAGTCAGTATATATCAGCACTATTATTAGTGGCTTCAAAATTAGAAAACGGATTAGAATTAACCCTTGAAGGCGATATCACATCTGTACCATATATTAAAATGACGTTAAGCTTATTGGAAGAAATCGGTACAAAAACAAAGTTTCAGGATAATGTAATTACCATTTACCCACAACAGCAACTAGCAAATAAAACGCAACAATTAACCGTAGAAAGTGATTGGTCATCAGCATCCTATTTTTATAGTATAGTAGCAATGTCTGCAATAGGTACAACATTTTCGTTATCATCATATAAGCAAAATAGCCTGCAAGGAGATTCCGCTTTAGCGACAATTTATAACGCATTTGGTGTGACCACAACCTTTAAAAATAATACAGTTGTCCTTCAAAAAACCGAAGCTACATCACCAGATACGATAATTAATTTCGATTTAAAAAATGCACCAGACATAGCACAAACTATTTCGGTTACTGCTTTTGGACTAGGGTTAGACTGTCATTTAACAGGATTACATACACTAAAAATTAAAGAAACAGACCGTTTAGTCGCCTTAAAAACCGAAATTGAAAAACTAGGAGGACAAGTAGCTATTACAGATAATAGCTTAACATTAAAAAAAGCGACTAATAGACATCAAAATGTTACAATAGCAACCTATAACGATCACAGGATGGCTATGGCGTTTGCACCATTAGCCTTAAAAGTTCCAATAATTATAGAAGACTCAAAAGTAGTCTCTAAATCTTACCCAACGTTTTGGGACGATTTGGCTGCTTTAGGCTTCATTTTTAGTGTTTAATAAATAATAATTGGTCATTTACTTGACAACGCCTATCTCCAGATTGTATATTTGCAATCTTGTTAACTTAACAACTAATTAATAAATGAAATTATCACACTTCAATTTTGAATTACCTGAAGAGCTATTAGCAGAATATCCTGCAGAAAACAGAGACGAGTCTCGTTTGATGGTATTAAACCGAAAAGAGCAAACTATCGAACACAAAATGTTTAAAGACTTAATCGAGTATTTTGACGAGAAAGATGTGATGATTCTTAACAACACCAAAGTATTTCCTGCACGTTTATTTGGTAACAAAGAAAAAACAGGAGCAAGAATCGAAGTGTTTTTATTACGCGAGCTTAACCAAGAACAACGTCTTTGGGACGTATTAGTAGATCCAGCACGTAAAATACGTATTGGTAACAAACTTTATTTTGGTGATGACGAGACGTTAGTAGCAGAGGTTATTGACAACACAACATCTAGAGGACGTACATTACGTTTTTTATACGATGGATCATACCAAGAGTTTAGAATCAAACTACAAGAGTTAGGAGAAACACCTTTACCAAAATATATTAAAAGAGAAGTAGAGCCAGAAGACGAAGACCGTTACCAAACCATCTACGCAAAAGAAGAAGGTGCAGTAGCAGCTCCAACAGCAGGACTTCACTTTTCTAAGCACTTATTAAAGCGTTTAGAAATCAAAGGTGTAGACTTTGCAGAAGTAACTTTGCACGTTGGTTTAGGGACTTTTAATCCAGTAGAAGTGGAAGATTTATCTAAACATAAAATGGATAGCGAAGAGCTTAAAATTGAAGCTAAAGCAGTAGAGATTATCAATAACGCTAAAAAAGAAAAACGTCGCATTTGCGCAGTAGGTACAACAGCAATGCGTGCAATAGAAAGCTCAGTGTCATCAAGCGGAACACTAAACGAAGTAGAAGGATGGACCAATAAATTTATCTTTCCACCATACGACTTTAGCATCGCAAACGCAATGATTACTAACTTCCACACGCCAAAATCAACACTTTTAATGATGGTGTCAGCATTTGCAGGACACGACTTCATGAAAAAAGCATACGAAGAAGCAGTAAAAGAAAAGTATAAATTTTACAGTTATGGAGACGCGATGTTAATCATCTAATCCTTTCCAAATAAATAATCAAAACCTCTTTTAGCCTTAATAAGTAAAAGAGGTTTTTTTTATGGCATTACCCAAGGGTCGCGCTCTCGACAGTCGCTTTGCATTTGCTTTAAGGCAAAAGCAAGAGCTTCAACAAATGTCTCCATCGCTAATGCACAACCCAAAGACCAGTTTTAAAATAATCTACAGTAAATCGTCAATCGTAATTCGTAAATCAATAAACGATTCACTATTTTTGCAATCCAATGGAAATCAAGAAAAAAGACATACGCGCATTAAGCAAAGACCAACTTAGGGACTTTTTCCAAAAAGAAGGCGATAAAGCCTTTAGAGGAAATCAAGTATACGAGTGGCTATGGAGCAAAGGTGCACACACCTTTGAGGATATGACCAACCTATCCAAAGACACGCGTCAAATGCTAGAAGATAACTTTGTTATAAACCATATCAAAGTAGACGTTATGCAGCGTAGTAGTGATGGTACAGTAAAAAATGCAGTACGATTGCACGATGACTTAATAGTCGAGTCTGTTTTAATACCTACAAAAACCAGGACCACAGCCTGTGTGTCAAGTCAAGTAGGCTGTAGTTTGGACTGTAAATTTTGTGCAACAGCACGATTAAAACGTATGCGTAATCTAAATCCAGACGAGATTTACGATCAAGTAGTAGCAATTGACAGAGAAAGTAGATTATACTTTGACAGACCATTAAGTAACATTGTATTTATGGGAATGGGAGAACCATTAATGAACTACAATAACGTACTTAAAGCAATAGATAAAATAACATCACCAGAAGGATTAGGCATGTCGCCAAAGCGTATTGTGGTATCTACATCAGGAGTGCCAAAAATGATTAAAAAAATGGCTGATGATGAGGTTAAGTTTAAATTAGCAGTCTCACTACACTCAGCAATTGATGAGGTCAGAACATCCATAATGCCTTTTAATGCAACATTTCCGTTAGCAGATTTAAGAGAAGCATTAGTCTATTGGTACGAGAAAACAAAAAATCGCATCACCTATGAGTATGTGGTTTGGGAAGGGATTAATGACAAACGCAAAGATGTTGATGCATTAGTGCAGTTTTGCAAATTTGCACCAAGCAAAGTCAATATTATAGAATACAATCCTATTGACGATGGTCAATTCCAGCAAGCAAGATCACAAGCAATAGATATGTATCAAAGTGTTTTAGAAGAAAATAACATAACCGTAACTATAAGACGTAGTAGAGGTAAGGATATTGACGCAGCATGTGGACAATTAGCTAACAAAGAATAGTTAAAAAAATAGTTTAAACATTAAAAAAGCGACTTTCAAATCAATTGAAAGTCGCTTTTTTTTTATAACTATAACAAGGTTATTCTTTAACAAATTTAAGCGTTTGCTTTTTGTCTTGAGTATTAATTGTTATTAAGTAAATACCATTATTTAAAGAGGCTACATTAATTGAGTTTTCAGTAATATCTGTGCCTTTTCTGTTAATTACCAGTTGTCCTAATTGGTTGTATACTTCAACAGATTTAATAGCTAAGTTTGTTTTAATAGTTATAACATCACTAGCAGGATTAGGATAAACGCTAAAATTATTATCTAATGTAAACTCATCAGTAGATAAAGCAGGATCAGTCTCAGTTGTAAAAGACCAAACAGCACTAGCAGTAGACCCAAAGCAATTAAAAGACTCTATAGACCAATAGTATGTAGTGTTATAAGCCCAGTTGAAAGTAATTCCGTTTCCATTAGTCGCTCCTGGTATAGTACCAATATTTGTACCAGCAGGATCTGTACCCAAAGACAAGTTAAAAACGGTTGCAGATGGTCCAGCAGTCCAGTTAAACGGAGTAATTAAAGGCGTTGTTCCAGTAATATCCACAGGGATATTTGTAGCTCCATTGGTAGGAGTAGGTGTTGTTGCAGCAATTGGTGCAGCAGTTTCTGTACAAGCAAAAACCTTTACGTTATCAAAAGCCCAAAAATAAGAATAATCTCCAACCCATCTAAATCTAACTTTTGCATTACTGACACCTGCTAATAGTGCAGATACATCATAAGATTTAAAACCAAAATCAAGTTCGTTGGCTCCACTTGTGTTATTTGTACTGTTAAATAAAACCACTTGTACCCAAGCAGTACCATCAAATACTTCAACAAAACCATTACCACCAAATTCTGCACGAATAACATGATTAAATGTTAACTGTACATCTGTTAATGCAGAAGCATCAAAAGTTGGGCTTTCTAAATAAGTATCTTCAGCCTCACCATCATTACCCAAAATATCACTATCAAAAATTGGATAACTTCCAGAAAAACCTTCGTCATACAAAACAACGTTTCCTACTCCAAATCCAGGAGCTTCTCCGGTGTTATTAAAAGACCAAACACCTCCATTAGCAAGATCAGTATTAGACCAGCCAGCAGGTGTGCTTAAACCTGCATTAAAATCTTCATCAATCAAAACTTGACCGAATGCAATTGAAGCAGTAAGAAATAAAAATAAAAATGTAATTTTTTTCATGTGTGTGTGTTTAAGGATTAATATGCTTTAAATATACCACAAAATTAAAGCACTAGCTTTTTTTAGTATAAATATTGCGAATTATTAACATTTCAATCCATTAGATTATTCGTATTTTTGATATTACTAAAAGTTACACCATTATTTTGAAGATAACAGAACAAATAAAACAGCCTATTGCTTTTGAGATGGATCTTTTTGAGCAAAAATTTAGGCTTGCCATGTCCTCTAAAGTTGCTCTGTTAAATAGGATTACCTATTACATCGTCAATCGTAAAGGAAAACAAATGCGTCCAATGTTTGTGTTTCTAGTAGCAAAAATGGTGTCTAATGGTGAGGTTAGTGAAAGGACGTATAGAGGAGCATCTGTGATAGAGTTGATTCATACAGCAACATTAGTGCATGATGATGTCGTGGATGATAGTAATAAGCGTCGTGGTTTTTTCTCTATAAATGCACTATGGAAAAATAAAATAGCAGTTTTAATTGGTGACTTTTTATTATCAAAAGGATTATTACTATCAATAGATAATAATGATTTTGATCTTTTAAAAATTATTTCTATTGCTGTAAGAGAGATGAGTGAAGGCGAATTACTTCAAATAGAAAAAGCTAGAAAACTAGATATAACAGAAGCTGTTTATTATGAAATTATTAGACAAAAAACTGCAACACTTATTGCTGCCTGTTGTAGTCTTGGAGCAGCTTCAGTAAAACCTAATTCTGTTGAGGTAGAAAGTATGCGTAAGTTTGGAGAGTTGATAGGTATGGCATTTCAGATTAAAGATGATTTGTTTGATTATGGTACCCAAAGCATCGGTAAACCTACTGGTATTGATATCAAGGAACAAAAAATGACCTTACCTTTAATTTACGTATTAAACAATTGTTCTAAAAAGGATAAAAAGTGGTTAATCAATTCGGTTAAAAATCACAACACAGATAGAAAACGGGTTAATCAAGTCATCCAATTTGTAAAAGACAATGGAGGATTGGACTATGCTGTTTCAAAAATGAAAGCATTTCAGGAAGAGGCATTATTACTGCTAAATAGTTTTCCTAAATCAGAATATAAAGACTCGCTTGAGTTAATGGTGAATTATGTCATAGAAAGAAAAAAATAATTTTTTTTCATACTTCAGGCAACCTTCTTAAAAGCTTTTGCGTCTTTATAAATAGAAGACCAAACTAAACAACACTATTTGTGAAAGTCGTTACCTTATTTAATAACGAAGTTAAGCTAATTAAAAAAGCTGCTCAGAATAATCGTGAAGCCCAACACGTATTGTTTGAGTTGCATGCACCTAAAATGTTAAGTGTATGTCGTTACTATATAAAGGATATGCAACATGCAGAAGAGGTCATGTTAAATGGTTTTTTAAAAGTGTTTACTAATTTAAAAACCTTTAAACATGAAGGCAGTTTTGAAGGTTGGATTAGACGTATAATGGTTAGAGAGGCTATCTCTTTTTTAAGACAAAAAAAGACGATTCAGTTTGTAGATGAAGATTATCAACACATCGAGATTCAAGATGAAGCATCGCAACAATATGATGTGGCACAACTTCAAGAATTAATAGACAATTTGCCAGAGGGTTATAAAATGGTTTTTATAATGTGCGCAATTGAAGGTTATAAACATGCTGAGATATCAACACTTTTAAACATAAGCGTTGGGACGTCAAAATCTCAATTATTTAAAGCAAGAAAAATGCTGCAGGACAATATTAAGATATTAAATATTAAAGAATATGGCACCAAATAAATTTGAAAAGCAATTAAAAGACACGCTAGAGCGTCGCACAATTGCACCAAGCAAAATAGCTTGGAGCCAACTAGATACGCAATTAGATAATCAAAAAAACAAACGAAAATTCCCGTTTTGGTGGTTTAGTATTGCAGCTACTTTTCTAGGTGTATTTATGGCAATTTTTATTTTTAATGACAAACCTGATCCAATTAATGTAGTTGTTGAGGATGTTAAAAATGAAATACTGTTACCAAGTAAAATCAATCAAATTAACAAGCAAAATAAAGTAACTAAAACAATAACAAGTCCAGAAGTAGTCGTTGATAAGGTAAATGTTAAACCAAAACATGAAGCGGTAACAAATAAAAACAAAACAACAGTACAAAGTGTTGAAGCAGATAAATCTAATACTGTTTTGGTTGTAAATGACAATACTAAGTCGGAAGATAAAGTAACTATAGCATCTGCTACTAATTTACAAAAACCTATTGATAATACCAGTCAAACGACAACAATAACATCTGAAGCTGACCTATTATTAAAAGAGGCATACTCAGATGTGCAAAACAACTACACTACTTATAAACCAGAAAAAATTGACGCTAACTCATTGTTGGAAGATGTAGAGATGAAATCTGAAAAATCTCTAAAAAATCGTTTGTTTCATGCTGTAAAATCAGGCTACGAAACATTAAAAACAACAGTGGCAGAGCGTGATTTTTAAATCAATTAATCATTAAAAAAACGAACAATTATGCAAACCATTACTAAACACTTAGTTTATCTAATTATTTTATTTACTGTCAGCCAAATTAGCGCACAAGTAAATGACACAATTCCTAAAATTGAAACCTTGAAAAAAGCGATTATTGCAGGAGAGCGTGATGCTTTAAAAGTTGAAATTGATGCAATTAACGATAGATTGGAAGCGGATGAGATTACTTTTGATGAAGCAGAAAGCTTAAAAAAAGAAGTCGCAGAAAAAAGAGCTTTAAATATTGAAAACAGAGTCGCAATTGCTGTTAATAGATTAGAGTTTTTAGATCGCAACAAGAAGCTGCAAGATGATGATGAAAACGTTAATGTTTTTTCTATTAAAATTGGAGCATCAGATAAAGAGTTAATCGGAGTTACAGCAAATCGTACACCTCCAAAACAAGACATACGCACAGGTAATCAATTACTATTTGCAATGGGTTTTAATAACGCAATTATTGATGGTGTTAGCTTAAGTGACTCGCCATATAAATTAGGTGGTTCTGGCTTTGTAGAATTAGGATGGCTTTGGAATACGCGAGTCTTTAAAGAGTCTAATTTTTTAAGATTAAAATATGGGCTTTCAGTACAATGGAATAAACTAGATATAAAAAACGATATGTACTTTGTGCAAGAAGGTAATCAAACCACATTACAACGTTTTGATGGCGATTTAAAACGTGCTAAGTTTAGAACAACCAGTCTTGTTGTTCCTGTGCATTTTGAATTTGGACCTTGGGATAAAAAAGTGTACGAAGATGGTAGAGTCCGTTATAATAATTACGATAAATTTAAAATAGGTTTAGGTGGATACGTTGGTGTTAATGGAAAAGCAGTACAAAAGCTAAATTACAAATCCGATGGAGAGCGTGTAGAAGAAACCATTAGAAGAGGCTATAATACAAATACATTTACCTATGGTGTAAGTGCGTATGTAGGTTTTGGGGATTTAAGTTTGTATGCTAAATATGATTTGGCACCAATATTTAAAAACCAAATAGTGGATCAAAACAACTTATCTTTAGGTGTTAGAGTAGATTTAGATTAAACAAACAGTATTTATTTTAAAAAGCGTCTTTTTTTATTGTTAAAAAAGACGCTTTTTAGCGTTAAAAGGGTTGTAAATACTGATGTTACCAAATCTTTAAAAAAATATTATTTTTTTCAAAAAAAAGTTTTTAATTAAAAAAAAAGTATTTCATTTGCATCATATTAGCTGAACACCTTGAACTCTGTTTCTATGTTCGGGCTTTTGGAAATTAGGAAGTCATATTCAAAAGCAGCTTACAGATTAAGTGACCGAATTTTAAAGCTAACTTCCGCTTTCACTACAATATTTGCTAGCCAGCATCAGTTTGGCTTCATGCCTACTTGTGAGCTAAAAATTCAGATTTGATAGAATTATTTTGACATAACAGCATAATAAAAATATTATGTTTTATCTTTAAAGTAATTTCTAAACAAAATAATGAATACAAAATACATAGACTTAATAAGTCAAACCTTTGATTTTCCTCAACCAGAATTTAAACTAGAGGAAAAAACCCTACAATTTCACGACATCAATTTAATGGAGTTAGTAGAAGAGTATGGTGCACCATTAAAATTTACGTACCTACCACAAATCTCTAATAACATACAACGCGCTAAATCATGGTTTAGTGATGCTATTAAAAAGTATGATTATAAAGGGAGTTATAACTATTGTTATTGTACAAAAAGCTCGCACTTTAAACACGTTTTAAATGAAGCTTTAAAAAATGATATACATATAGAGACCTCTTCGGCTTTTGATATTGACATTGTTGAAAATTTAAAAAAAGAAGGTAAAATAACAAATAAAACATTTGTAATAAGTAACGGTTTTAAACGTGACCAATACGTTACAAATATTGCTAGATTAATTAATGGTGGTCAGGAAAACTGTATTCCGATTATTGATAATTATGAAGAGATAGAATTGTTGTCAGAACAAATCGAAGGTAACTTTAAAGTTGGTATTAGAATAGCATCTGAAGAAGAACCTAAATTTGAGTTTTACACTTCTAGATTAGGTATTGGATATAAAAACATTGTACCTTTTTTCAAAAATCAAATAAAAGATAATCCTAAGATTGAGCTTAAAATGCTTCACTTTTTTATCAATACAGGGATTAGAGATAATGCCTATTATTGGAATGAATTATTAAAGTGTTTAAAAGTATACACAAGCTTAAAAAAGATTTGTCCAAGTTTAGATAGTTTAAATATTGGAGGAGGTTTTCCAATTAAAAACTCTTTAGCATTTGATTTTGATTACGAGTATATGATTGATGAAATTATTAATCAAATTCAACAAACTTGTGAAGACGAAGAAGTAGACGTACCAAACATATTTACAGAGTTTGGAAGTTTTACAGTAGGAGAAAGTGGAGGCGCAATTTACGAGATATTATACCAAAAGCAACAAAACGATCGTGAAAAGTGGAACATGATTAACTCTTCTTTTATTACAACATTACCAGATACTTGGGCAATAAATAAACGTTTTATAATGTTAGCCATAAACCGCTGGAATGACTCTTATGAGCGTGTTTTATTAGGCGGATTAACATGTGATAGTGACGATTATTACAATAGTGAGCAGCACATGAATGCCATCTATTTACCAAAATACAATAAAGACAAACCATTATATATAGGCTTTTTTAATACAGGAGCCTATCAAGAAACTATAGGTGGTTTTGGAGGATTACAACATTGTTTGATTCCATCACCAAAACATATTTTAATAGACAAAGACGAAGATGGTAACATCACCAAAACATTATTTTCAGAACAACAAAAAAGTGAAGACTTACTTAAAATTTTAGGCTATGCAAAGTAAAACTTATGCTGGTATTCCAGAAGAATTAGCAAAATTAGAACAAGCAAAAATTGTCTTAATTCCAGTTCCTTATGATGGGACTAGTACATGGCAAAAAGGAGCAGATAAAGGCCCAGAAGCTTTTTTAAATGCTTCAGAGAATATGGAACTTTATGATATCGAAACAGATACCGAAGTTTATCAACAAGGTGTCTTTTTAGCAGATCCTGTTTCAGAAAATAGCTCGCCAGAAGCTATGGTTGAGGCAGTACATCAAGCAACAAAAAAGTATATTAAAAAAAATAAATTTGTAACTATTTTTGGTGGAGAACACTCAGTATCTATAGGTACTATTCGTGCCTTTAACGAGATGTTTCCTAGCTTAACTGTGTTACAATTAGATGCACATGCAGATTTACGTAAAGAGTATGAAGGCTCTAAATGTAATCACGCTTGTGCAGTTTATGAAGCTAGTCAAACCACTAATTTAATTCAAGTTGGAATTAGATCTATGGATGCTATTGAAAAAACAGTTATGGACGAAGAAAAAACATACTTCGCACACGAGATGGCTGTTGATGATACATGGATGGATAGTGCAATTGATCAAATGACGGACAACGTATTTATTACTATAGATTTAGACGCGTTTGACCCATCAATTATGCCAAGTACTGGTACACCAGAACCAGGTGGTTTATTATGGTATGAGACCTTAGAGTTTTTAAAACAAGTATTTGAAGAAAAAAATGTGGTAGGTTTTGATATAGTAGAGTTATGTCCAAACACAATTGACAAATCATCAGACTTTTTAGCAGCAAAATTATACTATAAAATGCTAAGCTATAAGTTTATGGATCAAGGCGTAGAGGACGAGTATGACAATACTTACGACAGTAACAAACAAAAAAATAATAGTTCAAAATTTAACGAAGACGATGAGTACTAAAGGACCAATATCACAATTTATTCAACACCATTATTTACACTTTAATGCAGCAGCTTTAGTTGATGCAGCAAAAGGGTATGAAACGCAATTGGATAATGGAGCTAAAATGTTAGTGTCATTAGCAGGAGCTATGAGTACTGCAGAACTTGGTAAAAGTTTTGCAGAAATGATTAGACAAGACAAAGTGCATATTATTTCTTGTACAGGAGCAAATCTTGAAGAAGATATAATGAATTTAGTTGCACATTCACATTACAAGCGTGTACCTAACTATCGTGATTTAACACCTCAAGAAGAATGGGACTTGTTAGAAAAAGGACTTAACCGTGTTACGGATACTTGTATTCCAGAACACGAAGCATTTAGACGCTTACAACACCATATAGAAAAAATATGGAAAGATGCAGAAGCAAAAGGTGAGCGTTATTTACCGCATGAATATATGTACAAAATGTTATTATCAGGCGTTTTAGAGGAGTATTATGAGATTGATTTAAAAGACTCTTGGATGTATGCTGCAGCAGAAAAAAACTTACCAATAGTATGTCCAGGTTGGGAAGACAGTACAATGGGTAATATTTTTGCTAGTTATGTATTAAAAGGAGAACTTAAAGCAAGCACAATGAAATCTGGTATTGAGTACATGACCTTTCTTGCAGACTGGTACACAGACAACTCTCAAAAAGGAATCGGATTTTTCCAAATAGGTGGAGGTATTGCAGGAGATTTTCCAATATGTGTGGTACCAATGTTATACCAAGATATGGAGCGTACAGAGACACCTTTTTGGAGTTATTTTTGTCAAATTAGCGACTCAACTACAAGTTATGGATCGTATTCTGGAGCAGTTCCAAACGAGAAAATTACTTGGGGTAAATTAGATATTGATACACCAAAATTTATTGTTGAAAGTGACGCAACAATTGTTGCACCACTTATCTTTGCATATATATTAGGACTATAATTGCTATAAAAAAATGAAAAAGCCAGACAATTTAAAACGCGTCATTGTTGATTTTAAAAAGCTAACACCAGAAATTTTAAAGCTGTTAGTGGATAAATACCCAGAAGGATACGATGAAGATCATATTATCGAATTTAGAAACGCTAAAAACGAATTAATTGAAGCTGTAGAAGTAACTACAGAAGACACTAAATATCTAGTTAAGGTTAGCACTAAATTGGTAAAAACAATGGAAAACTACGATGAGGATGACTACGAGGATTTTGAAGATGATGATCCAGAAGCAGTACAAGACCCTCAATTAGAAGAAAGTGAAGAGCAAGATCACGATTTTTAAAAAAAAATAAAATTTAAACTAAAAAAAATAGTTTCATAATCTAAACAGATAGTACTAAACGTATTTAAAGTAAAACCACGTGTTATTGTTTTTAAGGAAAACAATACTAAAAGCAGATTCGGACTTGAGGTGGCTAAAATCCGAAACCCATTAACACAATATCAACTTTAATATAGTATTAAAATGAAAACAAAAATTTTAGTTTTAACAATTGCTTTTTTAAGCCTAACTTTAAGTTCTTTTACAATTTCAAAAAATCAAGTAGTATCTGGAGTTTATGATGGTGTAGAGGATACTAATTACGTATTTACAATCACTAAAGGTGATAAGACAGAAAAAATGGAATTTAACTATCTTTCAGAAGATGTTTTTGAAAACTTTGATCTTGATTCTGATGAGTTAATCGGAACAAGCTTTACTATCACTTACGAGAAAGAAAAAGAAATGATTGTAAATGATGAAGGTGATGACGAAGAAGTAGAGTATTTAACTATAACTAAGTTAAGCGTTAATGACTAGAAATAGTTGTTTTACTTAAAATAAAATGAAAAACCGGAATATATTCCGGTTTTTTTTTGCCTTAAAACTAATTATATGTTTCCTAATGCTATTTAGGTTTAAAGGTTAAAAAAATTAGTATTATCAACGCAGTTTCAAACTTATTTAATTCTAAAAACGTCAAAACTTAAAAGTTTCTGAATTGAAAAACGTCTTATTTTGTATTACTTTTACATTCTAAAAATTCAATAAAATTTAATCTTGATTACAAAATCTACCATAGACCAAGTATATGAAACAGCCAGACTGGAAGAGGTTATCGGTGATTTTGTTCAGCTAAAAAAAGCCGGAAGTAATTTTAAAGGATTAAGTCCTTTTTCAGAAGAACGTTCTCCAAGTTTTGTGGTGTCGCCAGTTAAGCAAATTTGGAAAGATTTTTCAAGTGGAAAAGGAGGAAACGTCGTTGCTTTTTTAATGGAGCATGAACATTTTACCTATCCTGAAGCTATTAAATATTTAGCTAAAAAGTATAATATTGAAATAGAAGAAACAGAGCAGTCTAACGAGCAAAAACAAGCACAAGATAAACGTGAGAGCCTATATTTAGTTAGTGAGTTTGCTAGTAGTTATTTTCAAAATACACTACATAATACAGATCAAGGTAAAGCAATAGGATTAAGTTATTTTAAGGAGCGAGGCTTTACAACAGAAACTATCAAAAAGTTTGAACTTGGTTACAGTTTAGATCAATGGAGTGCTTTTACAGATGCAGCCTTAAAAAAAGGATATAATTTAGAGTTTTTAGAAGCTACAGGTTTAACTATAGTAAAGGAGACTAAGCAGTTTGACCGTTTTAAAGGACGTGTTTTGTTTCCTATACAAAGTATGAGTGGTCGTGTTTTAGGATTTGGTGGTCGTATTTTAACTAATGATAAAAAAGCTGCTAAATATTTAAACAGTCCAGAAAGCGACTTGTATCATAAAAGTAAAGTCTTATATGGTATTTATCATGCTAAACAATCCATTGCAAAGGAGGATAATTGTTATTTAGTAGAAGGTTATACAGATGTAATCCAATTTCATCAAACAGGAATTAAAAATGTAGTTTCTAGTTCTGGTACAGCCTTAACTAGTGACCAAATTAGATTAATTAACCGTTTAACAAAAAACATTACTGTTTTGTTTGATGGTGATGCTGCAGGTATGAGAGCCTCTTTAAGAGGTATAGATTTAATCCTAGAGCAAGGTATGAATGTCAAGGTTTGTACGTTTCCAGAAGGAGAGGATCCAGATAGCTTTGCAAAATCAAATACATTAGAGGAGCTAACAGCCTATTTAGATCAAAATGCTAAGGATTTTATCCAGTTTAAAGCTTCGGTTTTATATGAAAGTGCTAAAAACGATCCAATTAAAAAGGCCGAAACCATTAGAGATATTGTAAATAGTATTGCTAAAATTCCGGATAGAATTAAAACAGAAATTTATATCCAAGAGTGCGCAAGGATAATGGATATAAGTGAAGAGGTTTTATTTTCTACTCTAGCTCAAATGACTAATAAAGAGCAAAATGAGGCAGCGAAACAACCTCAAAACCCGCAAGCTTTTGAAGTTATTAAAAGTCAACCAGCAGTTAAAAAGGTTGATGTGCAATATACCTTAGAGCGAAAAATTATTGAGATACTACTACTTTACGGAAACAGAAAAGAAGATTTTGAAGACTTAGTTTTAAAAGAAGCAGACAATGGTCAGTTAGAGTTAGAACCAGTTGTTCAAGAAGCTAAAGTGTTTGAAAAAATATACTTAGACTTACAAGAAGACGAAATGGAATTTTTAAACCCACAGTTTAAAGATATTTATTTTGCAATAATTGAAGCTTTAAATCAAAATCCTGAATTTAAAATAGAAAGCATTATTAACACAATAGATCCTATTTTAGCCTCTGAAATCACATCTATTTTAATGGAGGATGAGCGTTATGCGTTATCCGATTGGCATCGTAATAATATTTTTCCAAAAACAAAAATAGACTCTGTTGCGCAATTAGTTAGCGAGACTATTTTGACTTTACGTTGCTTTTTAATTGATCAAAAAGTATTACAGTTTCAAAAAGAAACATTAGAAGATAGAAACACTATAAACCGAGAAATCCTTGAAGAAGTCAAGGATTACTCAGGTTTAAAAATGTTGTTGTCAAGAAAGCTAAATAGAGCTTTATAAATCTAAACTTTTTGCTTGGTTTACTAAATCAATTAAGTTAGTTACATTAAGCTTTTTCATTAGCCTAGCACGATAGGTACTAACCGTTTTTTCGTTAATCTGTAATTCCTCAGCAATTTCTTTGTTACGTCTACCGTTAGATAAAAGCTTTAAAACTTCAACCTCTCTTGTAGATAGTTTTTTGTAGTAATTACTTTTTCCACTGTTTTTGTCCAATGCAATTTTTCTAGATAAATTTGGGCTTATATAAAGTCCGCCCAAATACACTTTCATTATAGCATCTTTTAAAGTTAGTAAGTCAGTGGATTTGTTAACATAGCCATCTGCTCCAGCTTTAATAGCACTTACAGCATAAACTTCTTCTTGCTGTGCGCTGTAAATAATAACTTTTACTTCTGGGTTTTCTTTTTTAATGCGACGTAATACACTTATACCGTTAAGTTTAGGTAAGTCAATTTCGCAAATTAAGATGTCTGTTGTGTACTGTTTTAGTGCGTCAAAAATAGCTTCGCCATCTGCAACCGATGCGACAAATTTTATGTCTCTAGAGTTAGCAAATACCAATTCTAATCCTTTAGTTACTATAGGATGATTATCCGCAACCATTAGTTTAACCATGGTCAATTAGTTTTTTAGGGCCTTTTTAATTAAAAAAAGACTTGAGTTATAGAAATAATAATAGCGTCGTAAAGGTATATAAAATTATAGGATTAAAGACTATTAGATTAAATCTTTAGGGATATTACAGACAGGAATTGCAACCATTTTGTGTAAGTTGTTGGTATTGTATCGTTTAAATATTTTAAAGACTTCTAATTCTCTTCCTTCAAAGTCAGATATAGTTTTCCCTTCATCTTTCATTTTCATAGCCCATTCTAATTCTGGGTAAGATGCACCAATTTGGTCTTCGTCACTTCGTGCATCTCCAAACAAACCATCACTAGGTGCAGCTTTAATTATGGATTTTGGTACATTTAAAAATTCACCTAACTTATACACTTCACTTTTCATTAAATCTGCAATAGGACTTAAATCTACTCCGCCATCACCATACTTTGTGTAAAACCCAACACCAAAATCTTCTACTTTATTACCAGTACCAGCAACTAATAAACCTAGTAAACCAGCATGATAATATAATGTCGTCATACGTAATCTAGCACGTGTATTGGCAAGAGCCATATCCACCACTTCTTTTTTACCTTCTAGGGATACTTCTGTTTTAAACTCTTCAAAAACAGGTGTTAGGTCAGATATAATCCCTTCCACATTGGGATAGCGTTTTTTTAATTGCTCAATATGTTCTTGACCTCTAGAGACGTGACTGGCAGCCTGATGTATAGGCATTTCTACGCAAAGCACCTTTAAACCAGTTTGCGCACAAAGGGTAGAGGTTACAGCACTGTCAATTCCGCCAGAAATACCTACAACAAAACCATTTACTTTTGCGTTATTAGCATATGTTTTTAACCAATCTACAATATGTTTTACAACTTTTTCTGTTTGCATAATCAAAGAATTTAAAGCAAAGTATAGTACCTTTGCCTAACAAAAATAAAGTAATCCCTTTAGTAATAAAAATTAAGAGACCTTAAGTTTTATGAGAGTATTCATTTTAATAATATCATTGTTTTTTACATTGTTTTCTTGTCAAGATGATAATAAAGAAGCAGCCAAAATAGCTAAGATTGATATAAATCTTGCTGTAGAGCGTTTTGATATCGCTTTCGCGGAAGCTAAGCCAGAAGATTTACCGCAATTAAAAATGGCTTATCCATTCATGTTTCCTAAACAGTTTGACGACCAATTTTGGATACAAAAAATGAATGATACTTTGCAAAATCAATTAAGCGAAGAGACTATTAAAATATTTCCAGACTTAAAAACAGAAACGCAGGAAATTAAGCAATTGTTTAAACACTTAAAGTATTATTTTCCAAATTTTAAGACGCCTAGAGTTATCACATCCACCTCTGATGTTGATTACCGCAACAAGGTAATTGTAACAGATACTATTGCTATTTTAGAGTTAGATACCTTTTTAGGATCAGATCATTTTTTTTATCAAGGCTTACAAACTTATATCTCTGCTAACATGACTGCGGATAAGATAGTCGTAGACTTGGCAAATGCTTATGCAGAGAAGATGGTGCTAAACTCTAAACGTACAAACTTGTTAGAAGAGATGATCTATTCAGGGAAGCTTTTGTATATAAAGGATAAGATTATACCATTTAAAACTGATGCTCAAAAAATAGGTTACACACAATTGCAATTAGATTGGGTATATGCTAATCAAGAGCAAATTTGGCAGTACTTTATTGACAAAGAGTTATTGTACAGTACAGACTCTAAATTACCTAATCGTTTTATTAATCCAGCACCTTTCTCAAAATTTTATTTAGCAGAAATAGATAATGAGTCACCAGGTAAAGTAGGACAATTTGTTGGCT
Organism: Olleya sp. AS48; assembly: GCF_038900355.1. NCBI lineage: Bacteria > Pseudomonadati > Bacteroidota > Flavobacteriia > Flavobacteriales > Flavobacteriaceae > Olleya > Olleya sp. AS48. The sequence continues at coordinate 34,163 of NZ_JBBMRD010000002.1, read as the reverse complement.
GGCAAATTGTAAAAGCCTATATGGATAATAACTCTGTTACATTAACAGAGTTGCTTAATACTCCAGCACAAATCGTATTTAATAAATCTAAATATAAACCAAGACAGTAATGGCTAAAATAACATCAGAAATAACTTTAAAAGTTGAGTTAGACGAAAACAGAGTGCCTGAAAAATTAAATTGGACAGCACAAGATGGAGGTATTAAAAATGCTGAGGCTAAAGCAATGATGCTATCCGTTTGGGATAATGTAGCTCAGGAATCTTTAAGAATTGACTTATGGACTAAGGATATGCCAGTGGATGAAATGAAAGTGTTTTTTCATCAAACATTAGTAGCCATGAGTGATACTTTTAATAGGGCAACTCAGGACGAAAAAATGACTGCTACAATGAAGGATTTTTGTGATTACTTTGCAGAAAAATTAGAGCTTAAAAAGTAAATTTATTTTTACTAAAGTGAATAGAACAAAAAAACGCGAACCATTTGGTTCGCGTTTTTTTATGTGTGATAGTATACCTAAAGTACTATTCTCCTAAAAAAGGATATCTGTAATCTACAGGAGTTACAAAAGTCTCTTTAATCATTCTTGGAGATACCCAACGTAATAAGTTTAATGCGCTACCAGCTTTGTCATTTGTTCCAGATGCTCTTGCACCTCCAAATGGTTGTTGTCCAACGACAGCACCTGTTGGTTTATCATTAATATAGAAGTTTCCAGCACAGTTTTGTAACGCTTTAGTTGCTTGTACAACTGCGTATCTGTCTTGTGCTAAAATTGCTCCAGTTAACGCATACTCGCTTGTTTGATCAACTAATGTTAATGTTTCAGTAAATTTATCGTCATCATAGACATAAATTGTCATTACTGGACCAAATAACTCTTCACGCATTGTAGTATAGTTAGGGTCTTCAGTAACAATAACTGTAGGCTCGATAAAGTAACCTTTAGTTTTGTCGTGGTTTCCTCCAACAATAATTTCTACATTACTATCTGCTTTAGCTTGATCTATATATTTAGCTAACTTATCAAAAGATCCTTCATGGATTACAGCAGTAACAAAATTGCTTAAATCTTCTGGAGATCCCATTTTAAATGAGTTAACATCTTCAATTACATAACCTTTAACCTCGTTCCAAATACTTTTAGAAACATAAGCTCTAGAGGCTGCACTACATTTTTGTCCTTGAAACTCAAAAGCACCTCTTACAATTGCAGTAGCTACTTGTTTTGGATGTGCAGTTTTATGTGCAACTATAAAATCTTTTCCTCCTGTTTCTCCAACAATTTTAGGATACGTTTTGTAGTTGTGTATATTGTTACCTATTTGTTTCCATAACTCTTTAAATACATAAGTAGAACCTGTAAAGTGTAAACCAGAGAAATCTGGACTAGCTAAAACGGTATCTGTAATCATGACTGGGTCACCAAATACAACGTTAATTACACCTGCAGGTACACCTGCTTCTTTAAATACATCCATGATTACTTTAGCAGAATATATTTGAGAATCACTTGGCTTCCATACAACAACGTTACCCATTAATGCCATACAAGCAGGTAAGTTTCCAGCAATTGCAGTAAAGTTAAAAGGTGTTACAGCATATACGAAGCCTTCAAGAGGTCTGTATTCTAGACGGTTCCAGGCATCGCTTGTGCTTTCTGGTTGATCATGATAAATCTCTGTCATGTACTGTACGTTAAAACGTAAAAAGTCAATTAGCTCACAAGCAGCATCGATTTCTGCTTGGTGTACAGTTTTTGATTGTGCTATCATTGTAGCAGCGTTAATCTTTGCTCTGTAAGGACCTGCGATTAATTCGGCTGCTTTTAAAAAGATACCAGCTCTATGTTCCCAAGGTGTGTCTGCCCAAGCTGTTCTAGCTTCTAAAGCAGTTGATATTGCTTGGTCAATATGTTTTTTTTCCGCAATAGCGTGTGTTCCAACAACATGTTTATGGTCATGTGGAGGAGACATTGTATGTGTTTTTTCTGTTGTAACATCTTGTCCATTAATGTACATAGGTACATCAATTTTGCTGTTAAACATTGTTTTATAAGCGTCTAAAACTGCTGCTCTTTCTGGAGAGCCAGGAGCGTAACTTTTTACAGGTTCATTCACCGCAATTGGTACATTGAAAAATCCTTTTCCCATGATAAGTGTTGTGTTTTTAGTTTAAAAATAATACTACAAAGTTACAATTTTTTGTTGGGTTATTACGGTTAGTAAAACCGTAAATTATTTGTAGTTAAAGGAAGAATGGTTCTTTTATCTAGAAAGAATAAGAGTATGTAGTTTTAGTTAAGTGCAAATGGAGCGCTTAGTTTAAAAGTAGGAATGATAACTTCAAAGTTTTTGGCAGTTGAGTAATTTATCATACTGTAAAAACCTTTCATGGCTCCAAATGGAGAGGTAAGTAAGCAGCCAGAAGAGTAGGTGTGACTCTCACCAGGTTGTAATACTGGTTTTTGTCCAATAACGCCTTCTCCTGCTACAATCTCAATATTATTTAGGGCATCCAAAATAGTCCAATGCCTAGCATTAAGCTGGACAACATCCTTACTTTGGTTTTCAATGGTTACGTCATATCCAAAAGCAAAGTTAATTTTATAGTTTTTATAAAACGTGCCTTCAAATTTAGTGTCTACGGATATTTTTATCCCTTTTGTAACTTGTTGTACCATGTTAGTATGTAGTTGCTTATTGTAAAAATAAGAAAATTATATATTTATTTGGTCGATATAATGGGATAAAACTTACTTTTAATGAGTGTTAATTGGTAATCCCAACCGAATTAGCTTCGCCTAAACCAATAATTTTGTCATATCTAGCTCCTAATTCTTTGTAATACACTAAAACTTTATAATTGTTCTCTGTTTGCCAAAAGCTGCCTCCAATAGTGTGTTCGTCTATGTTGCCACTTTTGTCGACAATTGCATATTTATAATTATAAAAACCTTGCTTTAATTTTATAGCAATACTGTAAACACCTTCTTCTTCATAATGTTCAAGTTTAGTTTGTGGTTCAATATCATAATTATTAAAATTTCCATAAACATGAATGGATTGACCTTTTTCAATAGTTGGATATTGTAAAGAAAAATGTACCCAAGCATAATCTGCTTCGGTTTCTGGTTTGTCCGAGTTTAAAGCTGTTATAAAAAAGTTTCCGTTTATATCTGGATTGTAGGTGTATTCTAGGTCAGCGCGAGAGGTGTTGGTGTATAAATAGGTTTGATATAGATCTTCTAAGCTAATATATTGTACACCATTATTTGCTGCTCGTATTTCTTTGTTTTCAAAACTTAAAAACTCATTGCCTCCAAAAAAGCTAGAGGCTTCATTGTATCTGTAGCTTAACTCGTTACCTAAAATGTATTGAGGTTTTAAATCCGTAATAGCTGTTTTTAAATTGTTATTTTGAATTATTACTGTTTTTACAGTCTCGGTAGGATTTACAAATTGTAATTGACCCGAACTTATTGTGATGTCTACAGATTGCTTTTGTTCGATTGTTGAAACGTCACGAGAGCGTCTAATTTGTAGGCCAACATTAGCTTGTTGTTGGTATACCATAAATTTTCGGCTAAAAATAATATCATCATAATCATCATAAATAGTGATAATATAGTTTCCGGTAAGTTTGATGCTTTTTGTAAATTGGTTTGGAATGCTAACTTTATAATGAGAAAAAGTTTGTAAAGTGTTAAAAGAGTTTTCGTATTCTCTAATACGTTGTTCATCAAAACCATCTAAATATTCTGACTCAACTAATATGGAAGGAGTCCAATCAAAATTATAGTGCTTAATCTCGTAATAATAATCATCTTCATTACCATTTAATACGTCAAATTCTAAAAGTAAAGGTTGTCCAAGTGGAATGATTGGTAATTGACTTTCTGATGTTCCTCCATTAAAATAGATTGACTTTACATAATCAGGCGGTATTATTTCTTTAACTTGAGCAAAGCTTATAGTAGTGATTAAAAAAGTTAAAAAAATATGTTTAATGTTGTTAAGCATTTGTAAGCAGTTTTATATAACAAAGATAAACAAAATCTATGCCTAAAAGTTTTTTTTTAAATAGTCAATTAATTATCTATTTATTATTAAATTTGCACGGATTTTTAAGCCTATAAAAATCACAATCAGTATAACTATTAACCAATAGATTTATAATATGTCAAACGACATTAAGATTAAAAAAGGTCTGGATATTAAATTAGTCGGAGCAGCCGAAAAGGTTACCGAAAACGCTATTGTTAGCAATTATTATTCAATTAGACCTGAAGATTTTCATCAAGTTACACCAAAATTAATGGCTAAAGAAGGCGATAAAGTAAAGGCAGGTCAACCTGTTTTTTACGATAAGTCTAATGAAGCTGTAAAATTTGTATCTCCTGTTTCAGGACAGATTATTGAGGTAGCTCGTGGTGAAAAAAGAAAAATACTTTCAGTAAAAATTCAAGCAGACAAGGAACAAGAGTTTCAGGATTATGGTAAGCTAGATTTAAATTCAGCTAATGCTGAAGCTATTAAATCACGTTTATTAGAGTCAGGATGTTGGGCTTTTGTAAAACAACGTCCATATGATGTTATTGCAAATCCTGCAAACATGCCTAAAGCTATATTTATATCAGCTTACGCAAGTGCACCTTTAGTCGCAGATTTAGATTACGTCCTACAAGGGAAGGAGGCTGAGCTGCAAGCTGCTGTTACTGCTTTAAGTAAATTAACTAATGGTAAAGTACATGTAAGTGTTGCAAAAAATGGTAATTCGCCATTAGCAGGACTTTCAGATATAACTTTGCATAAGGTGTCTGGTCCGCATCCATCAGGAAATGTTGGAACTCAGATTAACAAAATAGATCCCGTTAATAAAGGTGAGGTTGTTTGGACGGTTAATGCTCAGGACCTTGTTATAATTGGTGAATTATTGTTAACAGGACGTTTTAATGCAGAACGTATTGTTGCTTTAGTAGGTTCTTCAGTTAAAAAACCACGTTATTTCAAAACTAAATTAGGAAGCGAAATCGCAACTATGGTTTATGACAATGGTGTGGATAAAAACGGTAACGATCGTATCATTTCTGGAAATGTATTAACAGGAAAACAAGTTAAACCAGATGGGAATTTAGATTATTATAGTAATACAATTTCTGTAATCCCTGAAGGTGATGATTATGAGTTTTTTGGATGGAATAAACCAGTTTTTAATAAAGTTTCTACTTCTAGAGCTTTAACTTTTTCATGGTTAACACCAAATAAAAAGTTTGACTTAAATACTAATACTAACGGAGAGCATAGAGCTTTTGTTATTACTGGTAGTTATGAAGAAGTATTTCCTTTAGACATCTTTCCAATGCAAATATTAAAAGCTTGTATGTACAAAGATTTAGACGAAATGGAAGCTTTAGGTATGTATGAAGTAGCACCAGAAGATTTTGCTTTAACAGAATTTGTATGTGTGTCAAAACAACCACACCAAAAGATAATTAGAGAAGGTTTAGACTTAATGCTTAAAGAAATAGGATAATGGGCTTAAAAAGTAATTTACATAATTTAAAAGAAAAGTATAAAGGGACCAAGATGGCTCCTGCGTTTAACGCAATTCATACTTTTTTATACTTGCCAAATGAAACCACTCATGGTGGAACGCACATTAAGGCAGCAGATGATTTAAAACGTACAATGAATATTGTAATCATGGCATTAATACCATGTTTGATATTTGGTATTTTTAATGCAGGTTACCAACATTATGCAGCTATTGACGCAGCAGCAGGTATAACTAGAGAAGCGTCATTATTTGCAAACTTTATCACTTGGGATAACTTTGTAGTTGGAGCTTGGACAGTATTACCATTGGTAATTGTATCTTATGGAGTTGGTCTTATTGTAGAATTTATTTTTGCAGTAATTAAAGGTCACGAAGTAGAAGAAGGTTACTTAGTAACAGGTATGTTAGTGCCATTAATAGTGCCAGTTGATATTCCATTATGGATGTTATCTGTAGCAGTAATTTTTGGTGTAGTCATAGGTAAAGAAGTTTTTGGAGGGACAGGAATGAATATCCTAAACCCAGCATTAACCATTCGTGCTTTCTTGTTTTTTGCATATCCAACATGGATGTCAGGAGATAAAGTTTGGGTACATGAAGCGGTTGAGCGTGCAGGAACTGCAGATGCAATATCAGGAGAAACATTACTTGGTGCTTATGCACAAAATAGTAGTCTTGCAGGTATTGATTATATGGATATGTTTTTTGGATTTATTCCAGGATCAGTTGGAGAAACTTCTAAGTTATTAATTATCATTGGAGCTCTATTTTTAATCTTTACTAAGGTTGGAAGTTGGAGAATTATTGTCTCTACTTTAATAGGAGCTTTAACAATGGGGTTAATATTTAACGGAGTTGTTTCTGCTGAGTGGATTGGAGAATCTAGTAAATTTTACGGATTAATGAATGTACCGTTCTGGCAACATTTAATTATTGGTAGTATTTTATTTGGTGCTGTTTATATGGCAACGGATCCAGTAACTGCCTCTCAAACAAATAAAGGTAAATGGATTTATGGATTTTTAATTGGTTTCATTTCAATAATGATCCGTGTATTTAATCCAGCGTATCCAGAAGGTGTTTTCTTAGCTATTCTATTAATGAATGTCTTTGCACCTACTATTGACCATTACGTAATACAAGGAAACGTAAAACGCAGAATGAAACGTTTAAAAGTTAAAACAGCATAATCATGGCAATGAACACAGACAAGAATTCATATACCGTAATATTTGCAATTGTAATGGTACTAGTTGTAGGGTCTTTATTGGCTTTTACAGCAGCAACATTAAAACCAAATATTGCTGAAAACAGAAGAATGGAAAGGCAACAGAATATTCTGTATGCTATGGGAGTTAATGGTAATGAAGGTGATGGAGATATCACTTTTGTATCTACAGATAAAGTTGCAGCAGATTTTTCAAAATATATTACTAAGCAATTAGTTATTGAAAATGGTGTAGCTAAGGAAGATAATGAAGCTTATTTAATAGATATCAAAAAAGAACAAGCTAAAGCTAAAACAGGAGGAACAAGACGTTTGCCTTTATTTGTTGGTGAAAAGGATGGTAAAACATTCTACATTGCACCAATTAGAGGAAAAGGACTTTGGGATGCTATTTGGGGTTATGTTGCTTTAGACGAAAACATGGTTGTTCAGGGTACATTTTTTGACCACGCAGGTGAAACACCAGGTTTAGGAGCAAACATAAAGCAACGTTACTTCATGGATGATTTTTATGGTGAAAAATTACTAACTGATGCAGGTGTCTTTAAAGGGATTACTGTAGCTAAAGGTAATAATGATCCTAAAAACGAAATTAAAGATGATTACGAAGTTGATGCATTAGCAGGAGCAACTATCACAGGTGATGGTGTAACAGCAATGATTAAAAAAGATTTAAGATTATATCAACCTTACTTCGAGAACTTAAAAAAACTAGCTAGCAATTAATTATGGGACTACTTTCAAAAAAAGACGCAAAGTTAATAACAGATCCTTTAGCAGATAATAATCCAATTACAATCCAAGTATTAGGTATATGTTCTGCTTTAGCTATTACCGCAGAGTTAAAAGCGTCGTTGGTAATGGGTATTGCTGTAATGTTTGTATTAGGAATAGGAAACGTCGTTATCTCTTTAATGAGAAACATCATACCTTCTAAAATCAGAATTATTGTACAACTTATTGTAGTTGCTGCATTAGTAATTATTGTAGATCAAGTATTAAAAGCTTTTGCTTACGAGCTAAGTAAAACACTTTCAGTATTTGTGGGATTAATTATTACTAACTGTATTATTATGGGACGTTTTGAAGCATTTGCTTTAGCAAACAAACCTTGGAGATCCTTCCTTGACGGAATTGGTAACTCTTTAGGTTATGCAGTCATCTTAATAATTGTTGGTTTTTTTAGAGAACTTTTAGGGTCTGGTACACTTTTCGGAATACCAGTATTAGGAGATCCAATCGAAAAAACAGGAGTATATTCAATAGGATATGAAAACAACGGATTTATGTTAATGCCTCCTATGGCATTAATAATTGTTGGACTTATCATTTGGGTACAACGTAGTAGAAATAAAGCATTAATCGAAGACTAAAAATATTATGGAACATTTAGAATTATTTTTCAAGTCGATTTTTATAGACAACATGGTATTTGCAGTATTCTTAGGGATGTGCTCTTACCTAGCAGTATCTAAAAAAGTAGCAACAGCTGTAGGTTTAGGTGCAGCAGTAATATTTGTATTAGCTATTACAGTACCATTAAACTGGTTACTAGATCAATATATTTTGCAACCAGGAGCTTTATCTTGGTTAGGATCAGAATATGCTGATTATGATTTAAGTTTCTTATCATTTATTATGTTTATCGCTACCATTGCAACAATGGTACAATTAGTAGAGATAGTGGTAGAAAAGTTTTCGCCATCATTATATAACTCTTTAGGTATTTTCCTACCACTTATCGCAGTAAACTGTGCGATATTAGGAGGATCATTATTTATGCAGTCAAGAGAAATCGAAACTTTAGGTTTAGCATTTAATTATGGTATATCTTCAGGTATTGGATGGTTTTTAGCTATTCTTGCAATTGCAGCAATTAGAGAAAAGATTAGATACAGTAATGTACCTGCACCATTAAGAGGATTAGGAATCACATTTATCATTACAGGATTAATGGGAATTGGTTTCTTGAGTTTTGGAGGTATGTTAACTGGAGGAGATGAAGAAGCACCTAAAAAAGAAAAGACAGTTAAAGTAGATACTAAAACTGTTGAGTCAAAAGATTTAGCTAACAATACTAAAATAGTAGAGTAACATGATTTTAGCAGCAGGAACATTAGGGACAGTATTAGCAACCGTAGCAGCATTTTTACTAATTACATTAGTATTAGTAAGTTTACTGTTGTTTGTTAAACAAAAATTATCGCCATCTGGTCCAGTAAAGATTTTAATAAATGGCGAACGCGAAATAGAAGTATCTTCAGGAGGTACTTTACTATCAACATTAGGAAACAATAAAATTTTCTTACCATCAGCTTGTGGTGGTGGTGGAACTTGTATTCAATGTGAATGTCACGTTTTATCTGGTGGAGGTGAAGCTTTGCCTACAGAAACACCTCACTTCTCAAGAAAAGAACTAGCACATGGTGCACGTCTATCTTGTCAAGTAAAGGTTAAACAAGACATGGAAATTACCATTCCAGAAGAAGTATTTGGGATTAAAAAATGGGAAGCAACTGTTGTATCTAACTACAACGTAGCGACTTTTATTAAAGAGTTTGTAGTGGAGATCCCTGAGGATATGAACTACAAAGCAGGTGGATATATTCAAATTGAAATTCCAAATTGTACAGTTAATTATTCAGACATGGATATCACTGCACATCCAGAAGATCACCCAGGAGAGCCAGATAAGTTTGAAGCAGATTGGGATAAATTTGGTTTAAGACCGTTAGTGATGAAAAATGACGAGTTAGTTGAAAGAGCTTACTCTATGGCTTCTTACCCTGCCGAAGGAAGAAAAATTATGCTTAATGTACGTGTTGGAACACCTCCTTTTGATCGTGCTAAAGGTGGCTGGATGGATGTAAATCCAGGAGTAGCATCGTCTTATATCTTTAACCAAAAAGTTGGAGATAAAGTAACAATTTCTGGACCTTACGGTGAATTCTTTATCAACGAGTCTGAAGCAGAAATGCTTTATGTAGGAGGTGGAGCTGGTATGGCACCAATGCGTTCTCATTTATATGAATTATTTAGAACTATCAAAACTGGTCGTAAAGTAACGTATTGGTATGGTGGACGTTCTAAAGCAGAATTATTCTACATTCACTATTTTAGAGCTTTAGAAAAAGATTTCCCGAACTTCAAATTCTTTATTGCTTTATCAGACCCAACGGAAGCTGATAATTGGAAATTGAAATCAGATATTAATGATGAGTCAGGTGATGGATTTGTTGGATTTATTCACCAAGTGGTAATAGACCAATATTTATCTAAGCATGATGCTCCGGAAGATATAGAGTTATATTTCTGTGGACCACCATTAATGAATCAAGCAGTACAAAAAATGGGAGAAGATTTTGGTATCGATGATGAAAACATCAGATTTGATGATTTTGGAGGCTAAAATGCTCAACTTCTAGTTATTATATTATAAAGCCAGAACTTAACAGTTCTGGCTTTTTTTTGGTATACCAAAATAGTGTGTTAAAGTTTCGTATTTTTTTTATTATGTTCCGTAAATTCGGCAAAAAGTAACATTTTAACGTTTATTAAAACATCAATATGAATAAAATTACACTTAAAGGTTTATTTTCCTTTTTATTTTTGAGTGCTAGTGTTTCCGCAGTAGCGCAAATTCAAAGTAGTAATTCTAGTTTAAATTCAAACCTTCAAATTAATGGAGGTCCTTTTGAATTAACAGAAGCTACTAAACAGTCTATCGAAGTCACTGGTTATGCTAAATGTTTAACTGATGAAAACGAACTTTTACTTCAACAAAAATATCCAAATAGAGCAAATGATGCTCAATTTGAAGAATGGTTAGCGCCAAAGTTGTCTCAAATTCAAGCAGACAGAGCAAGTGGTAGAAGCCAGCAAGTAGTATATAATATACCTGTAATTATCCACGTTGTTCACGATGGTGATGCTTTGGGTACAGGAGAAAATATTACAGATGCACAAGCGTTATCTCAAATTCAGGTAATGAATGAGGATTATAGAAGATTAGCAGGTACACCAGGAGGTGTAAATAGTACTGGAGCAGCTGTTGATGTTGAGATAAATTTTTGTATTGCGCAACAAGATGAAAGTGGTAATCCAACAACAGGAGTAGTTAGACACGTAATAACACCATACAGTAATAACCAAACGCCATCTAATACTGGAGATTGGGAAATTAGATCTGATGTGGAAACTATGAAAACAAATACACAGTGGGACCCAACAATGTATTTAAATATGTGGACTATACGACCAGGCGGAAATGCTTTGGATGATAATGTTAATCCTGGTTTAGGAGGTTTGTTAGGATACGCACAGTTTCCTAGTAATTCTGGTTTAATTGGATTGAGTGCAAGTGGAGGAGCAGCTAACACAGATGGTGTAGTTGCAGCTTTTGACTCAATGGGTACATTAGCTGAAGATGATGGTACATTTATGCTTAACCCAACGTATAATTTAGGTAGAACAATGACGCATGAAGTTGGGCACTGGTTAGGTTTACGTCATATTTGGGGAGATAATTCTAACTGTGTTGGAGGTAGTTCAGCAGGAGATTTTTGTGCAGATACACCAGATTCTAATCAACCTAATTACTCTTGTGTAACAGTGGATAATTGTGTTAGTGATGGTTTAGGAAATGACCAAGTACAAAACTATATGGATTATACACCAGATGCCTGTATGGATACTTTTACACAAAATCAAAAAGATAGAATTGTTGCTGTTATGCAGTCTAGTCCTAGACGTATGGAATTAAATGCATCTAATGTATGTAATCCTTCTCAACCAACTATTAGTTTTACTACAACAGCACCAACGTCAACATTAGAAGGTAGCGATTGTGATTTTGTAGATTATAATTTTGATTTAAATATATCTGAAGGTGGTGATGCTACAGCTACTGCTACATTAGTTGCTACAGGTACAGCAGTTGAAGGCGAAGATTTTGAATTAGTAAACAACTCGGTTGTTTTTGCAACAGGAGCAACTACTGCAACAGGAAGTAATGTAATTACTTTAAGAGTTTATAATGATAGTTTTGTAGAAGCTGATGAAACAGTTATACTTAATTTAAACGTTACTACTACAGGAAGTACATTGGCTTCTGCAGCGACTCATCAATTAACAATTTTAAATGATGATGCAGCAGCAGCATTAACAACTACGGTTAATGTGTATACTAATAATTTTGATGATGGTACTGGTTTATCAGTATATGATAGAGATGGTGATGGTAACGCATGGTATGCAGGTGTTGGTGGCTTAGATGGTTTTGGAGATATTGTTGGAGATACTGCTCTTTCTGAGTCTAATGGAACACTTTTAGGTACAGGAACTGGTGGATATACTCCAGACCAATATTTAGTGTCTGCAGCATTTACTATTCCAGCTAGTGCAACTGATGTTGCTGTATCTTATGTTGTTGGATCTTATAATACAAGTGGTGTCTATCAAGAACATTACTCTGTGTATTATACTACTATTAGTGCTCCAACAGCATATGCTGATTTAGAGGAGTTTGTATTAGAAAATGACAGAATAGTTCCAGCTACAGGAACAGAGATTAGAACACATGATTTAACACCTTATGCAGGGACGACAGGACAAATTGTAATCAGACACCATAACACACCTGGTGATGGTTTATTATTATTTGATACATTAAGTGTAGATGCTACCACAGGAACTTCTATCCAAACAGTAGAGAATTCTGCAACTTTAGATCAGTTAAGCTTATCAACTTCAGGAACAGTAACATCTAGTGATGCTGTAAGTTCTGATTTAATGTTGGATATTACTAATAATGGAATTGAAGATTTTGGCTGTTTAGATGTATTTGTATCTAGAGCTGGTAATAGTGCACAAAGTTATAATGGTAATACTACACCAAACTTTTTTGCAGATAAAACGTTTACTATTACACCAACAAATGTTTTAACAAGTACTGATGCAGTAATCGTGTTTTACTTTACTAGTGCAGAAATAGCTGGATGGGAAGCTGCTACAGGACAGACAACATCATCTTTAAGTATTATTAGAGAGCATGGAACAGAAGTAGAAGTTGTACCAGCAGCAGTAACAGCTTTTGGATCAGAATTTATTGTGTCTGGAACATTTACAACAGGAATTGATGGAACATTCTATTTTGGTGTACCTCAAGCTAGTTTATCTACTGCGGAGTTTGCTTTTGATCAATTTAGTGTTTATCCAAACCCAACTTCTGGAGCGATTACTTTATCAATAAGTACTAGTGAAGATGTAACGCTTACAGTTTATGATATTAGAGGACGTCAGATATTAAACGACAAGTATACTAACACAGGATCTTTATTTAATAAGACAGTAAATTTAAATGCTAAAGCAACAGGAATTTATATTCTTAAAGTTGAAGCAGGTAATAAATCTGTATTTAAAAAGATTATTGTAAAATAATTTTAAGATAATTTTAGATAAAAGCCCAATACGAAAGTATTGGGCTTTTTCGTTTATAAATAGTATGAAAAAAATAATTCTTACTCTTTTTATATTTATAACCTTGTTACTTTTAGTCTACAAGCTTAACCCAAAACCTGTTAAGCTGTTTGTAAATAAGTTATCTAAAAGTGTAATACAATCACGTATTAACAAGGATAGTTTAACTATTGCGTCTAGGGTAAATCCTCCAAAAGGATATAAAAGAGTTGATTATCCATTAGGTAGTTTTCAAGACTATATTAGAAACTACAAATTAAAAGCTTATGACAGTAAGATTATTAATTATGATAATTCTTTATACTATTGGCAAAAAGGACATGAAGGTATATTAGATATTAGCGTGCCTAAAAATGGATTACAACAATGTGCAGATGCTTTAATTAGGATAAGAAGTGAATACCTTTGGCAGTCTGACAAAAAGGATAAAATAGGGTTTAATTTTACTTCTGGACATTATTGCTCATGGTCAGATTATGCTAAAGGATATCGCCCAAAAATTACAGGTAATAAAGTTGTATTTAATAAGACTGCAAGAGTAAACACTAGCAAAGCTAATTTTTATAACTATTTAAATTTAATATATATGTACTCTGGCACCTTATCACTTTTTCACGAGTTAGAGCCAGTAATCAAAGTAGAAGATTTAAAAATAGGCGACATGCTTATTTTAGGTGGTAGTCCAGGTCATATTGTAATGTTAGCAGATCAAGTTGTTAACGATAAAGATGAAAGCTTGTTTTTATTATTTCAAGGTAATACACCTGCACAAAGTGTTCATTTAGTAAAAAACCTTGAGGATGCTTCTATGTCTCCTTGGTATGACTTAAAATTGGATGCTGTAATTCCAGTGTCTAACTTTACTTTCTATAACTCTAAATTTGCAAGATTTAAGTAATTTGTTAGTCGGCTTTTTTTCCGCGAAAGCGAAATAAACTTTATTTTTGTAATATGAAAGCACTATCAAAACAAGAGTTACATAATCTAGCCATGAATCATGTAGGTAAAGACCTAGAGAAACGTGGTTTTGAGTTTATAGCAATTAATAGTCAACTTAAAAGTAATCCGCAATTTGTAGTTATGGATAAAAATAAACAATACTTTTTTGTGGTTGTTCGCGCTGTGCTATTACCTGATAATGCTAATAATTACGACGTTATTTGGATGGAGTCATTTAAAAAGCACGCCACAGATAATAATTCTAAAATATTATATGCTGGCGTTGGATTGGGTAATCCAAAAGGAGAAGACTTGCCTGTTTATTTAAATCAAGAATATTTAATCGAATATAATGGGATTCAATTAATTGAAACCAACCTAAACTAAGACTAAGACCTAAAATTATTAGTCTTTTAAACTTACAGCATAGCCTATATGAAAAAATACACGCTTTTATTTTCTGTCTTATTTATTGTTTTCTCTTGTAAAAAAGAACCACAATTACTTAAAGTATCAGGTCCTGTTTTCGGGACAAGTTATAGTATACAATATTTTGATTTGGATGGCACAAGTTATAACAAACAATTTGATAGTCTGTTTGCAATTATCAATAAATCCATGTCTAATTATCAAGATAACTCTGATATTTCACGGTTAAACCGAAATGAAGAAGTTGAAGTAGATAATCATTTTACAACCGTTTTTAAAGCATCAAAGCAAATTTATCGCGAAACCGAAGGTGTTTTAGATCCAACCATTGGAAGGATAGTTAATGCTTGGAATTTTGGTTCAGAAAAAAATACAATGACTTTGGACAGTGTTAAAATTGATAGTTTAATGCGTTTTGTGGGCTTAAACAGGGTTGGATTAGTTGATCGTAAAATAAAAAAACCAGAAGCCTCTTTTATAGATTTTAACGCGATAGCTAAAGGGTATGGAGTAGATGTAATTGCAGATTTTTTAGAATCTAAAAATATTAAAAACTACATCGTAGATATTGGTGGAGAGTTAAGAGCAAAAGGTATTAATGTTAGCAAAGCTAAAGGTTGGACTGTTGGTATTGAAAACCCAAATTATGATGGCTCTCAAAGCTACAATGAAACATTAGTTTTAAAAGACCAAGCTATGGCAACTTCTGGGACATACCGTAAATTTAAAATTGACGAAAACGGAAACAAATACGCACACATTATTAATACTAAAACAGGTTATCCATCTAAAACCAATATTTTAAGTGTCTCTGTTATAGCTAAAACCTGTATGATGGCAGATGGTTATGCTACTGCTTTTCAGGCAATGGGAATGGAAAAAGTAGATTACTTTATGGCAAAACATCCTGAGTTAAAAGCGTTCTTGATTTTTGAAAACGATAAAGGAGAATTGGAGTCTAAAGCATTTAATAATTTTCCAGTTAATTAATCTTATTACCATTTAAATAGGTTTTTATACCGTTCGCTAATAATTTATAATTAAATAGCAGTCAATTTTGTAGCTTTGAGAAAAGCATAACTAATTGATCCATCGCTATTTTATATTATTTTTAATCTTACTCGCTAATCAAATAAGTTTAGCACAACAACCTGTGTCCATACATCTTACTGAAAAAGATGGTTTACCTGATATAGAATTTTATGATTTATTAGAGGATAACAAAGGCTTTATTTGGTTAGCAGCAGATAAAGGTTTGTATAGGTATGACGGCAGAAACTATAAATTATTTACTAATCCCGATAAAAGAGGACGCTCACTTTTTGGTTTAAAATTAGACAATAAAGGACGACTTTGGTGTAATAACTTATCAGGTCAATTTTTTTATGTCCAGGATGAGCAGTTAACGCTTTTTGAGGATTATAGCCATATTAAAACCTTAGTAGATTTTAATATCTACGATAATCATTTAATAATTTATGAGCCATCCAGAATAGTAACTGTAGATATTAACACAAAAAGTATCACTGCTATATTGGATAGTGGGACAAGGTCTTATATGGGAGATCTCAACCATAATCCAAAAGGGTTTTATTATAATAAAAACAGTATTATATGTTTTTCTCCAACAGTTGATTTTCAAGATGCTAAAACTTTAAATAATTCGCCAATTGCAGCATTTAATAAACGAGTTATAAGTAAATTTTTTAAATGGAATGATCAGATATATTATTTTAACCAATTACAAACGATTAGTAAAACTAGTTTGTATCAATTATTAGATGGTGGTATAAAGGAAGTTGACATTCCAAAACAACTTCAAAATGTAATTGTAATTCATTCTTATAACAACAATAATAGTTTATGGGTTTTAACAAATAAAGGCGTTTTTATATGTCAATTGGATAGTGGTGGTTTAGTAGTAAAAAAACATCTTTTTAAAAATGAATATATCACAGATCTTGTTATCGATAAGGACAATAATTATTGGTTATCTACACTTAATAATGGCGTATTTGTTTTGCCAAATAAACAACTAAATAAAATAAATTTACCCAACAATATAGGTGTACAAGCTATTGAGGAAGTTAATGACGATTTACTGTATATAGCTACTAACTCAAATGAGGTATTTAGTTACAATCTAAAAAATAATAAACTTAAAAAATTACCAGAAAGTTTTAATAACAAAATATATAACATTTGCTATAACCCTTTAGCAAAGGACTTATTAATGGTTGCGACTACGGATTCAAAAATTTATAATCTAGACACCAAGCAAAGTCAAAGTAGTAACCTGATAGTAACAAAATCAATTGATGTGTTGGATCATAATCAATATTTAATTAGTCTTCCACATTCACTTTCTATTTATAATAAAAATAAAGACTCTATTTATAATCTTAGAACATTAAGAAGCTATGGGTCTGTATTAAATAAAGCAAAAAACAAAGCGTATTGTAGTTTTGTAGATGGCTTAGGTTGGGTAGATTTAAAGACTAAAAAGTATAAAAAAATAACCCATAATAACAGTCCTGTTTATGCCTTAAAAATCGCGATAAGCCATGACGATACGGTATGGGTTGCTGCAGATGGAAAAGGATTATTAGGTTTTAAAAATGATAGTTTAATTACGACAATAAATATAAAAAACGGACTAGCATCAAACTTAATTAATGTACTAGTAGCAGATAAAAATGTAATTTGGATAGCTACAGATAAAGGTTTACAAAGCTATAATTATAAAACAAAAACATTAAATACTATTAATAAACAAGATGGTATAGACTCGTACAATATTAACGCTATTGAAGTCGTAGGAGATCAAGTCTTTTTTAGTTCAAATACAGGTTTGTATAAATTTAATAGTAATAAAATAAATACTGTTAGAAGTACTTCTCAACCTTATTTTACTAATGTATCCATACAAGAAAAAGATACCATAATTAAGACGTCATATACCTTAAAGCAAACAGAAAGCGAAATTAGATTTGGATTTAATGTCAATGGATTTCAAACCAATCAGTTTGTCAATTTTGAATATCAGTTAGAAGGTTATGATAATAATTGGATAGCTTTAGAAAACGGATTAAACTTTGTTAAATTTAATACTTTACCAGCAGGACAATATAAATTTAATGTAAAAGCAAAAAACACATCTCAAAGTAATTACACAAACCCAATAAGCATTGCCTTAACAGTCCGTTTACCTTTTTATAAAACTTGGTGGTTTTATCTGTTGTTTTTACTAACTTCTGTTGGATTGGTTTGGTGGTACTATTCCCAAAAAACAAAACGATTAAACAGTGTACAACTTCAAGCCTTAGAAAAAGCAAAGATCAATCAGCAATTGGTGTTTTCGCAATTAGAAAATTTGAGATCACAAATGAATCCTCATTTTATATTTAATGCATTAAACTCTATCCAAGATTATATTATTTTAAACGAAAGTAAATTAGCGCGTCAATATTTAGTTAAGTTTTCTAGACTTATTAGGACCTATTTGGAACATAGTCAAGCCAATGAAATTTCATTAAATGAAGAAATTAAAACACTAAAACTTTATCTAGAACTTGAAAAAGATCGCTTTGATGACGATTTTAAATTTGAAATTAATATTCATCCAGATCTAGATTTAGATAAGACTTTTGTCCCTACATTATTTATTCAGCCATATGTTGAAAATGCTTTAAAACATGGTTTGCTTCATAAAAAAAACAATAAAAAATTGGTGCTTAATTTTAAGCAGGATGGTAATAATAAAAGTCTAATATGCGAAATTATAGACAATGGTATTGGACGTAAAGCATCCGCAATTATAAAAAATCAACGTCAGGATAATTACAAGTCTTTTGCAACCTCTGCTAATCAAAAAAGGATAGAGCTACTAAATCGTAGTCATAATAAAGCAATAACATTAAATATTGAAGATATTATTAATGCAAAACATGATGTTTGCGGTACCAAAGTGGTAATTAAAATACAAGTAAAAGATTAAAAATTAGACCATGAAAGCGATAATTATAGACGACGAAAAAAGAGCTAGACGTATTTTAAAAACCTTGATAGAAGAAGAGTGTCCAGAAATTGTAACCGTTTTTGATGCAGAAAATTTATTGGAAGGTGTAGCCATAATTAAAGCAGAACAACCAGACGTTGTGTTTTTAGATATAGAAATGCCTAACCATTCTGGACTTCAAATTTTAGAATTTTTTAAAAATGATACGATAAATTTTCAAATTATTTTCACGACCGCTTATGGACATTATGCGATTGATGCATTTAAATTATCAGCTGTAGATTATTTGCTAAAACCAATTGATATTGACGAATTAAAAACAGCTATAAATAAAGCGTCTGATAGTTTAGAAGAAAACTTTATAAAAGAAAAATTACTTAATTTAGAACGTAATTTTCAACAATTAGCATTAAATAAAATAGCTTTAGAAGTTCCTAAAGGAATACGATTTGTTTCGCATGAAGATATCTTGTTTTTTGAAGCAGATGGAGTCTACACTAAAGTGTTTTTACAAAATGGTAAAACAGAATTAATTTGTAAAACGCTAAAACATTTTACAGAGCAATTAAGCAATAAACCATTGTTTTATAAACCGCATAGATCGTATTTAATTAATCTTAAGTACATGACAGAGATCACTAAAAAAGATGGTCTTCAAGTTATAATGAGTAATAATAAAAGCATTCCAATTGCACGAGACCGTAAAGATGAATTTATGGATATTATTAATCGTGTATTTTAAAATAACCATTCATTTACAAATACTTACCATTCACTAAAAAGTTAAAAAATTAAAGGCTATAGTTTAGCATTTTTGTTCCATAATTTTAAAATTAAATATATTATGAGAATAAAATTACTTTATGTATTGCTTCTTGTTAGTGGTTATGCTTTTGCGCAATTCCCATCAGATGCAACTAAGCACTATTCCTTTACAAATGGTGATATAACCAATCAAGTAGGTAGTAATTATAATTTGGTTGTTAATACAGGTTATGGGACTCCAACTTTTGTAGATGACCGTTTTGGTAATTCAAATTCCGCTGTCGACTTAAATAATGGACATTATAACATGGGTGTAATGCCCAATCGTTCTGGTTATTCTGGTAACCAACTATCTTTAAGTTTTTGGATCAAATCGACTACAGATGGTATTTTATTTCATCAATACGATAATGTTCAAGAAAATGGTTGGATTTTAGGACTAACAGGTAATTCTATATTTTATAGGACTGGGTATTTTTGTTCCTATGGATTTTCTTGTGGTAGTTTTCCAGACAACCAATATATAGCTAGTAACGTTTTAGATAATAATTGGCACCATATTGTAGCTATTGTCGGAAAGGAAAATGATGGTGTTGATCAACAATATATCAAGCAATTGTACATTGATAATGTCCTACAACTCGACTTTGTTTTAACGACTGTGCCTTTTAACGGTGTTCAGGAAGTTGGAATGTTAAATAGTGGCGATTTATATAATGCTTTAACAGGTGGTACAACTGGTAATAATAGATACGACGGAGTGATGGATGACATTTATTATTTTGAGCGTAAAATTACAGCTGCCGAAGTAAATGCGTTGTATAATAATGGATTGGTAGTAGATATTCCAGATGCTAATTTAAAATCAAACTTGGTATCTAATCCAGCCATCAACACTAATGGAGATAATGATATACAAACTGCTGAAGCCATAAATTATACAGGAGCTATTAATGTATCTAATTTAGATATAAGTAATAGTCAAGGTATCGAGGCATTTGTAAATATTACCAGTTTAGATATTAGTAACAATAATTTAGAAACTTTAGACTTATCATCCAATATTGTATTAACAAGTTTACAAGCTCAAAACAATAATTTAGTAAGTTTAAACATTAAAAACACAAATAATAATGCTATTAGTAATGCTAATTTTAATGTGTCAAACAACTACGCTTTATACTGTGTAGAAGTTGATAATGTCAGTTACAGTCAGACAAATTGGACCAATGTTAACGCATACACAATTTTTTCTCTTGATTGTGATACAGCAATTGTTAATATTCCAGATACGTCACTTAAGACTAGTTTATTAAATAATATAGTTATAAATAGTAATGGTGATTCCGAAATACAAGTGTCTGAAGCTAAAAGTTTTACAGGAGGTGCTTACTTAGGGGTTAACGGGATCCAAAGCATAGAGGGTTTACAAGCTTTTGCATATATAACTAGTTTAGATTTAGATAATAATAATATCTCTAACATGGACCTGAGAGCGCATAAATACTTAACCAATATATACATTAGTAATAATCCATTAATGACTTTAAATATCGATGGATTAAAATTAGCGACTTCCATTGTAGTAAGTTATACAGGGTTAACAAATATTGATGTATCAACTATTACTAATTTGCAATATTTTGAAGCCCAATATGTACATAACTTAGGTAATTTAGATTTTTCTTCAAATTTGGATGTAAATTATATTTACGTTAGTGGTAATTCTCTAGCAAATATTGATTTAAGAACAGGAACCAATGTGGCCAATAATTTATATATAGAAACGATTGGATCGCCTAATCTGACTTGTGTTTTTGTTGATGACCCTTCATTTAGTCAAAGTAATTCTTTTAAAAATTCAATTACCGAATTTTATCAGTTAGATTCAGAGTGTACTAATTTTACATTAAACATAGAGGATTTTCAAATTCAATCTAGCTCAATATCACTATACCCAAACCCAACAAAATCTACCTTAAATATAAAAACAGCATCAGCTATTGCTAATATATCTGTCTATTCATTACTAGGAAAACAAGTTATTAAAACCAACTCTAAAACTGTAGATGTTTCTAATCTTTCAAACGGTGTCTATCTAATTAAGATTATGGATGTTAACGGAAATAAACATGTAAAGCGATTTATTAAAGAATAAAGCTATCTATTAATTTTAAAAAAAAGGAAAGTCAATTTGGCTTTCCTTTTTTTTGTTGCTATTCATTATTAAAACCTTACCATTCACAAAAAAGCAGAAAATGGATTACTATAATCGCTCCATATTTGTATCAAACCAGAAACAAATATATTATGAAGTACATTATTTTATTTTTTATTGCATTAGTAACCACAAGTACATTTGCTCAAAACACAATTTTCGAAAATTTAGAACAACATGGAGATAGTATTACCTATTTAGAATATGGAGCTATTAGAAAAGATAATAAAGGCAAGCTTTACGCACATCTTAATCCAGGAAGACAACCAGAAGAAGTACAGATAAAAATAAGAAGACACGAAAATATCCCTTGTGGTATAGAAATCTTATCTGTTTCAGAAGATGGAGAGCAATCTGTCAAGTATTGGCAGGACATGACTAAACAAACCTATATAGATTTAATTAACTACCCATTTACCTCTATTGCTTTTCATAATGGGTATTATGAAGGTTATGTGGCAATAGGCAACTACGTGTTTTTTATTAAAGATTTTAAAAGTAAAACAGAATTTGGAGAAATTAGTCGTGTTTATGTATTAAAAGGTACAACACCAGAAGGAGAAGAACCAGCAAAAAAGAAAAAGAAGAAAAAGTTTGGCAAATTTTTAAGTAAAGTAAAAGACGTTGCTTTAAACACAAAGTCCGAAGTAGATTATACCAAAGCACCAGAGTATAAAGCATTGATGTCTCAGGATATTAAAAAAATGATTACCGATTATTTAGTGGCAATGAAAGCAAAACAAGCAGCTCACACAACAACTGCTAAAGAAGAAGCAGATTTAGAGATTGTTAAAGCTGAAGGTAAAAAATATGCGGAGTACATTAAGACTAAAAACGATGCCTACTGGCAAAGTCCTGAAGGTCAAAAAACACTCAGAGTTTGGAAATTAAGAGATCAGCATAAAGCAAGTTGTCCTAAAACAGCAGAATCGTGTGACAGTTCCTATCATTAATAAAGACGTCACTAATAATCTAAAAATTTAACTAATTATGAAAAACTTTAAAACCCTAATGTTATTATGTTTAACTGTATTGCTATTTAATTGTAATGCAGACGACGATCAAGCACAAGTAAATAATAATCCAAGTGCTTTTACCTTAACAGAAGGTGTCGCTACAGCAGATGGTATAACTTTTAATTGGACTGCATCTGTAGATCCCGATAATCAGGACGTCGTTTATGCAATTTTTTTAAATGGAGATTTGTTATCCGATAACTTAACTGCGTTGACTTATGTTATAGACTATAATTTATTTGTAGGAGGAGAGGATACTATTGTAGTTGTGGCTTCCGACGGTTTTGGAGGTGTTACTGAGCAGCAGATTGTTGTTAATTTGATATCGTAATCAAAGAAGACTAAAACAAAAAAGGCTACATCTAAGTAGCCTTTTTTGTTTTAAAATATATTAACTATCAATAACAACCAACCTGTCACTAAAAGTAAACCACCAATAGGTGTGATAGGACCTAAAAATTTTAATTTTTTACCTTTAGCATCAGATAAAATTAAACCGTAAATACTAAACGAAAACAGTAGTATTCCAATAACAAAACACCAATAAATAGCAGCAGTCATTGGTCCTTGACCATAGCCAATAGCTAATAAAACAATAGCGTGATACATTTGGTATTTAACGCCAACTTCAAAACTATGTAATTGATCAGTGGTTAAAATCTTTTTTAAAGCATGTGCTCCAAATGCTCCAAAAATAACAGATAGCATACCAAATACAGCACCTGTTGCAATTAATATTTGTGAAGTCATAATTTATAATGTTAGATTATTGTTTTTTATATACGACAGGAATAATTTCGCCTTTTGCTAAGCAGTATTTTTCTATCGCTTTCGCGGAAAGTTTGCCAGTATAATCTACTTCATTCACCATAAAACCAATGTCTCTAAGTTTATTAAAGTAGTCGTATCCATAGACACGTACATGGTCGTATTGGCCAAAAATTTCAGCACGTTCTTTTTTATCAGTAATGGTATTGTCTTCAAAAGTAGTTTGTCTAGTCAAATCCTGCGGAATTTGAAATATGCCATAACCACCAGGTTTCATAACACGATATAACTCTTGCATAGCCTTAGTGTCATCCGGAATATGTTCTAGCACATGGTTGCATAAAATAATGTCATAACTGTTATCCTCAAACGGAAGATTACAAATGTCTGCTTTAACATCTGCAATTGGAGATAATAAATCTGTTGTTGTATAATCAATATTGTCTAAGGCTCTAAAACGTTTTAAAAAACATTGTTCTGGTGCAAAATGTAGTACCTTTTTTTGATTTGTAAAAAAATCGGTTTCGTTTTGTAAGTATAACCATAATAACCTATGACGCTCTAAACTTAGGGTAGAGGGAGACAAGACGTTATTGCGTTGTGTACCATAACCATATGGTAAAAAGCTTTTAAAGCTTTTGCCATCAATTGGGTCTGTAAACGTATCTCCTTTTAAAAAAAAAGCTAGAATAGGACGTACTACGTAGCTAAGCCTTATTAGTAAAGGTCTAGGTATTAGATTTAATATAAGTTTAAATAGTTTTTTCAAAGGACTTAAGCTTCAACTGCTACGTGTGCTGTTATTAAGTTGTAAATACCATCCCATAACTTAATACGATAGTTTAATGCTTGTTTAGAAACGTCTAAAACATCGTCCCATTTATTGGCATCATTAGCACAAAGTTCTTCAATCATTTTTAAAGATAAAGGACCATGCTCATCACCATCTAACTCGATATGACGATTTAAATAATAGGTTAGTTTGTTAAAGCTATTTTGATCGGCTTTAGATTGATTTATAATCTGAAAAAACATGTCAGGTATAACATCTTCACGACCAAAAGTAAACGCTGCAGCTATTTTATGTGCTTGATTTGTTTTAATTATTTCAAATGTAAACTTTACAAACGCTAAAGTTTCAGGATTGAACTGCACTGTTTTTAAAGCTTCGTCAATTGAAAACCCACTTTGTAATTGCGCCATTAAATAATCAATTTGAATAGTATTAGCTCCAACTTGTTGCATCGCTTCTAGATACATTTCAAAGTGGCTTTTTGCTTGGCCTACCTCATTTATATCACTTTCTTCACCTAAAACTATTTCATTTATAAATCTAGCAATGGATGGATTTGCAACAGGAATCCAAGGTAAAGTTGTTGTAGTTAATTGATTTTGAAGCGCTTTTAATAACGACATAAAATCCCAAACAGCAAACACATGTTGTTCCATAAATACCTTAATATCCTCAATGTTTGATAAAACAGAATATAATTTGTGGGTATTTAATGCTTGTCTTAATGGCTGAAGCTGATCTTCTAAATAACTAATGGACATCATTTTAAATTATAGAACTAAAGGGTTTTGTCTAAATTCATCTTCTTCGTTACTAACAATACCTAAAGCTTCATAAATATAGGCAAAGGTTGATAACAACTCAGGTTTACCATCTACGATAGCAACATCATGCTCAAAATGTGCACTTGGTTTACCATCTAATGTGGTAATTGTCCAACCATCTCTATGTTGTTTAATACGTTGCGTGCCAAGGTTAATCATAGGCTCAATAGCCACAACCATACCTTCTATAAATTTTTTACCACGACCACGTTTACCGTAGTTTGGCATTTCTGGATCTTCATGCATTTTAGTTCCTAAACCATGACCTACTAATTCACGTACAACGCCATAGCCATGATCTTCGCAATATTTTTGAATGGCATAACCAACATCTCCAACGCGATTGCCAACTTTTAATTCTTTAATACCAACGTATAAAGACTCTTTAGTCACTTGTAGTAATTTTTCGGTTTCAGGATCAATGTCACCTACAGCAAAAGTATAGGCGTGATCACCATAGTAACCATTTAAAATTGAACCACAATCTATAGATATAATGTCTCCATTTTCTAAAGGCGTATTATTAGGAATACCATGCACCACTTGAGAGTTTGGACTCATACATAAGGTGTTAGGAAAATCATATAATCCTAAAAATCCTGGAACAGCACCTAAATCTCTGATGTGCTCTTCAGCAATTTTATCTAATTGTAAAGTGGTAACACCTGGTTTTACTGCTTTAGCAACTTCACCTAATGTTTTAGAAACAACTAATGCAGCTGCGCGCATTAATTCTATTTCTTCTTTTGTTTTTACTATAATCATGGTTAAAAAAAATATGTGCAAATATACTTAAAATAAACTGCTTATTTTATTTTGAAGACATGACATTTAGCAGGTTTTAAAGTATTTTGATGTATTATTTTTGTACTCTAAATTTTAAAATTATGTTTACATCAGTCACAGCAGAAGACGATGTAAAAGTTATAAAATCTAATGATCGTGTTTATATTCAGGCTGCAGCTGCTGCACCTCAGTCGTTAATTCAGGCAATGACTAAAAGGCATGAAGAGTTAAAGCATGTAGAGGTTTGTCACTTACATACCGAAGGAGAAGCACCTTACGCTAATCCAGAATTAAAAGATAGTTTTCATGTTAATTCATTTTTTATAGGAAAAAATGTGAGACATACCTTAAGAGCAGGAAATGGATCTTATACGCCTGTTTTTTTAAGTGAATTACCGGTTTTGTTTAAAAGAAACATTATTAATTTGGATGTGGCTTTTATACACGTATCTGTACCAGACAAACATGGGTATTGCTCTTTAGGTGTTTCTGTTGAAGCTACTTTAGCAGCAATTGATAATGCAACAACAGTTATTGCTCAAGTAAATAAATTTATGCCAAGAACACATGGAGCGGGAATTATACATGTGTCAGAAATTGATACGTTTGTTGAAAGTCATCAACCTTTACCTGGACATGACATGGTGTTACCAAATGCTATAGAAAATACTATAGGTGATTATGTGGCTAATTTAATCGAAGACAGAAGCACTTTACAAATGGGAATAGGATCTATACCAAATGCTGTGTTGACTAGATTAACAAACCATAAAGATTTAGGGTTGCATACCGAAATGTTTTCGGATGGTGTAATTGACTTAATTTTAAAAAATGTAATAAACGGAAACTACAAAGCTATTAATAGAGGTCGTGCTTTATCTACCTTTTTAGTTGGATCACAACGTTTGTATGATTATGTTGACGATAATCCTTTTGTAGAAATGAGAGCATCAAACTATACTAATGATGTGTCCATTATTAAACAAAATCCTAAAATGGTAGCTATTAATAGTGCAATTGAAGTTGATGTTACAGGTCAAGTTTGTGCAGATAGTATTGGTGCACATATGTATTCTGGAGTAGGAGGGCAAATGGACTTTATTAGAGGTGCATCTTTAAGTGATGGCGGAAAAGCAATTATAGCATTACCATCGGTTACTAAAAATGGAATTAGCAGAATTGTCCCTACATTAAAACCTGGAGCAGGCGTAGTTACAACACGATCGCATGTGCATTATGTAGTTACAGAATATGGTGTTGCTAATTTATATGGAAAAACCATAAAAGAACGTGTCAAAGCATTAGTTAATATTGCACATCCAGATCATAGAGAACTGATTGATAGGCAATATTTTGATTTAATAAAGTATTAAAATTTAAACCAACTTTTTTTCTTTGGTTTAGGTATTTGGGGAGTGTCGTTAGTTAACATCTGATAGATTTCTCCCCAACCTAATATACCACCAATATTACGGTCGTCTATAAATAGGTCTGCGTGGATTTTTCTACTTACTTCATTGTTAAAGGTTTCTTCAGGAAAACTTTGGTTTATAGCATAAAACGTGATTCCATTTTCTTCGCAATAAGCAACAGCTTCGTCAAGTTTTTTTCCGTGTCTGTAAGTCCATAAAATTAAGCGATGGCCATCAGCTTGCAGGCGTTTTAAGGTTTCAAAAGCAAAAAGACGTTCTTGTCCAATACCTGGATATGCGTCTTCTACTATGGTTCCGTCAAAATCTACTGCAATTATAAGTCCTTTGGAAAGCTTCATTTAATATAAAAATTGAATCCAAAAATACAATAATTATTGATAAAGTAAAGGGTAATCTTAATAGTGGTACTTCAATTAGAATGAAACTCAAAATTAATTATAACGGAGTTCTCGATACACTTTTTTCGTGCCTCAAAAAGCACTCGAACTGACGTATGAGCAAAATAAGGTGTATTATAAATCGAGGTGTTTTTTAGCTCTCCTCTTGTTTTAAGAGGAGAATGAATTTTATTTCACTTTAAAACAAATAAAAAGAAAGAGGTGTTAAGTAATACTAAAACATTATAAATGTTTGATTTAGTTTTAATTTTTGAAACAAAAAAACGTCCTATCGATTATAATAGAACGTTTATTGAGATTTAATATTAAATTTTTGCTACACTAAACTATGACAAGTCATTGCTTTTGGTTGTTCTACACCCATTAATTTTAAAATGGTTGGAGCCATATCACCTAAAACACCATCTTTAATTGTTTTTAATTCTTTATCAATTAAAATAAGTGGCACTGGATTAGTGGTATGTGCTGTATTTGGTGATCCATCAGGATTAATCATTGTTTCGCAATTACCATGATCTGCTATTAGTAACGTTGTGTAGCCATGTGCTAAAGCAGTAGTCACCACTTTTTCTACACATTTGTCCACAACCTCACAAGCTTGTATTGCAGCAGGCATAGAGCCTGTATGACCTACCATATCACCATTTGCAAAATTTAAGCAAACAAAATCCGTAGTTTCTTTTTCTAATTCTGGGACTAAAGCATCTGTTAACTCAAACGCAGACATTTCTGGTTTTAAGTCATAAGTTGCAACTTTAGGCGAATTTTTTAAGATGCGACTTTCTCCTTTAAAAGGCGTTTCTTGTCCTCCAGAAAAGAAAAATGTTACGTGAGGATATTTTTCAGTTTCGGCAATTCTTATTTGTGTTTTATTGTGTTTTTCTAATACTTCGCCTAAGGTTTCAGTAATATTATCTTTATCAAACACCACATTAATTCCTGTAAAAGCATCACCATAATTTGTCATTGTCACGTAGTACAATTTCAATTTATGCATGTTCTGCTCATGATGGTCATTTTGATATAACGCATCTGTTAGTTCGCGTCCACGATCTGTTCTAAAATTAAAAAAGATAACAACATCGTCTTCTTTAATGGTAGTTAACGGAAGCCCTTTAGCATTTGATTTTATGATTGGTTTAATAAATTCGTCTGTAATATCTGCATCATAATTATGCTGCACACTTTGTGGTAAGTTATTTGATATTTCTCCTGTACCATTAACTAAAGCATCGTATGCTAATTTAATGCGTTCCCAACGATTATCACGATCCATTGCATAGTAACGACCTGTTAAACTAGCAAGTTTTGTATTAGTGTTTAGAGTGAAATCTTCGATGTCTTGGACAAACCCTTTTCCTGATTTTGGATCTACATCACGACCATCTGTAAAGGCATGAATATAAGTGTTTTTTACACCAGAAGCTTCTGCTGCAGTAATAAGTCCTTTTAAATGATTAATGTGAGAGTGGACTCCACCATCACTTAATAACCCTAATAAATGAACATTTTTATTTTCCGCTTTAGCGTAATTAAAAGCGTTAATTAAGACGCGTTCTTGTGCTAATGTATTATTATCAATTGCTAAGTTAATTTTAGCTAAATCTTGGTAGACTATGCGTCCTGCACCTAAATTCATATGACCAACTTCGCTGTTACCCATTTGACCTTCTGGTAAGCCAACATGTAATCCGTCTGTGCGTAATTGCGCATTTGGGTAATTGTGATATAAACTATCTAAAAAAGGTGTGTTAGCATTATCTATTGCAGAGACTTTTGGGTCAGGAGATTTACCCCAACCATCTAAAATCATTAAGATTACTTTTTTGTTCATTTTATTAGATTTTGTTTATACAAATATAAAAACAAAAGTCCTGCAATTGCAGGACTTTAAGGCTTATTTACTATATCGTTTTAGTTAAGACTATACTTTTTAATAGACGCTCTAATATGTTCAATGCGGTTGTCTGGGTCAGGATGTGTGCTTTGCATCTCTGGTTGTCTGCTAGGTCCTGCAGCACGTTTTAAAATTTCCATTACATCTATCATTTCTTCTGGATTATAGCCTGCACGAAGCATAAAACGTACACCTAAATCATCGCTTTCTAACTCATCATCACGACCATTGGTTAGTAATTTTGTCATTCCGTACTGTTGTATAAATCCTCCAGCATCAGCACCTACAGATCCAGCAGTTGATAGACCTTGCCAAAGCTCAGAATTTGCAATACGTTCTGCGCTATGTTTTCCTAATACGTGACCAATTTCGTGACCTAAAACGCCAGCTAATTGGTCCTCGTTTTCTAATTGAGAAAATAAGGCGTATGTGATAAATATTTGTCCTCCTGGTAATGCGAATGCATTAATGGTATTTGGATCTGCTAGTAAGTGAAATTCATATTTATAAGGTGTGTCCTTAGCAATACTGTTGTTAACTAGCTTGTTTCCAACATTGTCTACTAAAGCTTGATAGTTTTCATTGGCATATAAACCACCATGTTGAGCAGCCATTTGATCGCGACTTTGTAATCCCATTTGGATTTCTTGATCTGGTGTCATGGATATGGCTTGTTTTTTTCCTGTGTAAGGATTTATTTCTTGTTGACTGCAATATTTAAAACCGAAAAAAGCAGCAATACATAAGCCAATTAATAGTCGTCCTTTTAAGTTTCCTCTCATTATATCAATGTGTTAATGCTACAATTTACAAAAGTTCTGGGTTAATATCTAAAATATTTTGAGAGATATATTTGTTGATGAAATCTGCTGTAAATGAATCGATTCCGGATAATCCTTCAGTTTTTAATATTTCTGTGATATTTAAGTTTTTGTATGCTTTTAAATATGGAGTTGAAAGTGCCTTGTAGCTAAAGTGCCAAGGTTCGTATTTGAAGCCTTTACGATTAGCATTGTCAGTATATACTACATAAAAACCGTAAGTAGAAGCGTTAGTATCCATCCATTCTTTTAGCTTACAATAAGGACCATTGTTATGATAGTTTTTAGGCAATAAAACATTGTTTGGCTGCTTAACATTGGTTTGGTAAATATCAATATCTGTTCCCCAATGATGACGTGATGTCCCAGGAATTGTAGAGTATTCTATTATTTTTTTGATATTATCATGACTAGATAATCCTTTTGCTTTATTACTTTTAAATTTGCGTTCCCAAATGCGTTTTTGATGCGCAAAACTTCTGTAACTTGAAACTGTACCAATACTAATTCCGTCTTTTAAAGCTGCAGCTTGCATTTTTTTAAAGGCTAAATGGGCTTCTTCTCTTAGATTATATCCGTTTCCAAATAATTGAGGGTTACCTTTTCCTATTAATTCTTGTTCAGAAATACTAGATTGATTAAATGCAAGTTGTGGTAGTGTAGCTATTGAAATTACAATAAATACTATAAAGTTTAATAGTGTGTTTTTTTTCATTTTATAGATTTGTGCATGACGTAATGTGGTCCAACTTTTGGGATGTCAAAAATTTCTCCAATAGTTTCAAAACCATTGTTTTTATAAAAATTTAAAGCTTTAATTCTGGCATTAAACCATAGTCTATCAATTTTCTTAGTTTGTAAAAACTGAACGCCATAATTTAGTAGCTGTTTGCCAAAATGCTTGCCTTGATAGTTTTCTAAAACACCCATAGCGCGCAGTCTGTATTGTGTTTTATCATTAAATAAAGGAGAGCAATCCGCAACAAATGTGCTTACAGCAACTAAATTGTTTTTGTAATACAATCCAAAATGATATGTGTTTTCTAAATCATCTTGCTGAATATAACAGGCTTCAATAGGTTTTCCTTGTCTTAGTACAGCATGTCTAATAGGTATGGTTGCTTTACCAGAAATTTGTTTTATAATTATATCGGTATTTATAATCTGATTTAAGTTAGGTTGCATATCGTTAAGTCTATTAATCTTGTGAAAGTCACATGTCAAAATTAACTAATTTTGACTTAAATTATAGCTATGACTTTTTGCTTTACAGAATTAAAAACTCAAGCATTATAAAAAAACACCCTTTGCATAAATTCATTATGGCAAAGGGTATTAGTTTTATTGTATAATACTTCTAGATTTTAATAAGTTATATAAATATATCCTGAATAACTCTTGTTGTCATCGGTAAGTTTTAATACGTAAAAATAAGTGCCCACAGGTAATTTTTCGCCTTGATTACCAACTACAGTTTTATTAGATACGCCATTAAAGGTATTATCGTAATTTTCGGTTTCGTAGACAATTCTTCCCCAACGGTTAAAAATTTGTAGATTATTTTTAAATAACTCGACACCTTCTATTATAAAGTTTTCATTTAATCCATCATTATTTGGACTTATACCATTGTAGACCGTTAGTCCATCGCTACCAATTAAGGCTCCAAAAGTTATAATTTCATAATCTTCAGGAGTAAAAACAAATGAATTTATAGTACCATTATTAAGGGTTCCAGTTGTTGCGGAATTACCAAGGTCTAGCCATCTGTTTTCAGTCTTACTCCAACCAACAACTCTTAAATTTATAAGATCCGTAACTAAGTTGTTTATTTGGCTTTCTTGGTCCCAAGTTAATGTGATATAAGTTGCTGTACGTCCATTAAAGTCCCAAAATTCTTCAGTACTGACAGCATTTATAATTCCCTCAGAATTGTTTGTGTCAAAGGTGTTGCTGAAAGTAGAAGGGAAGTTAGGGTCTTCATTAAAATAAGCTGCAGTAAATTTTTCTAATGCTAATTGAGACGGAGTAATTAACGGTCTAAGTTTATCATCTTGTCCTATAGGAAAGTTGAAGGCTTCAGTGCTAATTACTGTAGCATAACCGTCGACATGTCTTAGGTCATCTTCTAGTGTATAAATGGCATTGTCAAAGTATTCAAGCGAAACTTCTGGAGTTTCACGTGGTGTAATAATGTCTCCAATTAAATAGTCTAAGCCATTTGTTACTTGTGTACTAATCTCTAAAAATAAATGATTGTCAACCGCAACTTCCATATCATAAAACCTTGGAATGCTAGTTCCTGAAATGGTTAACGGATTGTCTTCGTTGTAAAATCCAGCAACTCCTAAGTTTTCATTAAATGCGCCATCATTTTCTAGATTAGTATGAAATCCAATTTCTCCTTGGTTGTGTATTTGAACGTTTCCAAAATTGTGAAATGCAGTTTGTGTATTTCCATTTTGAGAAAATAAAATCGCTAACACTATTATAATGTGATGTAACTTATTCATATGCTGTGAAGATTACAAGTATGTTTTCAGTTCTATTATCTACATTTACAGTAAACCCAGTAGGATTAAATGAAACAAAACTAGCTGAAGTTAGTCCTAAATTATCTCCATTATTATTAGAGTACCTTATTCCAATACAATGAGAACTTGAAGCGTAACGAGAGATATCGTTAATTGAAGAACCACTACCTCCAACATATATAACTTGTTGCGTCGTACCTCTAACATATCCCGTCATAGATCCAAAAGAATTATTAAATCCATTATTGTTATTTCCTAAGCCATTATCAGCATTTATATTTTCACTTTCTACATTAGGATATGCTTGAAAGCTAATTTGAGAAG
This sequence comes from Olleya sp. AS48, assembly GCF_038900355.1. Classification (NCBI taxonomy): domain Bacteria; kingdom Pseudomonadati; phylum Bacteroidota; class Flavobacteriia; order Flavobacteriales; family Flavobacteriaceae; genus Olleya; species Olleya sp. AS48. The sequence goes on along the minus strand of NZ_JBBMRD010000002.1, from coordinate 933 downwards.
GTTGAAATGGAAGACCAGTGATTGTTTGATTTCCTGTTGCAGAGATTATAAAATGTCCAATATATGTACCTGAAGGACCAACAGGACCTTGTGGACCAGTTGCACCATCTGCACCATCAGCACCATCAGTTCCTGGAATACCCTGAGGACCTTGTGGACCAGTTGCACCATCTGCACCATCTACACCATCAACCCCTGGAGCACCTTGAGGTCCTTCAGGTCCTGATGTTACAGGTATATTGATTGTTCCTCCACCATTACTAAGAGTGACATCCTGTCCACTAATAGATAATGTTTGAATTTCATTAGTTGCATCAAGGTCTTCATCAGCAGTAATATGATCCGCTATTGCAGTTTCATTAGCAGTAATTGCTGTGTCTTGAGTTATTTGTTCAGCTTCTAAAGCATCAATACTATCTGTGTTGGTTGTAATGTTTGCAGTATTGTCAGCAATAGTTGTGTTTTGAGTAATCTGTTCAGCTTCAATAGCATCAATATCATCAGCGTTTTCTGTGATTTGAGATTGTAAAGCGGTATCATCAAAAGGAGTAACGCTTAAATCAAAGTCATTACCATTAGCCGTAATAGCAACAGAACCATCAGTAGATTCTACTGTTTGAATTTCATTAGTTGCATCAGTATCTTCATCAGCAGTAATGTGATCCGCAATTGCAGTTTCATTAGCAGTAATTGCTGTGTTTTGCGTTATTTGTTCAGTTTCTAAAGCATCAATACTATCTGTGTTGGTTGTAATGTTTGCAGTATTATCAGCTATAGTTGTGTTTTGAGTAATCTGTTCAGCTTCAATAGCATCAATATCATCAGCGTTTTCTGTGATTTGAGATTGTAAAGCGGTATCATCAAAAGGTGTTACACTTAAATCGAAGTCATTACCATTAGCAGTAACAGCAACAGAGCCATCAGTAGATTCTA